>NZ_KB895827.1:0-303801 GCF_000374985.1 Micromonospora sp. CNB394 | reverse complement strand
TTACTCACGTGTTACTCACCCGTTCGCCGCTCGAGTACCCCGAAGGGCCTTTCCGCTCGACTTGCATGTGTTAAGCACGCCGCCAGCGTTCGTCCTGAGCCAGGATCAAACTCTCCAACAAAAACTTGTCGAACAGCAATCAACCTGACAACAAAAGTGTTGCCAAAGGAATCCCAACCAGCAACCATTCCAAAGAACAGCCACCAGTCCGGGGTATAAAACAATTGGCACTGGCTTTACAAGCACCCTGTTGAGTTCTCAAAGAACAACCACACACCAACCGCAAGCCCCACACCGTGGAACCCCGACCGGGGCATTTCGTCCGCTCACCCGCCGCTCTCGCGCCGGGCACTTTTACTACGTTACCCGGTGGTTTCTGCCGTGTCAAACCGGTGTTTCCCGGTTTGTCGTGCATCACCCTTTACCGGGCACCCCGATTCGACCGGCTTCCGCCGGTCGTTCCGAGGAATTCGGCAGGCCGGCCGCCCGCGGTTTCCCGCTGGCTCGTCCGTATCCCTACCGGCCAACGACCTTACCCGGTCGGTTCCGCCTCGCCAAATCCGCCTCCCAGCGGATCCGGGGCACCACCCGGCTCTCAGGTCCTGCGCTCCGGCCTTCAGGTCTTTCGCCCTGTTTCGTCCGTTCCGCGCTGGCAGAGAGAAAGTTACGCGCCCAGCGGAGTGATCGTCAAATCCGCTGGGCGCGTCCCGCGTCACACAGTCGACAGGCGGCTATCCGCGCAGTTCGACGCCGGCGAACGAACGCTTTCCCCGGCGCAGCACGAGGTACCGGCCGTGCAGCAGGTCGTCCGCGGACACCGTGGCGTCCACAGCGGAGATCCGGGTGTTGTTGACGTACGCACCGCCCTCGGCGATCACCCGCCGGGCCTCCTTCATGCTCGGCACCAGGCCCGACTCCTTGAGCAGACCGGCCACGTCCGGCAGCTCGTCGAGGTGCACCAGGCCGGCCTCGGTCAGCGCGGCGCGCAGCGTCTCCGGAGCCAGCTCGTCGAGCGAGCCGCGCCCGAACAGCGCCTGGCTCGCGGCGACCGCCTGCGCCATCTCCCGCTCGCCGTGCACGAGCGTCGTCAGCTCCTCGGCCAGCGCCCGCTGGGCCAGGCGAGCCTGCGGGCGTTCCGCGGTGGCCTTCTCCAGTTCCTCCAGCTCCTCGCGGGAGCGGAAGCTGAAGTACCGCAGGTACCGGCTGACGTCCCGGTCGTCGGCGTTGACCCAGAACTGGTAGAACGCGTACGGGCTGGTCATCTGCGGGTCGAGCCAGACCGTGCCGGTCTCGCTCTTGCCGAACTTCGTGCCGTCGGCCTTGGTCACCAGCGGCGTGGTGAACGCCTCGACCGGCCCGGCGCCGCGCCGCCGGATGTAGTCCACCCCGGCGGTGATGTTGCCCCACTGGTCGGAGCCGCCGTACTGGAGCCGACAGCCGTGCCGGCGGTGCAGCTCGAAGTAGTCGTTCGCCTGCAGGAGCTGGTAGCTGAACTCGGTGTAGCTGATGCCCGTCTCCAGCCGCGCCTTGACCACCTCGCGGGCGAGCATCTTGTTCACCGGGAAGTGCTTGCCGACGTCCCGGAGGAACTCGACCACCGACATCTCGCCGGTCCAGTCCAGGTTGTTGACGAGTTGCGCCGCGTTCTCCCCGGAGTACGTGACGAACGGCGAGAGCTGCTCGCGGATGCGCTCCACCCAGCCGGCGATCACCTCGGGCGGGTTCAGCGTCCGCTCCGCGCTCTCCTTCGGGTCGCCGATCTGCCCGGTGGCGCCACCGACCAGCAGCAGCGGCCGATGCCCGGCCTGCTGGAGCCGGCGGGCCATGACGACCTGCATCAGGTTGCCGATGTGCAGGCTCGGCGCGGTGGGGTCGAAGCCCACGTAGAAGGTGGTGCTCCCGCCGTCGAGCAGCTCGCGCAGTTCGTCGAGGCCGGTCGAGTCCTGGATCAGGCCCCGCCACAGCAGGTCGTCGGTCAGGGAGTCCCGCCCCTGCGGGAGGTTGCTGTCGGTCACGGTCACCGATTGTCCCCCATCCCCGCCCCTGGCCCGTACCGGGTTTGCCCACGTGGCGGCGACTAGGCTGGCGGCGCCCGTCGAACGCGAGGAGGAACCGCGGTGGACATGCCGAACTTGACCGGTGGCTTCGTGGCCCTGCTGGGCCTGACGTTCGACGAGGTCAGCGGGGACCGGGTGGTGATCCGCTGGAAGGTCCGCCCGGAGCTGCACCAGCCGTACGGGATCCAGCACGGCGGCGTCTACTGCTCGGTGGTGGAGACGGCGGCGAGCATCGGCGGCGCGCTCTGGCTGGGCGACAAGGGCACCGTCGTCGGGGTGTCGAACCAGACCGACTTCCTGCGCGCGGTGCGTGACGGGGAGCTGACCGCTGTCGGCACGCCCGTGCACCGGGGCCGCAGCCAGCAGCTCTGGCTCGTGGAGATCACCGACGCCGACGGCCGGCTGGTGGCCCGGGGTCAGGTTCGGCTGCAGAACCTCACCACCGCCTGACCTCCGCGGGCTGGCCGATTCAGCCCGAAAAGGGGAACTGACCCCGATATCGTCGCCTCGGTGAGGACGTCCGCTCCCGGCCCGACGTGAGGAAGCTGTTCGCCGCCACGCTCGGCGTGCTGTCGGCGGTCGGCGGGTTCGTCGACATCGGCGACGTGGTGGCGGCCAGCCAGGCGGGCGCGCTGTTCGGCATGGCCCACACCTGGGTGCTGCTGGTCGGGGTGGTCGGCATCTGCGCGTACGCGGAGATGGCCGGCCGGATCGCGGCGGTGAGCGGACGGGCGGTGTTCGACCTGGTCCGGGAGCGGCTCGGGCCGCGGGTCGCGCTGCTCAACCTGGTCGCGTCGTGGCTGGTCACGGTGGTCACGCTCGCCGCGGAGCTGGGTGGGGTGGCGCTGGCGCTGCAACTGGCGACCCGGCTGAGCCACCTGTTCTGGGTGCCGCTCGCGGCGCTGGCCGTGTGGCTGGTGCTGTGGCGGCTGCGGTTCGAACTGATGGAGCGGATCTTCGGCCTGGCCGGGCTGGCGCTGCTGGTGTTCGCGGTCGCGCTGGTGGCGCTGCCGACCGACTGGCCGGCACTCGGGCAGGGCGTGTGGCAGGTCGGCGCGTCCGGGCACGGCTGGCCGCTGTACTGGTTCGTGGCGGTGGCGCTGTTCGCCTCGACTGTGAGCCCGTACGAGGTGTTCTTCTTCTCCTCCGGCGGCGTGGAGGAACGGTGGAGCGCGGCGGACCTGGCGCGGGCCCGTTCGAACGTGCTGGTCGGTTTTCCGGTGGGCGGGTTCCTGGCGTTGTCGCTGATCGCCGTGGCGACGGTGGCCTATCACCCGTCCGGGGCGTCGCTGAGCACGCTGGACGAGGTGGCGCGGCCGGTGGCCACGGCGCTCGGTGGCGCCGGCCTGGCCGCCGCGGTGCTGGCGTTCTTCGCGGTGACGTTCGGCGCGGCACTGGAGACCGGGCTGTCGGCGGCGTACGCGGCGGCGCAGTACTTCGGGTGGCAGTGGGGCAAGCGGGTCCGTCCCCGGGAGGCGGCCCGGTTCCACAGCGTGCTGCTCGTCGGCCTGCTGCTCGGTGTGGTGATGCTGATGACGACTGTGGACCCGGTGCGGCTTACCGAGTACATGCTGGTGCTGAGCGCGGTGGTGCTGCCGCTGACGTACCTGCCGATCCTGGTGGTCGCCAACGACCGCGGTTATCTCGGCGACCGGGTCAACGGGCGGTGGACGAACCTGCTCGGCGCGGTGTTCCTGGTGCTCATCGTCGCGGCCTCGGTGGCGGCGATCCCACTGGCGGTCATGACGGGGATGGGGCGATGAGGGTTCAGCTCGCCGAGCGGCTGCTCGACCGGCAGATCGTCGACGTGGACGGGCTGCTCGTGGGGCGCGTAGACGACATCGCTTTCGCTGTCGACGACGAGGGTTTCCCGTACGTGGACTGCCTGCTCACCGGGCAGGGCGCGCTCGGGGAACGGATCGGCGGGCGGGTCGGGCGGCTGCTGGTGGCGGTGGCGGACCGGTTCACCGACGACCCTTCGGTGCCGCCGTTACGCGTCCCGCTGTCCCAGGTGGCCCGGGTGGACAGCGCGGTGCGGCTGCGCTGCCCGGCGGCGGACCTTCCGCCGTCGCCGGTGGAGGCGTGGCTTCGCCGGCACCTGATCGAGCGGATCCCGGGGTCCGGCCGTGCGAGCGGGTGAGCTGCTCGGCCGCACCGCGTACGACCTGCACGGGCGGCGGCTGGGCCGGGTGGTGGACGTGGTGGTGCGCGGCGGGTGGCCGCCGGACCGGCTGCGGATCACCGACGTGATCGTCGCCGGGCACTGGTGGACCCGGGTGATCAGCCGGCTGATCGGTCCCGAGCTGCATCCCTCCGGGCCGTGGCTGCTGCGGGTGATCGCCCGGCTGGTCGGGCGGAGCACCCGCCAGCTGCCCGCCGACGCGGTGCAGCTGCTCCCGCCGGTGCCCGGTTTCCCGTTCGGCCCCCCGGCCGGGCGCCGCTGAGCCGGGCGCCGCTGAGCCGGGCGCCGCTGAGCCGGGCGCCGCTGAGCCGGGCGCCGCTGAGCGACCGGCGGGCGCCGGTCAGCGGCGTGCCTCGTCGAGTTCGGGGGCGTCGGCCGGGTCGGTGGCGTCGTCGGTGGTGTCGTCGTCCGGGGAGCCGTCGTGGCGGCCGCGCCGGCGGACGCGCACCTCGGTGATCGCCCGCTGGTCGACGCCGGCCACCGACAGCTCCCAGCCGTCCACCGTGACCTGCTCCCCCGCCACCGTCGGGATGTGCCCGAGGCAGATCAGCACCAGCCCGGCGACAGTGGTGTAGTCGCCCGCCGGCCGGTTCGGCAGCTCCACGCCGAGGTCGGTCAGGTCGTGCACCGGGAACGTGCCGGGCAGCACCAGTGTGCCGTCGGCCTCGGTGCGCACGGCGCGCAGGTCCCGGTCGGTCTCGTCGTAGATCTCGCCGACGATCTCCTCCAGGATGTCCTCCAGCGTCACGATCCCGTCGACCGCGCCGCGCTCGTCGACCACGAGCGCGATGTGCTGGCGTTCGGCCTTGAACTGGCGCAGCGCGTCGACCACCGGCAGCGAGTCGGGCAGCAGCATCGGCGGGCGGGCGATCTCGTCGACCGGCCGGTCGTCGGAGACCCCGACCAGGTCCCGCAGGTGGATGACGCCCACCGCCTCGTCCAGGCCGCCGTGGCGGACCACCGGCGCCCGCGAGTGGCCGGTCGCCGCCAGGACGAGCCGCGCGGCCTCCGCGGTGGTGCCGCTGTCGAGCGTGAAGACCTGCAACCGGGGTACGAGCACCGCGCGCAACTGCCGGTCGGCGATCTCCACCGCACCGGCGATGATCGTGCGCTGTTCCTTGGTGAAGCCGTGGTTGCCGGCCACGATGTCGCGCAGCTCGTCCGGGCCGATCTCGTCCGGTTCGGCCTTCGGGTCCAAGCCGAACAGGCGTACCACCAGGTCGGTGGTGGCGCCCAGCAGCCAGACGGCGGGCCGGGTGATGCTGGACAGCACGTCCAGCGGGCGGGCCACCAGCAACGCCCACCGCTCGGCCGACTGCATGGCGATCCGCTTCGGGGCCAGCTCACCGAAGACGAGCGTGACGAACGTGAGCACCAGCGTGACCGCGACGATGGCGACGGTCTCGGCGGCGTTGCCGAAGACGCCCAGCAGCGGGACCAGCGGCCGGGCCAGGGACACCGCGGCGGCGGCCGAGGCGAGGAACCCGGCGAGTGTGATGCCGATCTGGATCGTGGCCAGGAACCGGTTCGGGTCCTTCGCGAGGCGGGCGAGGGTCCGTCCGCCCCGGCTGCTGCGCTCCAGCCGCTGCACCTGGCTGTCCCGCAGGGAGACCAGGGCCATCTCGCTGCCGGCGAACACCGCGTTGAGGATCACCAGCACACCGACCAGGGCAAGCTGGCTCCAGTAGCTCTGCACGACCGGTTATCTCCCTCGACCCGATCCGGGTCGGCCGATGGCCGACCCGCCGGCCGGCAGATCCGGTCGGCGTGGCCCTCTGTTGCCCCGCCGGTCCGCGCCTGAATCCTGTGCAATCACTGGGCGTCGACAGGCGGACGCCCGGTTCACCCCCGCGTGGCGGGAACCGGCAGGTCGAGGACGTACGCGCCGCCCTCGGGCCGGAACCCGAGCCGGTGGTAGTAGGGGGCGATCATGCCGGGCGGGCTGACCACCCGGCGGAAGCCCCGGTCGGTGAACAGCCGGCTGCGGCGGTAGACGAACTCCCCCGGGGTGAAGTCGCGGAACGGCGGGGTCACGTAGTCCAGGTCGACCTGGGCCACGCCGCCCGGTTCGGCGTGCGAGAGCATCACGCCGACCACCTCGTCGGCGCGTACCACCAGGAACGCCGAGCGGTCGGCGGCGGCCGGATCCCAGTGGAACCCCGGGTTGAACCGGACGATGTCGGCGGCGTGCACCCGCAGCGTGTGCGCCAGGAACGCGTCGCCGGTGCCCACCTCGACCACCTGGTAGGTCTGCTCGTCGTGCCGGGTGGCCAGCAGCTTGCGCAGATACCACACGTTGATCACGGCGAGGACCACGTTCAGCCCCACCATCGGCCAGACCTGCACGGCGGTGTTGTAGCCGATCAGGATGAGGCAGCCGACCAGGTTGAGCGCGCGCAGCCGCAGGATCCGCGTCTGCAGCAGGGACCAGACCAGCAGCGCGGAGCCGGCCCAGCCGACGATTTCCAGCCAGTTCACCCGGGGAGACTAGCGGTCTGCCTGGTCAGGCCCCTCGGCGGGCAGCTCCAGCACGTACTCCTCGACCTCGCTTCGGCGTGCCGGGGCGTACCCGGAGTCCTCGCCGACCACGACGAAGCCGCACTTGCGCAGCACCGCGAGCGAGGCGGCGTTGTCCTTGGCGGCGCGGGCGCGCAGCGGCCGGTGCGGCACCTCGCGCAGCAGCGCGCGCAGCGCCGCGGTGGCATGGCCGCGCCCCCAGCGCGCCGCGTCGATCCAGTAGCTGACCTCGGTCTGCTCGCCGACCGGGAACGCGGCGACCCGGCCGACCACCTCGCCGTCGACGGTGACGGCCCGGTTGACGATGCGCGGGTCGGCGCGGATGCGCGCCCAGTGCGCGTCGAACGCGGCCCGGTCGGACGGGTCCGTCGGGCCGAACGCGGCCATCCAGTTCGCCTGCGGATCCTGCTCGTGGGCGAAGAAGGCGGGCAGGTCGTCGTCGCGCACCGGGCGGAGCAGCACCTCGTTCGTCACGGCCGGAACGATACGGGCACCCCCCGACACCGCTGCGGGTGGTGAACGCGTTCCTGTGGCCGCTGGTCGGCACGCCGCTGGGCTTGGTCGCCCCGGTGCTGCCCGACGTCGACCTGCGCCAGGAAGCCGAGAAGCTGTTCGAAGAGGCGGTGGGCGAGGCCCGTGCCGACGGCCCGGGTGCTGGTCGAGGGGTCCGTCGGGGCGCAGCTGACGGTGGTCGGCGCGCACAGGCGCGGTAGCCTCGGTGCGCTGCTGCTCGGCTCGGTCAGCCACGGCGTGCTGCACCACTGTCACAGCCCGCTGGCCGTCGTCCGGCACCGGGGCGACCGGACCGACCGAGCCGGTTCGCCGGTCCGGGCGGGGCCGGTGCCGCCACAATGGCCTGAGCCGACCGGAGGGAAAGCACCAGATGAACCGACCCGTCGTGGCGGGAGTGGACGGATCACCGTCCAGCCTGGCCGCCGCCGACCTGGCCGCGGCGACCGCCGTCGCCCGTTCCCGGCCCCTGCTGCTGGTGCACGGATACCTGCACCCGCTCGGCTACGGCGTGCCGCTCAACCCGTACGACCTGGGCGTGCCGGCGCCCACAGCGGAGTCGGAGAGGATGCTGGAGTCGGTCGCCGCCGACCTGGCCGAGCGGCACCCCGGGCTGCGGGTGCAGGTACGACAGGTAGCCGGCGGCCCGGGCGCCGCGGTGGTCGAGGAGTCCCGCCGCGCCGAGCTGGTCGTGGTGGGCAGCCGGGGTGTGGGCGGCTTCGCCGGGCTGATGCTCGGCTCGGTCAGCGGGCAGCTGGCACAACACGGGCACTGCCCGGTGCTCATCGTCCGCCCGGAGGAGCAGCCGATCCCGGTGGACGGCCCGGTCCTGGTGGGCGTGGACGGCTCCGACTCGGCCGCGTACGCGATCGAGCTGGCGGCGGACGAGGCCGAGCGTCGCGACGCGGAGCTGGTGCTCGCGCACGTCCGGTCGCCGGAACACGGCGCGGTGGCGCCGCAGGTCGCGGCGGAGGCGGCCACCGCCGGTCAGGCCGAGGCCGCGGGACTGCTGGCCGAGGCGGCCGACCGGGTCCGGGCGGCGCACCCGGGCCTGCGGGTGACGGAGCGGCCGCTGACCGCCGCGTCCCCGGAGAACGCGCTCGTGGAGGCCAGCGGCGAGGCGTCGCTCGTGGTGGTCGGTTCCCGGGGCCGGGGTGGCTTCGCCGGGCTGCTGCTCGGCTCGGTCAGCCAGGCGCTGGTGCAGCACTCCCACTGCCCGGTGCTCGTGGCCCACCGGCCCGAGCCGGCCGACGACTGACGCGCGGCGCGGCTGGCAGGGTCCGGTCCGCCGAGCCGCCGGTGTCAGGACGGGTCGCGGCCGGCGAGCAGCTCGGCGAAGTCGGTGGTGAGCGCGAACGGGTCGGCCGCGGCGAGCTGGTCGGCGAGCAGGCGGGTGGACGACGGCTGGCCGAGCCCGGCCGAGACCACCGCCAGGGTACGGCTGGTCATCGCTGCTCCCCGGCGGCCGGTGCGGCGTCGCGGGCGGCCAGCAGGCTCGCGTGGGTGGGGGCGGCGGGCACGTGCGCGCGACGCATCGAGTCGAACTCCTTGCGCAGCACCGGCACCACCTCCTCGCCCAGCAGGTCGAGCTGCTCCAGCACCGTCTTCAGCGGCAGTCCGGCGTGGTCGATCAGGAACAGCTGCCGCTGGTAGTCGCCGACGTAGTCGCGGAAGCTCAGCGTGCGGTCGACGACCTGCTGCGGGCTGCCCACGGTCAGCGGCGTCTCGCGGGTGAACTCCTCCAGCGACGGGCCGTGCCCGTAGACCGGGGCGTTGTCGAAGTAGGGGCGGAACTCGCGTACCGCGTCCTGCGAGTTGCGGCGCATTGAACACCTGCCCGCCGAGGCCGACGATGGCCTGGTCCGGCGAGCCGTGGCCGTAGTGCGCGTACCGCTGGCGGTAGAGGCCCACCATCCGCTGGGTGTGCTCCTTGGGCCAGAAGATGTGGTTGGCGAAGAACCCGTCGCCGTAGTACGCGGCCTGCTCGGCGATCTCCGGGCTGCGGATCGAGCCGTACCAGACGAACGGCGGTACGCCGTCGAGCGGGCGCGGGGTCGAGGTGAACGACTGCAGCGGCGTGCGGAACCGGCCCTTCCAGTCGACCACGTCCTCGCGCCACAGCCGGTGCAGCAGGTCGTAGTTCTCGATGGCCAGCGGGATGCCGTTGCGGATGTCCTGCCCGAACCAGGGGTAGACCGGGCCGGTGTTTCCGCGGCCCATCATCAGGTCCGCCCGGCCGTCGGCCAGGTGCTGGAGCATCGCGTAGTCCTCGGCGATCTTCACCGGGTCGTTGGTGGTGATCAGCGTGGTAGCTGTCGACAGCAGCAGCCGTTCGGTGCGCGCGGCGATCCAGCCGAGCATGGTGGTCGGCGACGACGGTACGAAGGGCGGGTTGTGGTGCTCGCCGGTGGCGAAGACGTCGAGGCCGACCTCTTCGGCCTTGAGCGCGATGGCGGTCATGGCCTTGATCCGCTCACGCTCGGACGGCATCGCCCGCACAACATGTTTGACGAGTCAACTATTCCGGCGGCCGCCCGCCCCGTCGTGGCCCGGCTCACGCGCCACCCACCGACTACCCTTGCCGCGATGACGTACCCCTGGCTCTCCGCGCCCGCCGCGCAGGTCGCCGAGACCGCGCGGACGCTGCTCGGCTGGACCGTGTCGGCCGGCGGCGTCACCGTCCGGCTCACCGAGGTCGAGGCGTACGCGGGCACCGGCGAGGACGCGGCGTCGCACGCCCATCGCGGGCCGACGCCGCGCAACAGGGTCATGTTCGGGCCCGCCGGGCACGTCTACGTGTACTTCGTGTTCGGGATGCACTGGTGCGCGAACATCGTCTGCGGTCGCGACGGCGAGGCGGCGGCGGTACTGCTGCGCGCGGGCGAGGTGGTCGACGGCGTCGAGACCGCCCGCGAGCGCCGGCCGCGCGCCTCCGACCGGGAGCTGGCCCGCGGGCCGGCCCGGCTGGTCACCGCGCTCGGCCTCGGGCGGGAGGCGAACGGCACCTCGGCGATCGACGGCAGCGGCCCGCTGCTGCTGACGCCACCGGCGAGCCCCGTCGACCCGGCGCGCATCGTCACCGGGCCACGCGTCGGGGTCGCCGCCGCGCACGACCTGCCGTGGCGGTTCTGGCTGGCGGACGAGCCCAGCGTCAGCGTCTACCGGCGGCACACGCCGCGCCGCCGGCCCGCCCCGGCCGCCCCGGTGCGGAACTCACCGGCCTGAGTCGGCCGTTCCGGGCAACCCGGAACACCCTGCGGCGCGTCTGTCGTGCATGACGCGCCGTCTTCTCACCACGCCCGGAGGCACGGCGTTGTGCACGAATGACTTTCAACAGGGTGTTGACAACAGGTCATTCTTGGGTGTGGGATGGACGGCATGGTCACCGTGGACAACGACCCGTTCACCGCTCCGGATGCTGCCCAGGCCCGGGCGCACCGCAACTACGCGGCGCTGCTGCGGATCGCCGAGCGGCACGCCGGCACGAACTCCCGCCGCCGGCGCTACGCCCACCCGGACGTGCCCGACGCGTACGAGGCGGCCACGCTGGTGATGGCGCTGGCCGGGGGCGCCGAGCTGGACGAGGGCGAGGAGCCCGTCGACCAGGCCGACCTGATGGCCGCGCTGACGCTGATCCCGCACGTGCGGGCCGAGGTGGACGTGCTGGAGGCCGGCCTCTTGCAGGTGGCCCGCGGGCGGGGCATGACCTGGCAGGCGATCGCCTTCGGGCTGGGGCTGGGCAGCGCCCAGGCGGCCCGGCAGCGCTACGAGCGGCTCACCGTCCGCACCGGCACCGGCGACTGATCGACGGCGCGGGCTGTCACAGCGGCGGGCGAGACTGTGCCGGACGACGGCACGGGAGGACGCGATGACGCGCGAGGAGATGCTGGCCTACTGCCTGGCCAAGCCGGGAGCCTGGCTCGACCGGCCGTGGGAGGGCGACAAGGTGGTGAAGGTGGGCAGCCGCATCTTCGCGTTCCTCGGCTCCCCCGACGGTGAGGCCCGGCTCGGGGTGAAGTGCGGGGCGTCCCGGGAGGTGGCCGACGAGTGGCTGCACCGGTTCCCGGCCGACGCACGCCCCTCCCCCTACATCGGCCGGTCGGGCTGGAACACCCTGCGGCTCTCCGGCGGCATCCCGGACGACGAGCTGATCGAGGCGGTCGACGGTTCGTACGACGCGGTGGTGGCCAAGCTCCCGAAACGCGAGCGCCCCACCGGCTGACCGGAGAACCGGACGGAGCACTGAACAGCGCTGGATCGGACGGTGCACCGAGCGGCGGAGTCCGAAGTCCGAGACCGCAGCCCGAGGTCCCGCAAGGCAGGATCCGCATTCCACAAGGCAGGACAGCTGTAGATCTTGGAAGCTTAGCGCCCCTATGGGGGCCATTTCGTACCAAGATCTCGGCGCGGGGCGCCGCGCCGGGCGCCCGGCGTGGGGCTGGTCCGGGACGGGGCGAGCCCTGCCCCGGACCAGCCGCGCAGGTCAGCGGGGTACGACCCGCTCGGCGGCCCACTCCCGCCAGCCGGTCAGCTTGTCCGCCGCGGCGGCGAGCTGGTCGGCGACCGGGCCGGGGCCGGTGGAACCGGGCGTGATGCGGGCGGCCAGCGCCGAGCGCACCGACAGCACGTCGCGCACAGACGAGTCCAGATGCTCGCTCACCGCGGCCAGGTCGGCGTCGGACACCTCGTCCAGCGCGCAGTCGCGGGCCGCGCAGAGCGCCACCAGCTTGCCGGTGATCTCGTGTGCGTCCCGGAACGGCACGTTGCGCCGGACCAGCCAGTCCGCGACCTCGGTGGCCAGCGAGAAGCCCGACGGGGCGCTCGCGACCAGCCGGTCCACCCGGACCGTCATCGTGGAGATCATCCCGGCCAGCGCGGGCAGCAGCAGCTCCAGCGTGTCGACCGCGTCGAACGCCGGCTCCTTGTCCTCCTGCATGTCCCGGTCGTACGTCATGGGCAGGCCCTTGAGCATGGTGAGCACGCTCATCAGGCCGCCGACCAGGCGGCCGGACTTGCCCCGGGCCAGCTCGGCGATGTCCGCGTTCTTCTTCTGCGGCATGATCGACGAGCCGGTGGCGAAGGCGTCGTCCAGCTCGACCCAGCCGAACTCCTGCGACGTCCAGAGCACCACCTCCTCGCCGAGGCGGGACAGGTGCACACCGATCATGGCGGTGACGAACAGGAACTCGGCCACGAAGTCGCGGTCCGCCACCGCGTCCATCGAGTTGGCGAACGAGGTGCGGAAACCCAGCTCCTTGGCGACCGCCACCGGGTCCAGCGGCAACCCCGAGCCGGCCAGCGCGCCCGCGCCGAGCGGGCTGATCGCGGTCCGCTCGTCCCAGTCGCGCATCCGCTCCAGGTCGCGCAGCAGCGGCTGCACGTGGGCCAGCAGCCAGTGCCCGAACGTCACCGGCTGGGCGTGCTGCAGGTGCGTCATGCCCGGCGCGGCGGTGTCCACGTGCCGCTCCGCCTGCTCCACGAGGGCCTCGGCCAGCTCGACCAGCCGGGCCGCCACACCGCGGGCGTGGTCGCGCAGGTAGAGCCGCAGGTCGGTGGCGACCTGGTCATTGCGGGACCGGCCGGCACGCAGCTTGCCGCCGAGGCTGCCGAGCCGTTCCAGCAGGCCACGCTCCAGTGCGGTGTGCACGTCCTCGTCGTCGACGGTCGGCCGGAACGCGCCGGAGGCGCACGCCGCCTCCAGGTCGTCCAGCGCCGCCAGCATCCGGCCCAGCTCGTCCGGGTCGAGCAGGCCGGCGCCGGCGAGGACCCGGGCGTGCGCCCGGGAACCGGCGATGTCGTACGGGGCGAGGCGCCAGTCGAACTGGACGCTCACCGACAGCCGCGCGAGCGCCTCGGCGGGACCGCCGGCGAACCGGCCGCCCCAGAGGCTCGTCCGGTTGGCGGCGGCGCTGTTCTCGGTCAGGCTCTTGTCGTCCACCCCACCCATTGTGGTGCCCCCCATCAGGCCCCTCCCATCCGGGCGTCCCGTCGCGCGGCCATCGTGCTGGGCAGTCCCCACAGTTGTACGAATCCCTTCGCCAGCGACTGGTCGAACGTGTCGCCGGTGTCGTAGGTGGCCAGGCCGACGTCGTAGAGGCTCGCCTCGGAGCGCCGGCCGGTGACCACCGCCCGGCCGCCGTGCAGGCGCAGCCGTACCTCGCCGGTCACGTGCCGCTGGGCGTCGTCGATGAACGCGTCCAGCGACCGCTTCAGCGGCGAGAACCAGAGCCCGTCGTAGACCAACTCGCCCCAGCGCTGGTCGACGCCGCGCTTGAACCGGGCCAGGTCCCGCTCGACGGTCACCGCCTCCAGCTCCTGGTGGGCGGTGACCAGGGCGAGCGCGCCGGGCGCCTCGTACACCTCGCGGCTCTTGATGCCGACCAGCCGGTCCTCGACCATGTCGAGCCGGCCCACGCCGTGCGCACCGGCGCGCCGGTTCAGCTCCCGGATCGCCTCGTACGGCGTGACCGTCTCGCCGTCGATCGCGACCGGGACTCCGCCGTCGAACATGATCACCACGTCGTCCGGGTCGCGTTCCGACGCCGGATCCCCGGTGTACGCGTAGAGGTCCTCGACCGGGGCGTTCCAGATGTCCTCCAGGAAGCCGGTCTCCACGGCCCGGCCCCACAGGTTCTGGTCGATCGAGTACGGCGACGCCGCCGACACGTCGATCGGCAGCCCCTTCTCCTGCGCGTACGCGATCGCCTTGTCCCGGGTCCAGGCGAAGTCCCGGGCCGGCGCGACGACCGTCAGGTCGGGCGCGAGCGCGCCCAGGCCGACCTCGAACCGGACCTGGTCGTTGCCCTTGCCGGTGCAGCCGTGCGCCACGATCGTGCCGCCGTGGGCGCGCGCCGCCGCGACCAGGTGCCTGACGATCAGCGGCCGGGACAGCGCCGACACCAGCGGGTAGCGGTCCATGTAGAGGGCGTTGGCCCGGATCGCGGGCAGGCAGTAGTCGGCGGCGAACTCGTCGCGGGCGTCGACCACCTCGGACTCGACGGCGCCGCAGTCGAGCGCGCGCTGCCGGATCACGTCCATGTCCTCGCCGCCCTGACCGACGTCGACGGCGACCGCGATCACCTCCGCGCCGGTCCGCTCGGCCAGGTAGGGAATGGCGACCGAGGTGTCCAGGCCCCCGGAGTACGCCAGCACGACCCGCTCGGTCACGACGTGCCCCCTTCGGCGGCGTCGTCGCGGCGGGCCCAGGCGGCGAGCCGCTCGCCCAGCGCGGCGCCGCCGTCGGCCTCGCGGGCCACGACGAGGATGGTGTCGTCGCCGGCGATGGTGCCGACGATCTCGGTCAGGCCGGCCCGGTCCAGCGCGCTGGCGAGGTACTGGGCCGCGCCCGGCGGGGTGCGCAGCACCGCGATGTTGCCGCTGGAGTCGACGCCGTTGAGCAGTTCACGCAGCAGCCGGACCAGCCGGGCCGGTGCGCCCTCGGCGTCGCGCAGCGGCCGGTGCCCGTCCTCCGGGATCAGGTAGACGCCCCGCCCGTCGCCGCTCCGCGCGGTCACCGCTCCCAGTTCCTTCAGGTCCCGCGACAGGGTGGCCTGGGTGACCTGGATGCCGTCGCCGGCGAGCAGGTCGGCCAGCTCGGTCTGCGAGTGGATGGGGGTGTCGCGGATCAGCTCGACGATGCGGGCGTGCCGCGCGGCGCGGGTCAGCGGAGCGGTCATGCGGATTCCTCCAGGAGAAACGTCAACAGCGCCTTCTGGGCGTGCAGCCGATTCTCCGCCTGGTCGAACACCGCGCTGTGCGGGCCGTCGAGCGCCTCGTCGGTGATCTCCTCGCCCCGGTGGGCGGGCAGGCAGTGCAGCACGATCACGTCGGCGTCGGCGTGGCCGAGCAGCGCGGCGTTGATCTGGTACGGCAGGAACGGGGTGATCCGGTCCAGCCCGTCGGCCTCCTGCCCCATCGACGTCCAGGTGTCGGTGGCGACGACGTGCGCGCCGCGTACCGCCTCGGCCGGGTCGGTGAGCACCCGTACCGATCCGCCGGTGGTGGCGGCGATCTTCTCGGCGCGGGCCACGATCTCCGGGTCCGGCTGGAACCCGGCCGGGCCCGCGATCCGCACGTGCATCCCGCCGGTCGCGCCGGCCAGCAGGTACGAGTGGGCCATGTTGTTCGCCGCGTCGCCCACGTACGTGAGGATCCGCCCGGCGGTGCCGCCGAAGCGCTCCCGCACGGTGAGCAGGTCGGCCAGGAGCTGGCAGGGGTGGTACGTGTCGGTGAGCGCGTTGACCACCGGCACCGTGGCGTGTCCGGCCACCTCGGCGATCCGGTCGTCGCCGTGGGTGCGCAGCACGATCGCGGCGACGTAGCGGGACAGTACCCGGCCCGCGTCGGCCAGCGTCTCGCCCCGGCCGAAGTGGGTGACCTGGGTGTCCACCACGAGCGGATGCCCGCCCAACTCGGCGATGCCCACGTCGAACGAGATCCGGGTGCGCAGGCTCTGCTTGTCGAACAGCACCGCCACCGACTTCGGCCCGGTCAGGGGCTGGTGCGCGTACCGGTCGGCCTTCATCCGGGCGGCGAGGTCGAGCACGGCGGCCTGCTCGGCGGGCGTGAGGTCGTCGTCGCGCAGGAAGTGGCGGATCATGCGGGAGCCTCCGTCGGGGTCGTGGCGGCGGGCGCGGCGGCGCCGGTGGCGGACGGTGCCGGCGCGGCGGCGGACAGCGCAGCCGGCAGGGCGGCGAGGAACGCGTCGGCCTGCGCCCCGGTGAGGATCAGCGGCGGGGCCAGCCGGACCACGTCCGGCTGCACCGGGTTGACCAGGAAACCCGCCTCGCGCAGCGCGGCCGTGGCCGCACCGGAGACCGGCTGGTCGAGCACGATGCCGAGCAGCAACCCGGCGCCGCGCACCTCCCTGACCAGCGGGTGCCCGAGCGCCTCGACGCCGCGCCGCAGCCGCTCGCCGACGCGCTTGACGTGGTCGAGCAGGCCCTCGTGCGCGATCGTGGACACGACCGCGAGCGCGGCGGCGCAACTGACCGGGTTGCCGCCGAACGTGGTGCCGTGCGAGCCCGGGGTGAGCAGGTCGGCGGCCCGACCGAAGGCCAGGCAGGCGCCCAGCGGCAGTCCGCCGCCGAGACCCTTGGCGAGCGTGATCACGTCCGGCTCGACGCCCTCGGCCTGGTGGGCGAACCAGTGGCCGGTCCGGCCGACGCCGGTCTGCACCTCGTCGAGCACCAGCAGCGCGCCGTGCGCGGCGGTGACCCGCCGGGCCGCGGCCAGGTAGCCGGGCGGCGCGACGACCACGCCGTTCTCGCCCTGGATCGGCTCGACGATCAGCATGGCGGTGTCGTCGGTGACCGCCGCGGCCAGCGCCTCGGCGTCGCCGAACGGCACGTGCGTCACGTCGCCGGGCAGCGGGCGGAACGGGTCGGCCTTGGCCGGCTGCCCGGTCAGCGCCAGCGCGCCCATGGTCCGGCCGTGGAAGCCGCCGTGAGTGGCGACCACGTGCCGGCGGCCGGTGAGCCGGGACAGCTTGAACGCGGCCTCGTTGGCCTCCGCGCCGGAATTGGCGAAGAACACCCGGCCCGGGCGGCCGGCCAGCGCGAGCAGCAGCTCGGCCAGCGCCACCGGCGGCTCGGCGACGAACAGGTTCGACACGTGCCCGAGCGTCGCCACCTGCCTGCTGACGGCGGCCACCACCGCCGGGTGGGCGTGACCGAGCGCGTTGACGGCGATGCCGCCGAGCAGGTCGACGTACTCCCGGCCGGTCTCGTCGACCACGACGGCGCCGGAGCCGGAGACGAGCGCCAGCGGCGGCGTGCCGTAGTTGTCCATCATGGTGGCGTTCCACCGCTGCACCAGCGTGCTCATGACTCGACCACCATGGTTCCGAAGCCCTCCGACGTGAACACTTCAAGCAGCGTGGAGTGGGCGACCCGGCCGTCGACGACATGCGCGGCGGGCACTTTCCCGCGCACCGCCCGCAGGCAGGCCTCCATCTTCGGAACCATGCCCGACTCCAGGGACGGCAGCAGCTTCGCCAGGTCGTCCGCGGTGATCTCGCTGATCAGACTGGACGTGTCGGGCCAGTCGGCGTACAGGCCGGGCACGTCGGTCAGCACGACCAGCTTGCGGGCGTCCAGCGCCACCGCGAGTGCGGCGGCGGCGGTATCCGCGTTGAGGTTGTGCAGCACCCCGTCGGCATCAGGCGCGACAGTCGAGATGACCGGGATCCGGCCGGCAGCGATCAGGTCGGTGACCGCCGAGACGTTCACCGACTCCACGTCACCGACCTGGCCCACGTCGACCGCTTCCCCGTCCACGTACGCGGGGCGGCGCACGGCGGTGAACAGCCCGGCGTCCTCACCGGAGAGGCCGACCGCGTACGGGCCGTGCGCGTTGATCAGCCCGACCAGTTCCCGGCCGACCTGACCGACCAGGACCATCCGGACCACGTCCATCGCCTCCGGGGTGGTGACCCGCAGGCCACCCCGGAACTCGCTGGCGATGCCCAGGCGGCCGAGCATGGCGGAGATCTGCGGACCGCCGCCGTGCACCACCACCGGCTTCAGCCCGGCGTAGCGCAGGAACACCATGTCGGCGGCGAACGCCCGCTGGAGTTCGGGGTCGACCATGGCGTTGCCGCCGTACTTGACCACCACCGTGGCGCCGGAGAAACGGGCCAGCCAGGGCAGCGCCTCGATCAGCGTGGCGGCCTTGGCCTGGGCCCGGGTGAGGTCAGCGGAGAGGTTCATGCTGAGCCCGCCTTTCGTTCGCGACTGCGGGACTCCGCTTCGCTGCGTTCCTCGCGCTCACCGAGCCCGCCTTTCGTGCGCGACTGCGGGACTCCGCTTCGCTGCGTTCCTCGCGCTCACGTGGAGTAGGCCGAGTTCTCGTGGACGTACGCGTGGGACAGGTCGTTGGTCCAGATGGTGGCCGCGTCGGCACCGGCGTGCAGGTCGATCCGGACCGTGACGCCGCGGCCGGTGAGGTCCACCTTGGCGCGGTCCTCGGCGGCGGCCCCGCCCCGGCACACCCAGACGCCGTTCACCGCGACGTCCACGCCGTCCGGCTCGAACACGGCGGCGGTGGTGCCGACCGCGGCGAGGATCCGGCCCCAGTTCGGGTCGTTGCCGAACAGCGCGGTCTTCACCAGGTTGTTGCGGGCCACCGTGCGGCCCACCTCGACCGCGTCGTCCTCGCTCGCCGCGCCGACCACCTCGATCGCGACCTCCTTGGTCGCGCCCTCCGCGTCGGCCAAAAGCTGACGGGCCAGGTCGTGGCAGGCGGCGGTGACCGCGGCGGTCAACTCCTCGGCGGTCGGCTCGATGCCGGAGGCGCCGCTTGCGAGCAGCAGCACCGTGTCGTTCGTCGACATGCAGCCGTCGGAGTCGACCCGGTCGAACGTGATCCGGGTGGCGGCGCGCAGCGCGGCGTCCAAGGCGTCCGGCCCGGCCACCGCGTCGGTGGTGAGCACGCAGAGCATGGTGGCCATGGCCGGGGCGAGCATGCCCGCGCCCTTGGCCATCCCGCCGACGCTCCAGCCCGTACCAGGCGCCACTGTCGTCTTGGGCCGGGTGTCGGTGGTCATGATCGCCTCGGCCGCCGCCGGGCCGCCGTCGCGGGACAGGCCGCGCACCGCCTCGCGTACGCCGGGAAGCAGCTTGTCCATCGGCAGCCGCTCGCCGATCAGGCCGGTCGAGCAGACCGCGACCTCGCCCGCGCCGACGATGAGCCGCGCGTTCGCCGCGGTGATCGCGGCGGCGGTGTGCTCGGCGGTGGCGTGGGTGTCCTGGAAGCCGGCCGGGCCGGTGCAGGCGTTCGCGCCGCCGGAGTTGAGCACCACGGCGCGCACGACGCCGCCGTGCACGACCTGCTGGCTCCACAGCACCGGCGCGGCCTTGACCCGGTTGGCGGTGAACACACCGGCGACGCCGGCGTCCGGACCGTCGTTGATGACGAGGGCGACGTCGGCGGCGCCGGAGGACTTCAGTCCGGCCGCTACACCTGCGGCGCGGAACCCACGGGGGACGGTGACGCTCACGGGGCCACTCCAAACACGGACAGACCGGTGGTCTCCGGGAGACCCACCATCAGGTTGGCGTTCTGCACCGCCTGGCCGGCCGCGCCCTTGCCCAGGTTGTCGATCGCGCTGACCACGATCACCCGGCCCGAGTCGGCGTCCACAGTCGCCTGGAGGTGGCAGGAGTTCGAGCCGGTGGTGGCGGCGGTGTGCGGCCACGCCCCCTCGGGCAGCACGTGCACGAACGGCGCGTCGGCGTACGCGGCGGCCAGCACCGCGCGCGGGTCGGCGTCGCCGGTGGGCGCCGCGGTGACGGTGGCCAGGATCCCCCGTGGCATCGGCGCGAGCACCGGGGTGAAGGACAGGCCGGTCGCGCCGGTGGCCTGCCTGATCTCCGGTACGTGCTGGTGCGCCCCCACCTTGTAGGGCGACAGGTCGCCCATCACCTCGCTGCCGAGCAGGTGGGCCTTGGCGGCCCGGCCCGCGCCGGAGGTGCCGGAGGCGGCGACCACCACCACGTCGTCGGGACGTACCGCGCCTGCGGCGATCAGCGGGGCCAGCGCGAGCGTGGTCGCCACGGCGTAGCAGCCGGTGCTGGCGACCCGCGACGCGGCAGCGATCTCGGCCCGCCGGCCGGGCAGCTCGGGCAGCCCGTAGGTCCAGGCGCCGGCGTGCTCCCCGCCGTAGTAGCGAGCCCAGGCGGCGGCGTCGCGCAGCCGGTGGTCCGCGCCCAGGTCGACCACCTTGACCGTGCCGGGCAGCGCCGCGGCGAGCGCCGCGGACTGCCCGTGCGGCAGGGCCAGGAAGACCAGGTCCGCGTCGGCCAGGGTCGCCGGCTCGGTCGCGGCGAAGACGAGGTCCAGGCCGGCGAGGTGCGGGTGTACGGCGGCGACGGGCTGACCGGCCTGGCTGTGCGCGGTGGCGGCGATCAGCTCGAACTCGGGGTGACCGGCGAGCAGGCGCAGCAGTTCGCCCCCGGCGTATCCACTCGCCCCGGCAACAGCAACCCGAATGCCCATACCCACCTCCGCATGACTATGCAGAGGAGGTTACCCGTTGCGACCACGTCGCCGCAAGGTCATACGGCGCATCGCATAGGCATGAGACGGCGTTCACCCGGCCGCCCGCGCGCGTGCCGGGTGTTAAGAGGGGCCCCCTCCTCTACCTGAGGCGTTAAGAGGGGGCCCCTTCTTTCAGGCGCCGCGCAGGGTGGCGCCGAAGCGCTCGGCGGCCACCGCCACCGCCGCGTCGCGCGCGGCCACCGCCTCCTCGCCCGCGAGGGTCCGGTCCGGGGCGCGGAACGTCAGCTTGTACGCCAGCGACTTGCGCCCCTCGCCGAGCTGCTCGGAGGTGTAGACGTCGAACAACCGGACGTCCTCCAGCAGCGCGCCCGCACCCTCGACCAGCGCGGCCCGCACCTCGGCCGCCGGCACCGACTCGTCCACCACCAGCGCCACGTCGATCAGGGCCGGCGGGAACGTGGAGATGGTCGGGCCGGCCGCCAGCGGGGCGGCCGGCAGCGCGTCCAGGTCCAGTTCCATCGCACTGGTACGCCGGGGCAGCTCCAGCGCGGCCAGCACGGCCGGGTGCAGCTCACCGGCGTGACCGACGACCACGTCGTCCACCACCAGTTCGGCGCAGCGGCCCGGGTGCCAGGGCGCCCGCTCACCGGCCCGTACCGTCACCCGGTCGGCGGGGATCCCGGCGGCGTCGAGCACCGCCCGGCCCGCCTCGACCGCGTCGGCCCAGCCGGCCGTGCGGCCCGCGCCCCACCAGCCGGCCGGCTCGATCTCACCGGTGAGCGCCACCGCGACGTGCCGGGGCTGGACGGGCACCACCGCGTCGGCGGCGGCGAACTCCTCGTCGGTCGGCCGTCGGTCCACGCCCATCGCGGGCGGGGCGCCGGCGCCGGGACGCGGGTGGAAGACGGTGCCGATCTCGTAGATCGCCACGTCCCGCTGGCCCCGGCCGACGTTGCGCTTGACGATGCCGAGCAGCGGGCCGAGCAGCGTGGTGCGCAGCAGCGGCTCCTCCTCCGACAGCGGGTTCGCCAGCCGTACCGCGGGACGGCGCGGGTCGTCGGCGGGCAGGCCGAGCTGGTCGACCAGCTCCGGCGCGACGAACGGCTGCGCCAGCACCTCGACGTAGCCGCGCTCGGCGAGGGAACGGGCGACCGCCCGGCGGCGCTGCTGCTGCCAGGTCAGGCCCCGGCCGGGCGGCGCGGTGGGCAGCACCGACGGCACGCGGTCGTAACCGTCGAGGCGTACCACCTCCTCCACCAGGTCGGCCGGGTCGGTCAGGTCGGGCCGCCAGCTCGGCGGCGTCACGGTCAGCACGTCGCCGGCGCCGACCCCGGCGGCCGTGCCCACCGTGCCCGGGTCCTCGGCGAGCCGGTCGGCGCCCCGCGTCACAGTGCAGCCGACCTGCTCCAGCAGCTCCACCACCCGGTCCGGTGAGTACGTCACGCCGACCCGGAGCGACGGCAGGTCCACCGGCAACGTCACAGGCGTACGCGGCGCGACGTGGTCGATGTCCAGCACCTCCTCGCCGGTGGTTCCGCCGGCGAGGTCGGTGAGCAGCCGGACCGCCTTGTCCAGCGCGACGAGCGGCAGCGCCGGGTCCACGCCCCGCTCCCACCGCTTCGCGGCCTCGCTGAACAGCTTGTGCCGCCGCGCGGTACGGCCGACGGTGGCCGGATCCCAGTGGGCCGCCTCGAACAGCACGTTCGTGGTGGAGGCGAGCACCTCGCTCGTCTCGCCGCCCATCACCGCCGCCAGCGAGATCGGGCCCGTGTCGTCGCAGATCACCAGATCCTCGGCGGACAGGGTGCGGCTGACCCCGTCCAGTGTGGTCAGCTTCTCCCCCGCCTCGGCGCGGCGCACCACGAGCGCCCCGGCGATCCGGTCCGCGTCGAAGGCGTGCATCGGCTGACCGAGTTCGAGCATCAGGTAGTTGGTGATGTCGACGGCGAGCGAGATGCTGCGTACCCCGGCCACGGTGAGGCGCTGCCGCATCCACCCGGGCGTCTCCACGGTCGGGTCGACGCCGCGCACCATCCGCGCCGCGAACCGGTCGCAGCCGACCGGGTCGCGGACCTCCACCGGGTACGCCGGCTCGGCGGTCGCGCCGGGCGCGGGCGCGTCGGCCGGGTCGCGGAACGGCACCCCGAGCGCGTGCGACAGCTCCCGGGCGATGCCCCGCACGCTCAGCGCGTACCCCCGGTCCGGGGTGATCTCCATCTCGACCACGACGTCGTCCAGGCCGACGACGGGCCGGGCGTCGTCGCCGGGCTGGGCCTTGACGTCCTCGGGCAGCACGACGATGCCCGAGTGGTCGTCGCCCAGCCCCAGCTCCTGCGCCGAGCAGATCATGCCGTGGGAGTTGCGCCCGTACGTCTTGCGCGCGCCGATGGCGAAGCCGCCGGGCAGCACGCCCCCGGGGAGGATCACCACGACCTTGTCGCCCACGGCGAAGTTGCGCGCCCCGCAGACGATCTCCTGCGGCTCGCCGGTGCCGTTCGCGGCGCCGACGTCCACCCGGCAGAAGCGGATCGGCTTCTTGAAGCCGGTCAGCTCCTCGATCTCCAGGACCTCGCCGACGACCAGCGGGCCGGTGACCGACTCGCGCAGGTCCACCACGGACTCCACCTCGATGCCGAGGTCGACCAGCGCCTGCTCCAAGTCGCCGGTGGGCAGGTCGGCCGGCAGGTCGACGTACTCCCGAAGCCAACTGACAGAGACTCGCATGACTGTTAAACCACCGTTCCCGTAGCTCAGGCGCCGAACGCGCGGGTGAACCGCACGTCGCCCTCGGCCATGTCCCGCATGTCACTGACGCCGTGCCTGACCATCACGGTCCGGTCGATGCCCATGCCGAACGCGAATCCGGAGTAGACCTCCGGGTCGATGCCGCAGGCGCGCAGCACCCGCGGGTTGACCATGCCGCAGCCGCCCCACTCGACCCACTGCGGACCGTCCCGGTGCTCCGGGAACCAGACGTCGAACTCCGCCGACGGCTCGGTGAACGGGAAGTAGTGCGGCCGCCAGCGTGTCTTCGCGCCCTCGCCGAACATCGCCCGGGCGAAGTGGTCGAGCGTGCCGCGCAGGTGCGCCATGGTGATGCCCTTGTCCACCACCAGGC
The DNA here is from genome assembly GCF_000374985.1 of Micromonospora sp. CNB394. NCBI lineage: Bacteria > Bacillati > Actinomycetota > Actinomycetes > Micromonosporales > Micromonosporaceae > Micromonospora > Micromonospora sp. CNB394. The sequence continues at coordinate 280,418 of NZ_KB895827.1, read as the reverse complement.
CCTCGACCTGATGGAACACCGGCGCGTGGGTGGCGTCCAGCTCGTCGGTGCGGTAGACCCGGCCCGGCACCACCACGTAGATCGGCGGCTTGCGGCTGAGCATGGTGCGCGCCTGCACCGGCGACGTGTGCGTGCGCAGCACGAGGCCCGATCCTTCGGGTGCGATGTGGAACGTGTCCATCAGGCCGCGCGCCGGGTGGTCGGCCGGGATGTTCAGCGCGTCGAAGTTGGTCCACTCCAGCTCGACCTCGGGGCCCTCGGCCACCTCGTAGCCCATGCCGATGAACAGGTCGCTGATCTGCTCCATCAGCACGCTCAGCGGGTGGCGGGCGCCGCGCGGCCGGCGGTCGTACGGCAGGGTCACGTCGACCCGCTCCTCGACCAGCACCCGCGCGGCCCGTTCCCGGTCCAGGATCTCCTGCCGGGCGGCGTACGCGGACTCGATGGCCCGGCGGGACTCGTTGACCCGCTTACCGGCGTCGGCCTTCGCTGCCGGCGGCAGCGCGCCGATCTCCCGGCGGGCCAGCGACACCGGGGACCGGTCACCGAGGTGCGCGGGGCGCAGCGCGGCGAGCGCGTCCGGGTCGGCGGCCCCGGCGAACGCCTTCTCGGCGTCTGCCACGGCCCCGGCCAGGGCGTCCGGGTCGAGCAGGGCGACCTGCTTCGGGTCGTACGGATCGTTGCGGTAGCTCATGGTGAACGGGCACTCCCTCACGGCGGCGCCGACCCTCGCGGGTGGCTAGGCGAGTCTACGGACGCGCGGCTTCGCCGCAGCCCGCCGGTGGGGAGTCGTGCAGGGGGAAGGGTCAGGCCCGCCGCCCGCCGACACCGGCGGGCTGGCTAAACGAACGCCGTGGCGCGTTCATGACGAGGCGGACTCCCCTGCATTCTCTCGCGTGCCCCGGAAGGCACGCAGTGCTCTGGCAGAAGAATACAGGCAGACGGCCGCCGCCGCAGCCAGGTTCAGGCTCTCCGCGCGCCCGTGCAGCGGCACCCGGACCCGGGCGTCGGCGGCGCCGGTCAGCTCCTCGGGCAGGCCGTGCGCCTCCGAGCCGAACAGCCACGCGGTGGGGGCGGCCAGCCGGCCCGCGTCGGCGAGGTCGTCCAGGTCGCTGTCGCCGTACCCGGTGGTGGCGAAGACGGTGAGGCCGGCGGTCCGCAGCGCCTCGACGGCGGCGAGCGGGTCGGCGGCGCGCACCACGTCGACGTGGAAGAGGCTGCCGGCGGAGGCCCGCACGCACTTGCCGTTGTAGGGGTCGACCGCCTCCCCGGCGAAGACCACAGCGCCCGCGCCCGCCGCGTCGGCGGTGCGCAGCACGGTGCCGGCGTTACCCGGGTCGCGGATCCCGGCGAGCACCGCCACCAGTCGCGGCCCGCGCGCCACGGCCTGTTCCAGGGGTACGTCGAGGTGCCGGCACACCGCAACCAGCCCCTGCGGGGCGACGGTCTCGGTGAGCGCGGCGAGCGCGGCGTCCGTCACCTCGGAGACCGGCACGTCGGCCCGGGCGGCCGCGGCGGCGAGGTCGGCGTACCGGTCGAGTGCCGCCGGGGTGCCGAACAGCTCGACCACCGTGCCGGCGCGGGCGAGCGCCTCCCGGACCGCCTGCGGCCCCTCGGCCAGGAACCGGCCGGCCTGGTCGCGGTCACGGCGGCGCTGCAGCCGGCGGGCGGCCACGATCCTCGGGGTACGCGGGGTGAACGGTCCGGGATCGGCGTCGAGGCGCCTCCCCTGCGAATGTGAGTGCATGGGAGACGCCTCGATCTGCCGTGCGGGGTGGGGTCAGGCGGCCTGAGCCGCGGCGCCACCGGTGCCCTCGGCCGCCACGGCGGCGCGGGCCAGCTCGACGATCGCCGCGAACGCGGCGGCGTCGTTGACGGCCATGTCGGCCAGGATCTTCCGGTCGACCTCGATACCGGCCAGGCGCAGGCCCTGGATCAGCCGGTTGTAGGTCAGGCCGTTGGCCCGGGCGCCGGCGTTGATCCGCTGGATCCAGAGCTGCCGGAAGTCGCCCTTGCGGTCGCGACGGTCCCGGTAGGAGTACTGCATCGAGTGCAGCACCTGCTCCTTGGCCTTGCGGTACAGCCGGGAGCGCTGACCGCGGTAGCCGCTCGCGGTCTCCAGCAGGGTACGACGCTTCTTCTGGGCGTTCACAGCCCGCTTGACGCGTGCCATCTCAACTCCTTCTTCGGTTCAGGTGGCGCGCGTCAGCGGCCGAGCAGCTTCTTGATGCGCTTGACGTCGGCCTTGGCCAGCTCGACGGTGCCGGTCAGCCGACGGGTCTGGGTGCTGGGCTTCTTCTCCAGGTTGTGGCGAAGGCCGGCCTGCTGGGCAACGATCTTGCCCTTGCCGGTCACCTTGACCCGCTTGCCCATACCCGTGTGGCTCTTCATCTTCGGCATTGGAACGTCTTCTCCCCTGTTACTGGCCGCTGGTCTCAGCGGTCGTGCCGGTCTCGCCGGCTGCTGCGGTCTCGCCGGCCGCCGGGGTCTCGCCGACCGGAGCGGCCGGTTCCTCCGCTGCCCGGTCGCGCGGTCCACCGCGGGACGCCGTGGCGGCGACCGCGGAGGCCTTGACGGCCCGGTGCGGAGCGAGAACCATGATCATGTTTCGGCCGTCCTGCTTCGGCGCGGCCTCGACGTATCCCAGGTCCGTGATCTCGGACTCGAGCCGGCGCAGGAGCCGGTAACCCAGCTCCGGACGGCTCTGCTCCCGACCGCGGAACATGATCGTCACCTTGACCTTGTCGCCGGCCTTGAGGAACCGCACCACGTGACCCTTCTTGGTCTCGTAGTCGTGCGGGTCGATCTTCGGCCGGAGCTTCATCTCCTTGATGACGGTCTGCTGCTGGTTACGCCGCGCTTCGCGCGCCTTCAGTGCGCTCTCGTACTTGAACTTGCCGAAGTCCATGAGCTTGCACACCGGCGGGCGCGCCATCGGCGCAACCTCGACCAGGTCCAGGTCGACGTCCGCGGCCAGCTGCAGGGCGCGCTCCAGCGGGACGATGCCCACCTGCTCACCCTCAGGGCCGACCAGTCGGACCTCACGTGCCCGGATCTGCTCGTTCACGCGTGGTTCGACGCTGATGGGGCCTCCTCGAGTCGAGTCTCCTACGGTGCCGACTCCGTGGGCTCCCGGGTGGGAGCCGACCCGGAAAGCAGAAGGCCCCGGCGTATGCCAGGGCCCACTCGACCGGTCGGCACGATCACAGGATCGCGCATCCGGCGCCGGGACGTGCCCGAAACCGGGGACCGGACCCGGCCACCGTGGCGGCGACTCGGGTGGGAGCGGGCGCTCCGCTTCTCGACCGCCCGCACGTCAGGGACGGGGGCAGTCTGGTCGACTCCGCAACACTACACCCTCGGCCCAGGCCCGCCCAAACCGGGCTCGCTGGTCAGCGGGGTGCCGACTGGCCGGCGGACAGCGCCGCCAGGTGCGCCTGGTGCAGGCGGCGCAGCGCGCGGACCGCCTCGACGGCGCTCTCCTTGTCGGCGGCCTGCAGCGCGACCATCGGCAGCAGGTCGTCGTCGTGCAGCTCCAGGCTGGCCCACGGGGCACCCCGGTCGAACCGGACACCGCGGACGACCTCCCACGGCAGCTCGTACGAGCTGAACACGTTGCGCACCCGGACGCCCCTGACGTCGGCGACCACGCGGGGGCGGGTGAACAGCAGGAAGCCCAGCGCGCCGAAGACGCCCAGGCCGATCATGGCGAACTGGTCGCCGCGCTGGAACGTGCCGTAGCCGTTGCCGGTGGCGCCGGTCAGCGACGTCGCGACGAGGCTGAACACCACGAGCAACGTGACGGCCGAGGCCCAGCAGACGACCCGGACGCGGCGGGGTCGCACGGTCACCACGGAATCGCTCACCCGACCAGTCTGCCATCCGGTTCGCGTACGCCTTCGGCCGCCACCCGGGCCGGGCTGCGCCGGCGCAGCCCGGTGACCACCACGGCGAGCAGCGTGAGCAGGGCGCCGGCCAGCACCGGCAGCCGGACACCGGGGCCGCCGGGCAGCGCCAGGTCCAGCAGCAGCGCGCCGCCGAGCTGCCCGGCCACCAGCGCCAGGCCGGTCCGCAGCACCCCTGCCGCGCGTACCCCGACCAGCAGGGCCAGCACGATGCCGACGCCGAGCAGCCCGCCGGGGTAGAGCCACCACTGGGCGGGCCAGCGGGGCGCGGTCGCCAGCGCGCCGGTGAGCGCCGCGACCGCGCCGATCACCACCGTGCTGACCGCGAAGTTGACGGCGAGGCCGGCGGCGGGGCCGACCGAGGCGGCGACCCGGCCGTTGAGCGCGGACTGCCCGGCCACCGCCAGCCCACCCAGGACGCAGAGCAGCACCAGCCCGGCCGCCAGGTCACCGACCGGGCGGCCGAGCTGCGCCAGCGCGACCGCGCCGACGCCGAGCACCGCCCCGCCGACGCGGGGCAGCGTGAGCGGCATCCGCCCGGTCGCGGCCAGCCCGACCCGGTCCACCGCCAGTCCGCCGAGGCTGCCGCCGGCCACCTGGGCGATCGTGAACACCGCCACCCCGAGCACCGGCACCACCACCGGCGCGACCAGCACGATCACCGCGCCGCCCACCCCGCCGAGGTACGCCCACCACGGCAACCCGGACCGGCGCAGCCCGGCCAGCCCGGCGCGCATCGACGGCAGCGCCACGATCCCGGCCAGCACCAGCAGGCAGCCGCCGAGGTTGTTGACCACCGCGCCGATGACCGGGTCACCGGTCCGCTCGCCCATCTCGGCGTTGACCGCGCCCTGGGCGGCCGAGGCCACGCCGCCGGCCACGACCACCGCGAGCGCGGCCGGGAGCGGCAGCGGCCTCACAGCCGGCAGGCGTGGATGTTCGTGACCAGGATCGCGCGGGCGCCCAGCTCGTACAGTTCGTCCATGATCCGGTGGACGTCGTCCCGGAGCACCATCGCCTGCACCGCGACCCAGCCCTCCCGGTGCAGCGGCGAGACGGTCGGCGACTCGATGCCGGGAGTCAGCGAACTGGCCCGGTCGAGCAGGCCGGCCGGCACGTCGTAGGCGAGCATCACGTACCGGCGGGCGACCAGGACGCCGTGCAGCCGGCGCAACAGTTGCTCCTGCTGCCCGCCGCCGGGCGTACCCGCGCGCCGGACCAGCACCGCCGAGGAGCGCAGCAGCGGCTCGCCGAAGACCACCAGGCCGGCCTGGCGCAACGTCGCTCCGGTCTCCACCACGTCGGCGACCACGTCGGCCACGCCGAGGCGGATGGCGTTCTCCACCGCGCCGTCCAGGCGGATCACGTCGGCCTTGACGCCCAGCTCGGCCAGGTGCCGTTCGACCAGACCCGGGTACGCGGTGGCGATCCGGTGCCCGCCCAGCTCCCGAACGTCGTCCACGTCCTGCGGGCGGGCGGCGAACCGGAAGGTGGCCCGCGCGAAGTTGAGGTCGACCACCTCCTCGGCCGGCGCGCCGGAGTCGATCAGCAGGTCGCGGCCGGTGATGCCGACGTCCAGGTCGCCGGAGCCGACGTAGGTGGCGATGTCCTTGGGACGCAGGTAGAAGAACTCGATGTCGTTGGGCTCGTCCCGGCAGACCAGGTCCTTCGGGTCGGTGCGCTGGCGGTAGCCCGCCTCGCGCAGCATCCCGGCGGCCTTCTCGGCCAGGGCGCCCTTGTTGGGTACTGCGACACGCAGCATGGGAGTGCTCCTTCGTTCGATCGGACGATCAGCGGACGGGCACTCAGAGATGTCGGTAGACGTCCTTCAGTTCCAGGCCGGTGGCGAGCATCAGCACCTGCGCCTGGTAGAGCAGCTGGGAGATCTCCTCGGCGGCCCGCTCCGGGCCCTCGTGCTCGGCGGCCATCCACGACTCGGCCGCCTCCTCGACGACCTTCTTGCCGATGAAGTGCACGCCCTTGGCGAGCGCCTCGACAGTGCCCGAGCCCGGGGTGCCGGCGGCGGCCTTGGCCTGCAGCTCGGTGAACAACTCCTCGAACGTCTTCACGGAAGGCGATTCTTCCAGCCGCCCCGGGTGACGGGCCGGGTGGGTCAGGCGAAGCCGACGCGGTGGGCGGACTGGGCGTCCAGGGCGCGGACGGCCAGGGCGGCGTCCAGCGCCGCCACCGTCGCCGACCAGCCCTTGTCCTCGGCCGAGCCGGGCAGCCCGGCCCGGTCCCGGGCCTGCTCGACGGTGTCGACGGTGAGCACCCCGTGCGCCACCGGCTTGCCCTCGTCCAGCGCCACCCGGGTCAGCCCCTCGGTGACCGACTGGCAGACGTAGTCGAAGTGCGCCGTCGCGCCGCGTACCACCACGCCGAGCGCGACGACCACGTCGAAACGGCGGGCCATCGCCTGGGCCACCACCGGCAGTTCGACCGAGCCGGCCACCCGGGCCACCACGGCCCGCGCCCCGCACGCCTGGGCGGCGGCCACCGCACGCTCGGTCATGTGGTCGGTCAGGTCGCCGTGCCAGCGGGCGGCCACCACGCCGACCGTCATGCCGGACGCGTCCACAGCGGTCACGCCCGGCTCACCGAAACCCGCCATCGCCCTACGCTCCGATCTCGTCACCGGCGACCGGGCGGCCCATCGGCGCCTCGGTCACCTCGTCCAGTCCGTCCAGCAGGTGACCCATCCGGTCCCGCTTGGTGCGCAGGTAGCGCACGTTCTCCGGGTTGGACCGCACCGGCAGCCCCTCCCGGCCGGTCACGGTGAGGCCGTACCCCTCCAGCCCGGCCCGCTTGGCCGGGTTGTTGGTCAGCAGCCGCATCGACCGGACCCCCAGGTCGTAGAGGATCTGCGCGCCCGTGCCATAGTCGCGGGCGTCGGCCGGCAGACCCAGGTCGAGGTTCGCGTCCACCGTGTCGCGGCCCTGGTCCTGGAGCTGATACGCCTGGAGCTTGTGCAGCAGGCCGATGCCCCGGCCCTCGTGCCCGCGCACGTAGAGGACCACCCCGCGGCCCTCCGCGGCGACCCGGGCCAGCGCAGCCTGCAACTGCGGCCCGCAGTCGCAGCGCAGCGAGCCGAACACGTCGCCGGTGAGGCACTCGGAGTGCACCCGGACCAGCACGTCCCGCCCGTCACCGAGGTCGCCCGTGACCAGCGCGACGTGCTCGGCCGGGTCGTGCTCGGCGCGGTAGCCCAGCGCCCGGAACACGCCGTACGGGGTGGGCATCCGCGCCTCGGCGGCCAGCTCGACCTGCTTCTCGGTGCGCCGCCGGTGGGCGATCAGGTCCGCGATGGTGACCAGCGTCAGCCCGTGCTCGGCGCAGAACTTCTCCAGGTCCGGCAGGCGCATCATGGTGCCGTCGTCGTTCACCAGCTCGCAGAGCACCCCGGCCGGGCGCAGACCGGCCAGCCGGGTCAGGTCCACCGCAGCCTCGGTGTGCCCGGGGCGGCGCAGCACCCCGCCGGCGCGGGCGCGCAGCGGCACCACGTGACCGGGCCGGGCCAGGTCGGTCGGGCCGGTCGCGGCGCCGGCGAGCAGCCGGATGGTGTGCGACCGGTCGGCGGCCGAGATGCCGGTGCTGACGCCCTCCCGGGCGTCCACGGTCACCGTGTACGCGGTGCCGCGCCGGTCCTGGTTCGTGTGGTGCATCGGTGGCAGGTCCAGCCGGTCGCACTCGTCCTCGGTCAGCGGCACGCAGATGTAGCCGGAGGTGTAGCGGACCATGAACGCGACCAGCTCCGGCGTGGCCAGCTCGGCCGCGAAGATCAGGTCACCCTCGTTCTCGCGGTCCTCGTCGTCGACCACCACCACCGGGCGCCCGGCGGCGATGTCCGCCACCGCCTGCTCGATCGAACCGAACGTGCTCATGCCACGGCCTCCGTGTACGTCGCCGGGATCGGGGCGGGCGCGGTCGCGACGGCCCGGGAGGTGCGCCACCAGCTGTACAGGCCGGCCGCGCAGAACGCGCCGTAGACCAGGTACATGGCGGCCGACGGGTAGAAGCCGCCGCGCAGCAGCAGCGGTACGCCGACCGCGTCGACGGCGATCCAGATCAGCCAGAACTCCACCCAGCCGCGGGCCATGCCGTACGTGGCGAGCAGGCTGCCGACCAGGATCCAGGCATCAGGCAGCGGCCCCCACGAGCCGAGCGCGGCGAGCGCCGGGTACGCGACGGCGGTGCCGACCGCGGCGGCCACGAGCAGGCCGAGCCGCTCCGGCCAGGTGGCCCAGCGCGGCACCACGGCCGGCTGGTCCCCGCCACCGGCGCGCCGGTTGCGCGACCAGCGCCACCAGCCGTACAGGCTGACGGCGAAGAAGAAGACCTGCCGGCCGGCCTGGCCGTAGAGGTCGTGCGCCTGCGGGGTGACGAAGACGCCGCCGAGGAACACGGTGAGCAGCAGCGCGTTGCCGATCATGCCGACCGGCCAGGCCCAGACCACCCGGCGCAGCCCGAGCAGCGCCGAGGCGAGGCCGAAGACGTTGCCGACGATCTCCCGGACCAGCACCGGCGAACCGGCCACGTGCACCTGGGCGTCGAGCAGCCAGCCGAGCGGGCCCATCACCGGGCACCCCCCGCGCCGCGGTCGCCGAGCAGCCGCTCGACGTACTTGGCCAGCACGTCGACCTCCAGGTTGACCGGGTCGCCGATCTGCTTGGTGCCGAGCACGGTGAGCTTGAGCGTGGTCGGGATCAGGCCGACGGAGAACCAGTCGTCGCCCGCCTCGGCGACGGTCAGGGACACGCCGTCGACGGTGATCGAGCCCTTCTCCACCACGTAGCGGGCCAGATCGGCGGGCAGCCGGAACCGCACGGTCTCCCACTGCGCGGCGGGCTCCCGGGCGACGACCTCGCCGACGCCGTCGACGTGCCCCTGCACCAGGTGCCCGCCGAGGCGGCTGCCGAGCGCGGCGGCCCGTTCCAGGTTGACCGGGTCGCCGGGGCGCAGCGCGCCGAGCGCGGTGCGGCGCAGCGTCTCGCCCATCACGTCGGCGGTGAACACGCCGCCGTCGACGTCGACCACGGTGAGGCAGACGCCGTTGACGGCGATCGAGTCGCCGTGCCGGGCGTCCGAGGTGACGAGCGGGCCGCGGATGGCGACCAGCGCGGAGTCGTCGCCGGTCTCGGCACTCCGGACGATCTCGCCCAGTTCCTCGACGATGCCGGTGAACATGTCAGCCCTCCCTCTTCCGGGGCAGCGCGGTGATCCGCAGGTCGGGACCGACCCGCGTAACGTCGGTGATCTCCAGATCGATGGCGTCGGCGATGGTGCTCACGCCGGCGCCGAGCAGCGCGGCCGGGCCGGCGCCGAGCAGCTTCGGCGCGACGTACCCGACGATCCGGTCGACCAGGCCGGCGGCGAGGAACGCGCCGGCCAGCGTCGGCCCGCCCTCCAGCAGCGCGGCCCGCACACCCCGGTGGTGCAGCTCCGCGAGCAGCGCCGCCAGGTCGACCCGGCCGTCCGGCCCGGCGCCGACCTCCGCGGCGGTGGCGATCCACGTGCGGGCGGCACCGTCGCGGACCCGGGCGTCGGCCGGAGTACGCCCGGAGCTGTCCACCACCACCCGCAGCGGCTGCCGGATGGCGAGCGTGCCGTCGCGCAGGTTGCGGGCGGTCAGCCGGGGATCGTCGGTGAGCACGGTGCCCACCCCGGCGAGCACCGCGTCGACGGTGCCGCGCAGCGCGTGCACGTCGATCCGGGCCGCCTCGGAGGTGATCCACATGCTGGTGCCGTCGGCCGCGGCGGACCGTCCGTCGAGCGTGGCCGCGTACTTCCAGATCACGTACGGCCAGCCGCGGCGCATCGAGGTGAGCCAGGCCACGTTGCCGGCCTCGGCCTCCTGCGTGCGTACCCCCAGGGCGACCTGGACCCCGGCGGCGCGCAGCGTGGCCGCGCCGCCGGAGGCGACCGGGTTGGGGTCGGGGACCGCGATCACCACGCGGGACACCCCGGCGGCGATGAGCGCGTGGCTGCACGGGCCGGTGCGGCCGGTGTGGTCGCAGGGTTCCAGGGTGACCACCGCGGTGCCGCCGCGGGCGCGCGTGCCGGCCTGGGCCAGCGCGACGATCTCCGCGTGCGGGCCGCCGGCGTACGCGTGGAAGCCCTCGCCGACGACCTCGCCGTCGGCGTCGAGAAGCACGCAGCCGACCACCGGGTTGGGGCTCGTGGCGCCGAGGCCGCGCCCGGCCAGTTCGATGGCACGACGCATCGCCTCGTCGACGGAGACGCTCGCCATGGCCGCCTGTCCTCCCGCTCGCCGGTCGCGCGCGGGCGGGTGGGGAGGAACGGCCACGACGGCCGCGGGCACGCGGCGGCGGAGAACCCGGGGACGGCGACGCCGACCCCGGGGAGCCCACGCGGCAGCTGAGAGTGCTCAGCGGCCGGCAGGGGCCTCCCCCGTTCCGCGCGCTGTCTCCCATCCGGACTTTCTGGGGGCGGGCGAGCCGCACCCCAACCGTCGGCCCCGGATTCTCACCAGGTCCACCGTCCGGCCGAAGCCGTCCGGGTCGCGGGCTTACCACGGTCGGACCGTGGATCACCGCCGGTTCGGAATTTCACCGAGCCCCGCCAGCGCGTGGTGGGTATACGGGAAGTCTTACACGTTCCGCCCGGGCGCGCGCCACAGAGGCGAGCTACCTCACAGGACCGCCTCAGGTGACGCCACGCCGGCGGTCCACCGCCACGTACGAGCCGGGCTGGCTCTTGGCCAACGTCTTCATCTCCGAGGCCACCGCGATCGCCTCCAGCGGGTCGGTGAACCGCTTGCCGGAATCGGACAGCGAGACGCCGATGGAGAGCGTGACGAGCGCGGCGCGGCGGATGTTGCCGCGCCGGTCTTTCAGCTCGACGAAGCCGCGTTCCCGGTCGGTGGCGTCGTAGAGCGCGTCGGCGGCCTTCTCGAAGTCGACGACGGCCCGGCTGGTCAGCGGCCGGACCTGGCTGGGCGCGCAGACGATGACGAAGTCGTCGCCGCCGACGTGGCCGAGGAAGGCCGGCGGCAGCCCGATCGACACCACCGCCCGGTGCAGGCTGCGGGCCAGCGCAGAGATGAACTCGTCGCCGCGCACGAAGCCGTACCGGTCGTTGACGCTCTTGAACCGGTCGATGTCGATGTAGCCGACGGCGTAGTCGACGCCGTTGCGTACCCGGTCGCTGATCTCCCGCCGGATCCGGCTGTTGCCGGGCAGCCCGGTCAGCGGCGAGACCTCCCGGAACTCCTTGTTGCGCCGCAGCGTGGAGTTGACCCGGGCCACCAGTTCCAGCGTGTCGAACGGCTTGACCAGGTAGTCGTCCGCGCCGACACTGAGCCCGTTGACCTTGTCCTGGGTCATCCCCTTCGCGGTCAGCATGATCACCGGCAGGGCCGAGGTCATCGGGTCGGCGCGCAGCCGCCGGGTCAGTTCCAGCCCGTCGATGCGGGGCATCATCAGGTCGACCACCGCGAGGTCGGGCCGCTGCCGCTCGATGACCTCCAGCGCCTCCTGGCCGTCGGCGGCGTGCAGCACCTCGAAGCCGTGCAGGCGCAGGTTGAACTCGACGAAGCGGGCGATGTCCTCGTCGTCGTCGACGACGAGGATCACGTCGGGTCGCTCGCCGGACGGGTCCATCTCAGGCCCCGGTCATCGCGCGTTCCGCCAGGCCCCGCAGGCGGCGTACCGCCTCCGCGGGATCGTCGGCGCCGTAGACGGCGGTGCCCGCGACGAACGCGTCGGCACCGGCCGCGGCGGCCTGCTCGATGGTGTCCGCGGCGATGCCGCCATCGACCTCGATGCGCAGCTCCAGGTGCCCGCTGTCGACGTGCCGGCGGGCCGCGCGCACCTTGTCCAGCAGTTGCGGCAGGAAACGCTGGCCGCCGAAGCCGGCCTTGATCGTCATGATCAGCAGCGTGTCGAAGCTCGGCAGCAGCTCCAGGTACGGCTCGATCGGGGTGTCCCGGTCGATCGCCAGCCCCGCCTTCGCCCCGGCCGACCGCAGGTCCTTCGCCAGCGCCACCGGGTCGTCGCACGCCTCGGCGTGGAACGTGACGTTGTACGCCCCGGCGTCGGCATACCCGGGGGCCCAGCGGAGCGGGTCGGTGATCATCAGGTGCACGTCGAACGGGATGCCGGTGACGGCGCGTAGGCTCTGCACCACCGGCAGCCCGATGGTCAGGTTGGGCACGAAGTGGTTGTCCATGACGTCCACGTGCAGCCAGTCGGCGGCGGACTCCACGGCACGGACCTCGTCGGCGAGGCGGGCGAAATCGGCGGCCAGGATGCTGGGCGCGACGATCGGCGGCGGTACGGTCACCGGGCCAGTGTACGAACGGGGTGATCCGGAGGTCACGGCACGCCTCCCGGAGTGACAGGTGGTGATGCTCAATTCACCGGCGGTGCACCATCCGCCCGTCGGGAGAGAGAATCGGCACGAATAGTCGCCGGCGACTGGCCGATCGAGTGGAAGATGACGAAACTCCTACGGGGACGGTCACGTATGCTGCACGCCCGGGCGCGGGGGACGCCGGTCGGGCCTGCGACGACCGGCTGTCATCTCTCCCGGAGGGGGCGGACGATGCGACGGTGGCTCCACGTGCTCGCGCTGGCCGGCGCCGCGACTGCGGTGCTCGCCGGATGCGCGCAGACACACCGGGCCGACGGCGACCTGGTCGACGACTGGGCGGCGCTGCCGGCGCCGCAACTGTTCGTCCCGGCGACCGAGGCGTGCCTGCCCCGGCTGAGCACAGTGGTGGCCGCGGCCACGTACGAGACGGTGAACTGCGCGGGCAGCCACCTCGCCGAGACCGTGCACGTCGGCCGGTTCAGCGGGCCGGCCGCGCAGGGCGTGCGCCCGGAACCGGGCTCACCGGCGCTGCGGACCGCGCGCGTCGAGTGCGACCAGCAGGCCCGCGAGATGATCGGCGGGGACTGGCACGCCGCCCGGCTGACGCTGAACATCGCCCTGCCCACAGTCACCGCGTGGACGTCCGGTGCCCGCTGGTTCCGCTGCGACATCGCCGAGACCGACAGCATCGACAACACCCGCCCGGTCAACCGGGTCGGCAGCCTGCGCGGCGCGCTCGTCGGCGACAACCCGCTGGTGCACAGGTGCTTCGACCCGAAGCTGATCGGCCAGAACCTCAACTACATGGCCCCGGTGCTGTGCACCGAACCGCACCGGGCCGAGTTCGTCGGCGTGTACGAGGAACGCGACATGAGCTGGGCGGAGTTCACCGAGGGCGCACCCGCCACGCACCGGCGCTGCATGACGCTCATCGCCGCGTTCGCCGAGGTGCCGGACAACGCCGAGCTGCCGTACCGGGCTGGATCCATCTTCTATCCGCCGTCGCAGCGCGAGTGGGAGGAGGGCGACCGGGGCGTGCGCTGTTTCCTGTGGAGCGACGACCGCAAGCTGAACAGCTCGGTGCGCGGCGCCGGGCCCGAGGGACTCCCGATCACCTGAGCGGCTGCCGTATGCTGCACCGCCGAGGCGTACCGGTCGGCCGGGCGGCGCCGGATGCGCGGGGAGGTCGGTCGGGATGCGGCGACGGCGGGTGGCGGTCATCGTGGGGGCGGCGCTGGCGCTGGCGCTCGGTAGCTGTGCCGCGCCGGCCGGAGTGGACCGGGACCTGGTCGACGACTGGCCCGCGTTCGCCGCGCCGGTCGGTTTCGTGCCCGCGGCGGGAGCCTGTCATCCCACGGTCGCCGACGTCGGCTACCTGAGCGGTTACCAGCCGGTCGACTGCGCCACCCCGCACCGCACCGAGACGCTGCACGTGGGCACGATGACCGGTGCGGAGGCGGAGCGTTCCGCGCCGCCGCGTACCGGCTCGGCCGGGATGCGCGCCGCGCACGCCGACTGCGCCCGGCAGGTCACCCGGGCCGTCGGCGCGGACTGGCGCGGCGGGCGGCTGCGACTGTCGGTGGTGTTCCCCTCGGCGCTCGCGTGGACCGGCGGGGCCCGCTGGTACCGCTGCGACCTCGCCGAGATCGCCGATCTGGACGAGGGCGCCGTGACCCAGCGCACCGGCAGCCTGCGGGGCGCGTTGAAGCCCGGCTCGAAGCTCGCGCTCGGCTGTTACAACCCGAAACTGAGCAAGGACGAGGTGCAGTCGATGCGCCCGGTGGCCTGCACCACCAGGCACCACGCCGAGTTCGTCGGCGTCTACCAGGCGCCGGACATCAGCTACGCGGAGTTCGAGCGCACGCCGCTGCGCACGCACAAGGCCTGCCGGGGTCTGATCGCCAAGTACGCGAAGCTGCCGAACGACGGCAACATGCAGTACCGGGCCGGCACCATCATCTACCACCCCTTCGAGGAGCAGTGGCGCGACGGCGACCGGGGCGTGCAGTGCTTCCTGTGGGTCTCCGAGCGTTCGCTGACCCGGTCGGTCAAGGGCGCGGGCGCCAAGGCGCTGCCGATCACCTGAGACCCGGGCGGGGCGGGCACCGGCACCGGCCCCGCCCGGGACCACTCAGCCGACCTGCAGCGTCACGTCGTCCACGACGAAGCTGGTCTGCAGCGAGGAGTCCTCGACCCCGGTCCATTTCAGGGTGACCGTCTGACCGGCGTACCCGGCCAGGTTGAAGGTGCGCTGGGTGTAGCCGGCGGCCTTGTTCAGGTTCGAGTACGTGGCCAGCGTGGTCGAACCGACCTGCACGGTCAGCTTGTCGTACGCGATCGAGCCGGTCGTCTCGGCCGTGTCGATGTGCAGCCAGAACGAGAACGTGTAGCTGGCGCAACCGGCCGGCAGCGTGACCGGCTGGGACAGCGTGTCGGTACGCGAGGTGCCGTACCCGTTCAGCCACGCCTTGTACGACCCGGTGCGGGCCGCCTGGCTGGAGCTGTTGGTGATCACGCCGGAGCTGGCCGTCCACGGCGTGGTGCCGGACTCGAAGCTGCTGTTGCCGATGAGCTGGCCGCCGGTGCAACCGCCGCTCCCGCCGGTCACGGTGAGCGTGTAGCTGGCGGTGCGGGTGGCCGAGCCGGTGCCGGTCACGGTGAGTGTGAACGTGCCGGTGGTGGCCGACGCCGAGGCGGTGACCGTCATGGTGACCGAGCCGCCCGAGGTGACCGAGGACGGGCTGAAGCTCACCGAGACGCCGCTCGGCGCGCCACCGGCGGACAGCGCCACGGTCTGCGCGCTGCCGGCGGTGGTGGCGGTGCTGACGGTGGCGGTGGTGGAGCCGCCCCGGGCGACGCTGCCGGAGGTGGGGCTCACCGAGACGGAGAAGTCGTTGGACGGCGTCCCGCCGCCGACCGCGAGCTGCCAGATCGCGTACGCGACGCCGTCCGCGGCCCGGTTGACGATGGTCGTGTTGATGTTGCTGCTGTTGTCGCAGGAGCGGTGGTAGCACCCGTCGTACGCCGCACCTGCGGTGCCGCCCCACTTGGCGGCCTGCGCCGAGCTTTTGGTGTAGCTGGCGCCCGCCGCGTAGCCGGAGGTCTGGATGCCGACGTTGGCGAACGAGTAGTCGTCCGAGCGGCCCTGACCCTCGGTGTTCTCCTCCGGCGAGATGCCGAGCGAGTCCCAGTACGCCTTCAGCGGCGCCGCGGTGGCCGAGGTGATGCGGTTGATGAAGTAGCCGCCGTTGGGCGAGCCCACCATGTCGAAGTTGTAGTAGCCCTTGATGTAGCCGCGCTGGGTGGAGCTGAGCTGGTTGACGTAGTACTTGGAGCCTTGGAGGCCCTGCTCCTCGCCGTTCCACCAGGCGAACCGGACCCGCTTTGTCATGGTCGGGTTCTGCGCGGCCAGCACCAGCGCGTTCTCCAGCAGCACCGACGAACCGGAGGCGTTGTCGTTGATGCCGGGGCCGGCGGCGACGCCGTCCAGGTGCGCGCCGAACATGACGACCTGGTCGGAGGGGCCCTTCGGCCACTCGGCGATCAGGTTGTTGCCCGGGTACGTGCAGGTGGTGCAGTACTGCTCGGAGATCGTGTAGCCGGCGGCCTGGAGCCTGCTCTTGACGTAGTCGACCGACGCCGTGTAGCCGGCCGAGCCGGACCGCCGGTTGCCGCCGTTGCTGCTGGCGATGGAGCTGAACTGGGTGAGGTGGGCCTGGATGTTGCTCAGGGAGACGTCCGGGGCGGCGAGCGCGGCGACGGCCGGGGCGGGGGCCGGGGCGAGGGCCGGGGCGGGCGCGGCGGAGGCGGTGCCGGCCAGGCTCGCCGTCGTCAGTGTGGCGACGAGGGCGAGCGCGAGGCTCGTGGTCGGCGTTCTGCGTCTCATGGAGACTCCTCGTGGGGGTTCGGCGGGCGGGGGTGCCGGGACCAGCGATCGGAACAGTTACATATATCGATCGAACAGTCAACGGGCTGTCACATCCCACCGGCCCCTCCCCCCACCGGGATGCCGCACACGCTCCATCCCTCCCCGACTTCTCCGCATGACGGTCAAGGAGTTCGCGTCCCGGGCACGGCGGCCCCAGGACACGAACTCCTTGATCGAATGCGGGAGAGGTGGGCTCAGACCCGGCGGAGGACCGCCAGGAACATGGCGTCGGTGCCGTGGCGGTGCGGCCAGAGCTGCACCGTGGGGCCGTCACCCAGACCCGGCATGCCGGCCGGCAGCAACGGCCGCGCGTCGACGAAGTCGACGCCGAAGCCGCACCGCCGGGCCGCCTCGGTCACCGTCACGTGCGTCTCCACCACGTGCGGCGAGCACGTCACGTACGCCACCAGGCCACCCGGCCGGGCCGCCCGCAGCGCGGCGGTCAGCAGTTCGCGCTGCAACCGGGTCAGCGGCGGCAGGTCCGACGGCTGGCGGCGCCACCGCGACTCCGGGCGGCGGCGCAACGCGCCCAGCCCGGTGCACGGCGCGTCCACGAGCACCCGGTCGAAGTGCCCCTCCGGCAGCTTCGGGTCGCTGCCCACGCTGCGCCCGTCGGTGTTCAGCACCGTCACCGGCAGCCCGCGGGTGGCCTGTTCGACCAGTCGCGCCCGGTGCTCGGCCACCTCGACCGCAGTCAGCCGCGCGCCGCGGGTCGCGGCGAGCGCACCGAGCAGGCCGGACTTGCCGCCCGGACCGGCGCACAGGTCCAGCCAGCGGCCGTCCGGGCCGTCCAGCGGAGCCGCCGCCAGCGCGTCCGCCACCAGCTGGGAACCCTCGTCCTGCACGTGCGCCCGGCCGTCGGCCACCGCCGGCAGGTCACCCGGCGCGCCGCCGGGCAGGTACACCGCGTACGGCGAGAACGCACCGGGTGCGCCACCCACCTCGTCGGCGAGCGCCACCGGATCGGCCAGACCGGGCCGGGCACACAGGTGCACCGGCGGGCGCTCGTTGTCCTCAATGAGCAGCCGGGTCGTCTCGCCCATGTCGCCGCCGAGCGCCTCGGCGAACGACCGCACGATCCACTGCGGATGGCTGTACGCCAGCGCGAGGTGCCCGATCGGGTCGGTCTCCTGCGCCGGGGCGAGCTTGGCCACCCAGGCGTCGGAGTCCCGGCTCGTGATCTCCCGCAGCACCGCGTTGGCGAACCCGGTGGCACCCGGTCCCACGGACCGGACCAGGTCGACGGTGGACGACACCGCGGCGTGCGCGGGCACCCGGGTGTGCAGGATCTGGTACGCCCCGAGCCGCAGCGCGTCGCGCACCGGCGGGTCGATGCGCTGCACGTCCCGCCCGGCCGCGTCGGTGACGACCGCGTCGAGCGTGCCGGTGTGCCGCAGCGTGCCGTAGGTCAGCTCGGTGGCGAACGCGGCGTCCCGGCCGGTCAGCCCGGCCTCGCGCAGCATCGCCGGGAGCACCAGGTTGGCGTACGCGTCGTCGCGGTGCACCGCCGCGATCGCCTCGTACGCGATCTGCCGGGGCAGGTCGACGGCCGGGCGGGCCGGACGCCCGCCCCGCCGGTCCCCACCGAACCGGTCCCCGCCCCGCCGGTCGCCACCCGGCCGATCCCCGCCGCGCCGGTCACCGCGCTCACGCGCGTACCCCCGGGGGCGCTCGCCCTCGACGGGCCGGTCCGGGCGCGACGGCCCCGTCACGCGAACACCTCGCCGGCGGTGACCCGGGCGCCGCGCGCCCAGTCACCGGCGGCCATGGCCTTCTTACCGGCGGCGCGCACCTCACCGAGGCGCACCGGCGCGGTGGCGGTGCCGACGAGCACGCCGGACTTCTCCACGTGCAGCTCCCCCGGCTTCAGCTCCGGGCCGTCGGGCAGCGGGGTGACCGGGCCGAGCTTGACCCGGTCGTCGCGGAACGTGGTCCACGGTCCGGGCGCGGGCGTGCAGGCACGGACGCGCCGGTCGACCGCGAACGCGGGGTCGGCCCAGCGGACCCGGGCGTCCTCCACGGTGAGCTTCGGGGCGAGCGAGACGCCGTCGGCCGGCTGCGGCACGGCCCGGGCGGTGCCCGCGCCGATCGCGTCGAGGACCGCGACCAGCAGCCCGGCGCCGGAGTGCGCGAGCCGCTCCAGCAGATCACCGGAAGTGTCGGCGGGACGGATCTCGTCGGTGACGGTGCCGTAGACCGGGCCGGTGTCCAGCCCCTCCTCCAGCTCGAAGACGCTGGCCCCGGTCAGCTCGTCGCCGTGCAGCACGGCGTGCTGCACCGGAGCGGCGCCGCGCCAGGCGGGCAGCAGCGAGAAGTGCAGGTTGATCCAGCCGTACCGGGGGATCTCCAGCGCCACCGGCGGCACCAGCGCGCCGTAGGCGACCACCGGTACGCAGTCCGGCGCCAGCTCGCGCAGCCGGTCGAGGAACTCCGGCTCGCGCGGGCGGGCCGGGGTGAGCACCTCGACGCCGTGCGCGTCGGCCCACGCGCCGACCGGCGAGCGGGCCAGTCCCCGGCCCCGCCCGGCCGGGGCGTCGGGCCGGGTGACCACGGCGAGCAGCTCGTGCCCGGAGGCGGCGATCGCGTCCAGGGCGGGTACGGCGACAGCCGGCGTGCCGGCGAAGACCAGGCGCATCCGGGTCACCGCCCCAGGCCGAACGGGTTGCCGGCGGCGTGCGGGCTGAGCTTGACGGTGGGCGGCGCGGCCTGGTCGTACCACTCGGCCTGGCGGATCGCCTTCATGGCCTCCTTGCGGCCGGCCGGGTCGAGCCGGTCGACGAAGAGCACCCCGTCGAGGTGGTCGGTCTCGTGCTGCACGCAGCGGGCCATCAGGCCGGTGCCGACGATCTGCACCGGATCGCCGTAGCCGTTGAAGCCCTTGGCGACCACGTTCTGCCGGCGCTTCGTGTCGAAGTAGAGCCCGGGGATGGACAGGCAGCCCTCCGGGCCGTCCTGTTCCTCGGAGTCGGGGAACTCCAGCACCGGGTTGACCAGGTGACCGAGGACGTCGTCGACGTCGAAGGTGAACACCCGCAGGCCCACCCCGAGCTGCGGCGCGGCCAGACCGGCGCCGCTCTGCTCGCGCATCGTGTCGGTCAGGTCGGCGATCAGCTTGCGCAGCTCGGCGTCGAAGTCGACGACCGGGTCGGCCGGTGTGCGCAGCACCGGATCGCCGAACAGACGGATGGGCTGGACGGTCACTCGGCGTTGCTCCTTGTCTGGGTCGAACGATGCCCGTCCAGTCTACGGAGTCGGCCCGGCCGCCCCGGGTCGCGTACCGGGAACGGTGACCGGGGCCGCCTGACGCCCCACGCGCACCGGCAGCGTGGCGTGACCACGCAGGGTGAGCCGGACCCGCCGCTCGGGCCGGCCCGCCACCGCCAGCCCGGGCAGCCGGCGCAGCAGCAGCGGGAATGCCACCTGCGCCTCCAGCCGGGCCAGCGCCGCGCCGAGGCAGTAGTGCGGGCCGGCGCCGAAGGAGAGCGGCGCGCTCTGCGCCCGCCACGGGTCGAAGCGGGCCGGATCGGGATAGCGGCGGGGATCACGGTTGGCCGCACCGAGCAGCACGATGGCCCAGCTCTCCGGCGGCAGGTCCACGTCGCCGTGCCGGGACGGGGCGGTGCTCATCCGTGAGGTGAGCTGCACCGGCGAGTCGTAGCGCAGCAGCTCGTCGACGTACGCGGGCGCGAGGTCGGGCCGGTCGCGCAGCGCCGCCGCGGCCCGCGGATGGTCCAGCAGCGCCACCAGCCCGTTGCCGAGCAGGTTGGTGGTGGTCTCGAAACCGGCCACCAGCAGCACGATCAGGTTGGCCAGCAGCTCGTCGCCGGAGAGCCGGTCGCCGTCGTCGTGGGCCTGGACCAGCGCGGTGGTGAGGTCGTCGGCCGGGGCCCGGCGGCGGGCCGCCACCAGTTCGGTGAAGTAGCTCCGCAGCTCGGCCGCGCCCCGGTCGGCCACGGCCAGCTCGTCGGCGGTGATCTCCGGTTCGAGCACGCCGGTCAGGTCGGTGGCCCAGCGCCGGAACAGCGGCCGGTCCGCCGCCGGCACGCCGAGCAGCGCGCAGATCACGCCGACCGGCAGGGGGTACGCGAACGCGGCCATGAAGTCGACCGGCCCCTCGGCGGCGAGCATCCCGTCGACCAACCCGTCGGCCTGCGCCCGCACCACGTCCCGCATGGCGGCGATCCGGCGCGGGGTGAACGCGCCGGCGACCAGCCGCCGCATCCGGCTGTGGTCGGGCGGGTTTGTGCGCAGCATCGACCGGGAGATCGACAGCACCGCCGGGCTCTCCCGCCAGCCGGGCATGAGCTGGTCTCGCACCACGTCGTCGGTCACGCCGAACCGGGCGTCGCGCAGGACCGCGTCGGCCTCGGCGTAGCCGGTGACCACGTAGAAGACCGGCCCGGCCTGGACCACCGGGCCGTGCGCGCGCAGCCGCTCGTACGTCGGATAGGGGTCGAGGCGACCCTCGGGGGACATCAGCAGCGCGAGCGCGTCGGCAGGGTCCACGAATCCGCCTCCCAGGCATCGGAGACCCTCATCATGCTCCGTGCTGCCAGACCGGAGTCAACCCGTCACGGTGAGGTGGCGGTGTCCCCGTGCGGTCAGACGCCGGCGCCCGGCTCCCCGGCGAGCACCGGACCGCCGCCGAGCAGCGCGTGCTCCGGCAGCGGCAGCGTGATGCCGTGCGCGTCCTCCCAGTCGTGGATCAGCCCCGGGCGGGCCTGCGCGGTGAAGAAGTCGAGCGCGCTGATCCCGCCGACGACCGGCTCCTCCACCTCGGCGACCAGCCGTGCCGGGACCATCGGCAGCCCGGCACGCACCGCCGCGCTGAGCCGCCGGTGCCCGTCGACGACGAAGAAGTACTCGCCGGTGTAGCCGATGCTCAGCGGCTCCGGCTGCTCGCCGCTGCCGGCCGTCCCGGCGTCGGCGTCGGCGTCCCAGAGGCCGCGCAGCGCCGACACGTCCTCGGTGGGGTACACCCGGTTCGGGTCGAGCAGCAGCAACGGCTGGCCGGCGCGCAGCACCTCCGCGCCCAGGCGGCCCTCGTAGACGTCGATGACGTGCGCGATGACCTGCTCCGGGTTGGCCCGGGTGGTGTCGCAGACCAGGTCGTAGTTGCGCAGGCGGGCCTTGTCCACGCCGTACCGGACGATGAACCGGCCGCGCTCGCTCTCGCTGCGCTCGCGCAGCTTGGCCCGCGCCTCCTCCAGCGAGGTGTAGCTCTCGGCCGGGCCGGACGGGCGGGCCAGCACGCGCCGGGCCGCCTCGGTCGGCTCGGTGATCATGTGCACCTTGAGCGCGTCGGTGAAGAAGTGCCAGGCCAGGCGGGAGTCCATGACCAGGGACTCACCCGAGGCGGCGATGTCGCGCTGGAGCTGGTCGACGTACCCGTCGACGGCCTGGTCCAGCTCGGCGTGCAGGTTGAGCTGGAGGGCGGTCATCTGCCGTTCCTGGGCCATCTGGCGGTAGAGGTCGCCGACGCTGACCCGGCGCAGCCCGAGCCGCTCGGCGATCTCGACCGAGACGGTGCTCTTACCACTGCCGAGGTCACCGTTGAAGACGATCGACTGACGAACGGTCACGAGTGGTCCATCCCTGCTCACCGGCTGACTGACGACATCGAGTGTCGGCCCGACGTGCTCTGGCACCCGCCGCGCCGCGTCCCGCGCGGGGAAACCGCGCAGCTTGGCATGACGGGCGATGCTATCACCGCCCGCTACTCGACTGCCGGACAAGGTGTGCGTCAAACCCCAGCTCACGACCGTGTGCGAGGGCCCGCGTGCGCAGTGTCACACGGATGCCTCCGCTCAGAACAGGATGAGCGGATCGACCTGGAGGCGTACCGGTTCGGCCGCCTTGCGGGCGCTGCGCTGCCCGGCGGCGGCGTGCAGCGCCTCGGCCATCGCGGCGGCCCGGGACCGGGGCACGCGGACCAGCATCCGCTCCCGGCCCTCGTCGGCCGGCACCGGGCCGAGCACCTCGGCGTCGCCCGGCAGCCGGGCGCCGGCGAGCAGGTCGGCCACCGCCTCGGCCGCGCCGGTGACGCTCGCCATCCGCACCGCCGGCGGGAAGCCCAGCTCCCGCCGCTCGACCAGTTCCCGGGCGGCGAACCAGGCGGAGTCCCAACGCAGCAACGCCTGCACCGGGGCCAGCGCACCGTCGGCGACCACCACCACCCGGCCGCCGGCAGCGCCCGGCCGGGCCAGCGCGGCGGCGGCCGTCCACCGCCGCAGCGCCTCCTCGCCGGCCCGCAGGTCGGCCCGGGTCAGCAGCGCCCACGAGTCGAGCAGCAGCACCGCGCCGTAGCCGCCGTCGGCGACCGGCTCGGCGCCCGGGGTGGCGATCACCAGCCCGGCCCCGCCCGGCACGGCCGCGAGCACCTCCTCCCGCCCGGACGTACGCACCGGCACGCCGGGGAAGGCGCGGCCCAACTCCTCGGCGGTCCGGCGGGCACCGGTCACCGAGGCGCGCAGCCGCCGCCCGCCGCACTCGGGGCAGGCGTACGCGGCAGCCACCCGGCCGCACCAGCGGCAGGCGGGCGTACCCTGCGCGGACGGCAGCGCGAGCGGCCCGGCGCAGTGCGGGCAGCGGGCCGGGGCGCGACAGTCGGCACAGGCCACCGACGGCACGTACCCGCGGCGCGGCACCTGCACCAGCACCGGCAGGTCCGCGCGCAGCGCGTCCCGGGCGGTGGTCCAGGCCAGGCTCGGCAGCCGCGCCGAGGCCGCGCCGGGATCGCGGGCCAGTTGCGGGTCGTCGCCGGTGGGCGCCATGGCCGGGGTACGCGCGCGCACCACCGCCCGGTCGGCCACCACCTCGCGCGCCCACCCGGTCTCGACCAGCAGCTGCGCCTCGGCGGTACGCGCGTACCCGCCGACCACCGCGGCGGTGTCACCGAGCTGCGCCCGGGTGAGCAGGACGTCCCGGGCGTGCGGGTAGGGCGCGCGCGGTTCGGCGTGCAGGTCGTCGCCGTCGTCCCAGATCGCCACCAGGCCCAGCCGCCGCACCGGGGCGAACATCGCCGCCCGGGTGCCGATCACCACCTCCGCGTCTCCGGTCAGGGCGGTGAGGAAGCTCCGGTAGCGGCGGGCCGGGCCGTCGGCGGCGGTGAGCCGGACGTGCCGTCCGGCGCCGAGCACGGCGGTCAGGGCCGCGTCGAGACGGTCCAGGTCACGGGCGTCGGCCACCACGACCACGGCCCCCCGGCCGCCGGCCACCGTGGCGGCGACCGCGTCGGCGTACCGGTCGGCCCAGTCCTCGCCCGGCAGCGCCGACCAGACCGCGCGGGCGGGCTTGCCCTCGGTGAGCGCGCGCAGCAGCGCCGGCCCGGCCGGGTAGTCCCGCCAGCCGCGCGGATCCACCTCCGCCCGGGCGTCCACGTCGGCGGTCCCGGGCGGTACGCCGGCGGGCGCGGCGGTGGTCGGCGCGTCCGCGGCGGTGACGGCCTTCTCGGCGCGGGCGTGCCGGGGCGGCACCGCCAGCCGGAGCACGTCGGCGAGGCTGCCGGCGTACCTGTCGGCGACCGCGCGGGCCAGCCGGGCCACGTCCGGGGAGAGCACCGGCACCGGGGAGACGACCTTCTCCAGGTACGCGAGCTTCGGGTGCTCGGACGACTCGGCGCGGCCCAGCAGCCAGCCGTCGACGAGCTGCCCGGCGAACCGCACCTTCACCCGCACGCCGGGCCGGGCGTCGGCGTCGAGCGCCTCCGGCACCAGGTAGTCGAAGGGCCGGTCCAGGTGGGGCAGCGGCACGTCCACGCAGACGCGCGCGACCGGCGACCCCGGTGCGGGTCGCCGGTCGCGGCGCGTGGTGGCGGTCAGGCTCCCGCGGCCGACTTGAGGTCGGCGGCCCGGTCGGTGCCCTCCCAGGTCAGTTCCGGCAGTTCCCGGCCGAAGTGGCCGTACGCGGCGGTCTGCTGGTAGATCGGGCGCAGCAGGTGCAGGTCCCGGATGATGGCGGCCGGACGCAGGTCGAACACCTCGGCCACGGCCTTCTCGATCGAGGCGACCGGCACGGTCTCGGTGCCGAACGTCTCGATGAACAGGCTCACCGGGTGCGCCTTGCCGATCGCGTACGCGACCTGCGCCTCGCACCGCTCGGCCAGCCCGGCGGCGACCACGTTCTTGGCCACCCAGCGCATCGCGTACGCGGCCGACCGGTCGACCTTCGACGGGTCCTTGCCGGAGAACGCGCCGCCGCCGTGCCGGGCGTACCCGCCGTACGTGTCCACAATGATCTTCCGGCCGGTCAGGCCGGCGTCACCCATCGGGCCGCCGATCTCGAACCGCCCGGTCGGGTTGACCAGCAGCCGGTAGCCGTCGGTCTCCAGGCCGAGGCTCTCCAGCTCCGGGGCGATGACGTGGTCCCGGATGTCCGGGGTGAGCAGCGACTCAAGCGAGATGTCCGCCGCGTGCTGGCTGGACACGACGACGGTGTCGAGCCGGACCGGGCGCAGCCCGTCGTACTCGATGGTCACCTGCGTCTTGCCGTCCGGCCGCAGGTACGGGATCGTGCCGTCCTTGCGGACCGCGGCGAGCCGCCGGGCCAGCCGGTGTGCCAGCGCGATCGGCAGCGGCATCAGCTCGGGCGTCTCGGAGCAGGCGAAGCCGAACATCATGCCCTGGTCGCCGGCGCCCTGCGCGTCCAGCGCGCTCTCCGACCCGCCGGTACGCAGCTCGAAGGCGTTGTCGACACCCTGGGCGATGTCCGGCGACTGGGCGCCGATGGACACGCTGACGCCGCAGGACGCGCCGTCGAAGCCCTTCTTCGACGAGTCGTAGCCGATGCCGAGGATGGTCTCGCGGACGATGGTGGGGATGTCGGCGTACGCCTTGGTGGTCACCTCGCCGGCCACGTGCACCTGACCGGTGGTGATCAACGTCTCCACCGCGACCCGGCTGTGCGGGTCCTGGGCGAGCAGCGCGTCGAGAATGCCGTCACTGATCTGGTCGGCGATCTTGTCCGGGTGGCCCTCCGTGACCGATTCGGACGTGAAAAGACGTGTCACGGCACTCCTAAGCATGTGAAGACTTTTAAAGGTCGCTCGGCGGCAGTTTAGTCTCCATCGTTGCGCCGTGAACCGATGAACGCGGGTCGACCAACCGTCAGGAACGCGACGGCAGCCGCCGACAGACGAGGTCCCAGACGGCGTCGGCCAGGGCCTCCTTGGGCTGCTCGGGCAGCCGGTGCACACCGCCGTCGGCGCCGATCACGGTGGCCGCGTTGGTGTCGGCGCCGAAGACCTTGTCCACGCCGACCTCGTTGACCACGATCATGTCGGCTCCCTTGCGGACCAGCTTGGCCCGGCCGTTGGCCTCCGCGTCGTCGGTCTCCGCGGCGAAGATCACCAGCACCTGTCCGGGCCGGCGACGCCGCCCCAGCTCGACGGCGATGTCCGGGTTGGTGACCAGCTCGATGGTCGGCGCGACACCGTCGCCGGACTTCTTGATCTTCCCGGTGGAGTAGCCGGCCGGCCGGAAGTCGGCGGGGGCGGCGGCCATCACCACGACGTCCGCGTCGGATGCCGTCGCGAGTGTGGCGTCGCGCAGTTCCTCGGTGGTGCCCACCCGGACCAGGTCCACCCCGGCCGGGTCGGGCAGCGCCACGTTTGCCGCGACGAGCGTGACCCGGGCACCCCGGGCCACTGCGGCGCGGGCGAAGGCGTACCCCTGCTTGCCGGACGACCGGTTGCCCAGGAACCGGACCGGGTCCAGCGGCTCGCGGGTGCCCCCGGCGGTGACCACCACGTGCCGGCCGGCCAGGTCCGCCTCGGCCCCGGCGCCGCGGGCCAGCGCCCGGCGGGCCACCGCGAAGATCTCCGCCGGGTCGGGCAGCCGGCCCTTGCCGGTGTCCCGCCCGGTGAGCCGGCCGACGGCCGGCTCAATCACGCGGACGCCCCGCGAGCGCAGCGTGGCCACGTTCGCGACGGTGGCCGGGTGCTCCCACATCTCGGTGTGCATGGCCGGGGCCAGCAGCACCGGGCAGCGCGCGGTCAGCAACGTGTTGGTGAGCAGGTCGTCGGCCAGGCCGTGGGCGGCCTTGGCGAGCAGGTCGGCGGTGGCCGGTGCGACCACGACCAGGTCGGCGTGCTGCCCGTGCCGCACGTGCGGCACCTCGTGCACGTCGGACCAGACGTCGTCGGCGACCGGCCGGCCGGACAGCGCCGCCCAGGTCGGCGCCCCGACGAAGCGGAGCGCCGAGGCGGTCGGTACCACCCGGACCCGGTGACCCGACTCGGTGAAGAGTCGGAGCAGCTCACACGCCTTGTAGGCGGCGATACCGCCGCCGACCCCGAGGACGATCTCGGCGGGCATCGGCGCGGCGCGGTTACGGCTGGTCGGTCGGCTCGGCGGTGAGCAGGCCCGCGTTGATCTCGCGCATGGCGATGGAGAGCGGCTTCTCCTGCGGGGTGGTCTCCACCAGCGGGCCGACGTACTCCAGGAGGCCCTCACCGAGCTGGCTGTAGTAGGCGTTGACCTGACGGGCGCGCTTGGCGGCGAAGATGACCAGCGCGTACTTCGAGGTGGTCTTCTCGAGCAGCTCGTCGATCGGCGGGTTGGTGATGCCCTCGGGGTTGGTGGCGATGGATCCCACGAATTAAACCTCTGCGTCTCGTGCGCCGCCCGCGGGCGGTCGGGCCGGAGCCAGGAAGGACGAACCGAGCAATCCTACCAGCTCCGCCGCGGCGCGCTCGGTGCGGTCGTGTGCCACGGCGTGGGCGAAGACGGCCGCGACGTCCGGGTCGGCCCGGTACGCCGGGGGCGCGAGCAGCACCAGCCGCACACCGGGCGCCGCCGCCCGTACCGCCAGCGCGCCGGCCAGGTCCAGCGGCAGCAGCACCGGCCGTCCCTCGGCGAGCCGCGCCCGCACCCCGGCCCGGGGCACCCCCCGGCGGTACGGCCCGATCCGGCACCACTCCAGCAGTTCCCCGGCGGCGATCAGCCGGTCGAAGCCGGGCGCGTCGAGGAAGACCCGGTCGACGCCGTCGCGCTCGTCCGGACGGGGCGGGCGGGTGGTGGCGACCACCGGCACCCAGACAGAAGCAAGGCGCGCCCGGACCGCCCCGACGACACTGCTCCGGCCGGCCCCGGAGGGACCGGACAGGACAGTGAGCCGAGCCGCCGAGCGCGCCTCGTCATCCGTGCTCACCGCTTGTTTCTACACGGCGGGCCGTTCAGTTGGCGGCGAACTCCCCGAGCAGCGCCTTGCGCTGCTGCTCGCCGAGGCCGCGCAGGCGACGGCTGTCCGCGATCTTGAGCTTCTCCATGATCTGGGTGGCCCGGATCTTGCCGATGCCCGGCATCGCCTGGAGCACGGCCGAAACCTTCAGCTTGCCCACGACGTCGTCGGACTCGGCCCGCGCGAGGACGGTGGCGAGGGTGGTCTTGCCCTGCTTGAGCTGCTCCTTCAGCTCAGCGCGGGCCTTGCGGATCTCCGCGGCCTTCTCCAGCGCGGCAGCGCGCTGCTCGGGGGTCAGTGACGGGAGCGGCACCAGTTCTCCTCAGGTCCCTAGTACGGCGGGCTGAGCGCCCCACCGCATCTGTGAAACGTGGTGTCGCTGGCAACCAAAGGGGTCCGTGGTTCCCAGCGCGGGGAAAACTAGCGGTCAACGGAGATTTCGGCAACGTGGGCGCGCGATGATCAACCTAAAGTGACCGAGCCGTCAGTCAGTCCGCCGCACCCAGGGCGGCCCGGCAGTCGGCCAGCACCCGCTCGGTGGCGGCCCGCAGGTCGGCCGGGTCGGGGCCCGCGCCGAGCACCTCCCGGGAGTACGAGGGCAGCACCGACGGCAGCGCGGCGCCGAACACGGTACGCAACCCGGCGGGCGTTCCGCCCTGCGCGCCCAGCCCCGGCGCGAGCAGCGGACCGTTCACCGAGCCCAGATCGTGACCCGTCCCGCCGACTGTCGCACCGACCACCAGACCGAAGCTGCCGAGCGGCTCCGCACCCCGGTTGAGCTGGGAAATCTCGTCGATCACGGTCTGCGCGACGGTGCGCCCGTCGGCACCCACGGCGCGCTGCACGGAGGCGCCCTCCGGGTTGGAGGTGAGCGCCAGGACGAAGACCCCGCCCCCGTGCTCGGCGGCGGTGGAGAACATCGGGGCGAGCGAACCTACTCCCAGGTAGGGGCTCGCGGTGACCGCATCGACATACAGCGGGCTGGATGGATCAAGGTACGCCGACGCATAGGCGGCCACGGTCGAGCCGATGTCACCACGCTTGACGTCGAGCAGAGTGAGCGCTCCGAAATCTCGCAACTGTCGGATAGTTGACTCAAGCACCCCGACACCCCGGGCGCCGAAGCGCTCGAAGAACGCCGACTGCGGCTTGACCACGGCCACCCGGTCACCGATCGCCTCCACCACAGTGGCGCAGAACCGCTCCAGGCCCGCCACGTCGTCGGACAGGCCCCAGGCGGTCAGCAACCCGGGGTGGGGATCGATCCCCACGCAGAGCGGTCCTCGTTCCGCCACGGCCCGGTGCAGACGGGCGCCGAACGTCTCCATGCGTCTCTCCTTCTCCCGGCGGCTCCGGTCCGCCTGGCGTGTCCGGCGACGGGCCTCCCGTCGCGCCCTGTCGAACCCGACCGGGCTCAGCCGGCCTTGACCGCCGCGGCCACCCCGGCCGCGATCCGCGCCACGTCCGCGGCGTCGCAGACGTACGGCGGCATCGTGTAGACGAGATCCCGGAACGGGCGCAGCCACACCCCCTCGGCCACCGCGGCGGCTGTGGCCCGGGGCAGGTCCACCTCGTGGTCGAGCTGCACCACCCCGATCGCGCCGAGCACGCGTACGTCGGCCACGCCGGGCGCGTCCCGCAACGGCGCCAGGCCGGCCCGCAGGCCCTCGGCGACGCCCGCCACCCGTCCCGCCCAGTCCCCGGCCCGCAGGAGTTCCACCGATGCGTTGGCGACGGCGCAGGCGAGCGGGTTGCCCATGAACGTCGGCCCGTGCGCCAGCACCCCGCCGGCGGAGATGGCCCGCGCCACCTCGGGCGTGCACAGCGCCGCGGCGAGCGTCAGGTACCCGCCGGTGAGCGCCTTGCCGACGCAGAGCACGTCCGGAGTGACGCCGGCGTGCTCGGCGGCGAACATCCGGCCGGTCCGGCCGAAGCCGGTGGCGATCTCGTCGAACACCAGCAGGATGCCGTGCCTGCGGGTCACCTCGCGCAGTACACGCAGATAGTGCGGGTGGTGGAAGCGCATCCCGCCGGCGCCCTGGACGACCGGCTCCACGATCACCGCGGCCAGTTCGCCGGCGTGCCGCTCCACCGCGTCCACCAGCGCCGCCTCGTACGCCGGATCCGGCGTCGCGTCGAACCCGGGCGGCGGCGCCGGCGCGAACACCTGCCGGGGCAGCACGTCGCCCCAGAGGTGGTGCATGCCGCCCTCCGGGTCGCACACGCTCATCGGGTGGAACGTGTCGCCGTGGTACCCGCCCCGCCAGGTGCCCAGCCGGCGGCGCTGCGGGCGTCCCCGCGCCCGCTGGTACTGCAGGCACATCTTCACCGCGACCTCGACGCTCACCGAGCCGGAGTCGGCCAGGAAGACGTGTTCCAGGCCGTCCGGGGTCAGCTCGACGAGCGTGCGCGCCAGGCGTACGGCGGGTTCGTGGGTGAGCCCGCCGAACATGACGTGGCTCATCCGCGCGAGCTGGCCGGTCACCGCGGCGTCGAGCACCGGGTGCCGGTAGCCGTGGATCGCCGCCCACCACGACGACATCCCGTCGACCAGCTCCCGCCCGTCCGCGAGCCGCAGCCGCACCCCCGCAGCGCTGTCGACGACGTACGGCGCCGCGGCGGCGGGCATCGGGGCGTACGGGTGCCACACGTGCCGCCGGTCGGCCGCCAGGATCTCCTCGGGCGTCACGTCTCCTCCTTCGCCCCTCTCCCCCGCGATCTTGCAGTTGCCGCCCCGGACGCGCCCGGAACGGGGCGGTACGCCGGGGCCGGAAGTGCAAGATCGCGCGGGTCAGGTTCGGGTTGTGATGGCCCGGGTCAGGGACGGGCCCCGGTAGATGAAGCCGGTGTAGAGCTGGAGCAGGGCGGCCCCGGCGTCGAACATGCGCGTCGCGTCGTCGGGATGCAGGATGCCGCCCACGCCGATCACCGGCAGCCGGCCGCCGGTCTCCCGGTGCACGAAGGCGACCATCTCCCGGGCCCGGGCGGTCAGCGGACGGCCGGACAGCCCGCCGGCCTCGGCGGCGCGTTCCCGGTCGGCCGGGGCGAGCCCGTCCCGGGCCAGCGTGGTGTTCGTGGCGACGACCCCGGCCGCGCCCCGGTCGAGGCACACCTCCAGCAGCTCGGCCACGGCCGGCTCGGTCAGGTCCGGGGCGATCTTCACCAGCACCGGCTTCTCCCCCACCAGCGCGGCGAGCAACGCGTCCAGATGGGACCGGTCCTGAAGCGACCGCAGCCCGGGGGTGTTCGGTGAGGACACGTTCACCGCGAAGTAGTCGCCGTGGTCCTTGAGCGCCCGGTACGAGGCGAGGTAGTCCTCGACCGCCTCGTCCAGCGGGGTCACCTTGGACTTGCCGAGCGAGATGCCCAGCGGCACGCCGAGCGGGCGCGGCGACGCGGCCAGCCGGTCCGCGAGCGCCGCCGCGCCCGCGTTGTTGAAGCCCATCCGGTTGATCACCGCTTCGCTGTCGCGCAGCCGGAACAGCCGGGGCCGCGGGTTGCCCGGCTGGGCGTGCGCGGTCACGGTGCCGACCTCGACGAAGCCGAAGCCCAGCGCCGGCCAGGCCGGCAACGCGAGCCCGTTCTTGTCCATGCCGGCCGCCAGCCCGACCGGGTTGGGGAAACGCACCCCGAACACGGTGCGTGGTGCCGGCCGGAAGTACGCCGCCCGCAGCGCCGCGAGCACCGCCGGCTGCCGCGACACCGCGGCCAGCCGCGCCAGCGTCCACTCGTGCGCACCCTCCGCGTCCCCGCCCGCGAGCGAGAACAACCGGGGCCGCACCACCTTCTCGAAGATCACGCCCCACCCCCCTGCCGGGCACCGGCCCGGTCGATCATGAGGGTGGCGGCGATGTGGATCTCCATATCGGCCGCCAACCTCATGATCGACGCGTGGCGGCGCGCTGTCACTCGCCCGCCCGCAGGGCGGCGTGCAGGTCCTGCAGCGGGCGGACCTTCAGGTCACCCCGGATCCGCGCCTCGATGCCCATGACCGCTGCGGCGGCGCCGGGGACGGTGGTGACGCACGGGATGTCCGCGCTCACCGCCGCGCTGCGGATCTCGTACCCGTCGGACCGGGCGCTCGCGCCGGAGCCCTGCGGCGTGTTCACCACAAGCGCCACGTCCCCGCCGAGGATCAGCGAGACCGCGTCCGCGCCCTCACCCGACTCGTAGTGCTTGCGGATCTGCTCGCAGGCGATGCCGTGCCGGCGCAGCACCTCGGCCGTGCCGGTGGTGGCCACGATCTCGAAGCCCAGGTCCGCCAGGCGCTTGATCGGGAAGATCATGCCGCGCTTGTCCCGGTTGGCGACCGAGACGAAGATCTTCCCGGCGGTCGGCAGCGACCCGTACGCGGCGGCCTGCGACTTGGCGAACGCCTGACCGAAGCCGGTGTCGATGCCCATCACCTCGCCGGTGGACTTCATCTCCGGGCCGAGCAGCACGTCGATGCCCTTGCCCGACGGGGTGCGGAACCGCTTGAACGGCAGCACCGCCTCCTTGACCGCGATCGGCGCGTCGGCCGGCATGGTGCCGCCGTCGCCGGTGGGCGGCAGCATGCCCTCGGCGCGCAGCTGCGCGACGGTGGCGCCGAGCGCGATCCGGGCCGCCGCCTTCGCCAGCGGCACCGCAGTGGCCTTCGAGACGAACGGTACGGTCCGGGAGGCGCGCGGGTTGGCCTCCAGCACGTAGAGCATGTCGCCCTGCAACGCGTACTGCACGTTCAGCAGGCCGCGCACCCCGATGCCGCGGGCGATCTGCTCGGTGTAGTGCCGCACCTGGGCCAGGTGCGAGCCGGCCAGGGTGATCGGCGGCAGCGCGCAGGACGAGTCGCCGGAGTGGATGCCGGCCTCCTCGATGTGCTCCATCACGCCGCCCAGGTAGACGTCGCCGTCGGCGTCCACCAGCGCGTCCACGTCGATCTCGATGGCGTCGTCCAGGAACCGGTCCACCAGCACCGGGCGGTCCGGCGAGATGGCGGTGGCCCGGCCGATGTAGTCGCGCAGCGTGGCGTCGTCGTACACGATCTCCATGCCGCGCCCGCCGAGCACGTACGAGGGGCGGACCAGCACCGGGTACCCGATCTCGTCGGCGATCGTCTTCGCCTCGTCGTACGAGGTGGCCATGCCGTGCGCGGGCGCGCGCAGCCCGGCCCGGGCCAGCACCGCGCCGAACGCGCCGCGCTCCTCGGCCAGGTGGATCGACTCCGGGGAGGTGCCGACGATCGGCACCCCGGCGTTCTTGAGCCGCTGCGCCAGGCCCAGCGGCGTCTGCCCGCCGAGCTGCACGATCACCCCGATGACGCCCGGACCGCCGGCCTCCCTGCCGGAGGAGTCCTCGGCGTGCCAGACCTCCAGCACGTCCTCGAACGTCAGCGGCTCGAAGTAGAGCCGGTCCGCGGTGTCGTAGTCGGTGGAGACGGTCTCCGGGTTGCAGTTGACCATCACGGTCTCGTAACCGGCCGCAGCGGCTGTGCCGATCGGCGCGCTTCGCAGCGCTTGTACCGCGTGCACGCACGAATAGTCGAACTCGATGCCCTGCCCGATCCGGTTCGGCCCGGAGCCCAGGATGAGCACCTTCGGCCGGGCCGAGGGCGCCACCTCGGTCTCCGAGTCGTACGTCGAGTAGTGGTACGGCGTGGTCGCCTCGAATTCGGCCGCGCAGGTGTCCACCGTCTTGTAGACCGGGCGGACGCCGAGCCGGTGCCGCAGCGTGCGGACGCCGTCCTCGGCGGCCAGCTCGGGACGCAGCGCGGCGAGCTGCCGGTCGGACAGGCCGGCCCGCTTGGCCCGGCGCAGCAGGCCGGCGTCGAGCACCGGCGCGTCCACGATCTCGGCGCGCAGCTCGACCAGCGAGGCGATCTGGTCCAGGAACCACGGGTCCATGCCGCCGGACGCCTCGGACACCTCGGCGATCGACGCGCCGAGGCGCAGCGCCCGCTCGACGGTGTAGAGCCGGCCGTCGTGCGGCGTGCGCAGCGCGGCGAGGGTGTTCTCCCTGGTGGCGCCCTCCGGGTCGGGGACCGTCCAGAAACCGGACGATGTGGTTTCCATCGAGCGCATCGCCTTGTTCAGCGCCTCGGTGAAGTTGCGGCCCAGGCTCATCGCCTCGCCCACCGACTTCATCGTGGTGGTCAGCTCCGGGTCCGCGCCGGGGAACTTCTCGAACGCGAACCGGGGGATCTTCACCACCACGTAGTCGAGCGTCGGCTCGAACGCGGCGGGCGTCTTCAGCGTGATGTCGTTCGGGATCTCGTCGAGCGTGTAGCCGATGGCGAGCTTCGCGGCGATCTTCGCGATCGGGAAGCCGGTGGCCTTCGACGCCAGCGCCGAGGAGCGCGACACGCGCGGGTTCATCTCGATCACGACGATCCGGCCGTCGGCCGGGTTCACCGCGAACTGGATGTTGCAGCCGCCGGTGTCCACACCGACCTCGCGCAGCACCGCGATGCCGAGGTCGCGCAGCCGCTGGTACTCCCGGTCGGTGAGCGTCATCGACGGGGCGACGGTGACACTGTCGCCGGTGTGCACACCCATCGGGTCGACGTTCTCGATCGAGCAGACCACCACCACGTTGTCGTGGCGGTCGCGCATCAGTTCGAGCTCGTACTCCTTCCAGCCGAGCACGCTCTCCTCGATGAGCACCTCGTGCACCGGGCTGGCCGCCAGGCCCGAACCGGCGATCCGCTCCAGGTCCTCGTCGGTGTGCGCCATGCCGGAACCGAGGCCGCCCATGGTGAACGACGGCCGGATGACCACCGGCAGGCCCAGCTCGGCGACCGTCTCACGGACCTCGTCCATCGAGTGGCAGACCCGCGACCGCGGCACCAGCGCCGCCGGATCCGCCAGCCCCAGCCGTACGCCGGCCTTGGCGACGATCTCCTTGAACAGCTGCCGGTCCTCGCCCCGGTTGATCGCCTCGATGTTCGCGCCGATCAGCTCGACGCCGTACTTCTCCAGCACGCCCGCCTCGTGCAGGGCGACAGCGGTGTTCAGCGCCGTCTGCCCGCCGAGCGTCGGCAGCAGCGCGTCGGGGCGCTCCTTGGCGATGACCAGCTCGACGAACTCAGGCGTGATCGGCTCGACGTACGTGGCGTCGGCGAACTCCGGGTCCGTCATGATCGTCGCCGGGTTGGAGTTGACCAGGCTGACCCGGATCCCCTCGCTGCGCAGCACCCGGCAGGCCTGGGTGCCGGAGTAGTCGAACTCGCAGGCCTGTCCGATCACGATCGGCCCGGAGCCGATCACCAGGATGTGCTTGAGGTCGGTCCGCTTAGGCATTGTCGCGCCCCTCAGTCTGCTTCCGGTCGAGGCCGCCGCCCTCGATCAGCTCGGCGAAGCGGTCGAAGAGGTAGTCCGCGTCGTGCGGGCCGGCCGCCGCCTCCGGGTGGTACTGGACGGTGAAGGCGGGCACGTCCACGGCCCGCAGCCCCTCGACCACGTTGTCATTGAGGCAGACGTGTGACACCCGGACACCGCCGAACTCGGTCTGGATCACCTGATCCGGCACCACCGCGCCGTCCCCGGCACCCGGCACCTGCACCGCGAAGCCGTGGTTGTGGCTGGTCACCTCGACCTTGCCGGTGGCCCGGTCGAGCACCGGCTGGTTGATGCCGCGGTGGCCGTACCCCAGCTTGTAGGTGCCGAAGCCGAGCGCCCGGCCGAGGATCTGGCTGCCGAAGCAGATACCGAACAGCGGAATCCGCCGCGTCAGCACCTCCCGGGCCAGCGCCACCGGGCCGTCGGCGGTTGCCGGGTCGCCCGGGCCGGGCGAGAAGAAGACAGCGTCCGCGCCGGTGGCGAGCAGATCCTCGATCGTCGACCCGGCGGGCAGCACGTGGGTGGTGACGCCGCGGGCGGCGAGCCGCCGCGGCACGTTGCGCTTGATGCCCAGGTCCACCGCGGCCACCGTGAACCGGTGCTCGCCCTGCGCCTGCACGACGTACGGCTCGGCGGTGGTCACCTCGTCGGACAGGTTCGCGCCGACCATCTGCGGCGAGCGGCGCACCCGCTCCAGCAGGGCGGCCGGGTCGTCGTCGACGCTGGAGATGCCGACCCGCATCGCGCCGCGCTCACGCAGGTGCCGGGTCAGCGCCCGGGTGTCCACCCCGCTGATGCCGACGACGCCCTCGGCGGCGAGCCGGTCCTCCAGGCCGCCGGTGGCCCGCCAGTTCGAGCTGATCCGGGCCGGGTCGCGCACCACGTACCCGGCCACCCAGATCCGGCCGGACTCGTCGTCGGAGCCGTTGACGCCGGTGTTGCCGATGTGCGGGGCGGTCTGCACCACCACCTGCCGGTGGTAGGACGGGTCGGTGAGCGTCTCCTGGTAGCCGGTCATACCGGTGTTGAACACGGCCTCGCCGAAGGTCTCCCCGACGCTGCCGTACGCCTCGCCGTGGAACGTGCGCCCGTCCTCCAGGACGAGAATCGCGGGACGTCGCTTCACTGTGCCCGCCTTTCGTTCGCGACTGCGGGACTCCGCTCCGCTACGTTCCTCGCTCGGATCACTGTGTCTCCTTCGACCCGGACTGCGGGACTCCGCTCCGCTACGTTCCTCGCTCGGATCACTGGGTCTCCTTCGACCCGGACTGCGGGACTCCGCTCCGCTACGTTCCTCGCTCGGATCACTTGACAGCCTTTCCGTCCAGGACCGTCGGCTCGCCGCGCAGGAAGGTCGCCACGATGCGACCCGGCAGCGTCATGCGGGCGTACGGGGTGTTGCGACTACGGCTGGCCAGCTCCGCCGGTTCGATCACGCGGCGGGCGGCCGGGTCGACCAGTGTCAGGTTGGCCGGTACGCCGGGCGCCGGGTCGAGACCGTGCCCCGCCAGCCCGGCGATCCGGGCCGGCGTGCGGGACATCCGCTCGGCGATCAGGTCCCAACGGGGGCCGAACACGTCGAGCGCGATCGACAGCGCCGTCTCCAGACCGAGCATGCCCGGCCGGGCGTACGCCCACTCGCACTCCTTGTCCTCCACCGCGTGCGGCGCGTGGTCGGTGGCGATGACGTCGATCACGCCTTCGGCCAGCGCCTCCCGCAGCGCGGCGATGTCGGCGGCGGTGCGCAGCGGCGGGTTGACCTTGAAGACCGGGTCGTAGCTCTCCGCCTTGGCGTCGGTGAGCAGCAGGTGGTGCGGCGTCACCTCGGCGGTGACCCGTACCCCGCGCGCCTTGGCCTGACGCAGCACCTCGACGCTGCCGGCGGTGGAGACGTGGCAGACGTGCAGGCGGCTGCCGACGTGCTCGGCCAGCAGCACGTCCCGGGCGATGATCGCTTCCTCGGCGACGGCCGGCCAGCCGGTCAGGCCGAGGCGGGTGGACACCTCACCCTCGTGCATCTGCGCG
This sequence comes from Micromonospora sp. CNB394, assembly GCF_000374985.1. Classification (NCBI taxonomy): domain Bacteria; kingdom Bacillati; phylum Actinomycetota; class Actinomycetes; order Micromonosporales; family Micromonosporaceae; genus Micromonospora; species Micromonospora sp. CNB394. The sequence continues at coordinate 243,735 of NZ_KB895827.1, read as the reverse complement.
CCCTCGGTCAGCCGGGGCTCCTCGGCGTGCTGGGCGATCACGCCGTCGAACGCCTTGACGTACTCCAGCGCCCGGCGCATCAGCCGCGGGTCCGACACGCAGTGCCCGTCGTCGGAGAAGATCCGCACGCCGGCGGCCGAGTCGGCCATCGCACCCAGCTCGGCCAGGCGTTCGCCGGCCAGCCCGACGGTGACCGCGCCGATCGGCTGCACGTCGACCAGGCCGGCCTCCCGGCCGAGCCGCCAGACCTGCTCCACCACGCCCGCGGTGTCCGCCACCGGGGAGGTGTTCGCCATCGCGCACACCGCCGTGTAGCCACCGAGCGCCGCCGCCCGGGAACCGGACTCGACCGTCTCGGCGTCCTCCCGGCCGGGCTCGCGCAGGTGGGTGTGCAGGTCGACCAGGCCGGGCAGCGCGACCAGGCCGGTCGCGTCGACGACTGTGGCGCCGTCCGCGGCGAGCCCGCGGCCCGCCTCGGCCACCACGCCGTCGCGGATGAGCAGGTCGGTCGGCTCGCCGCCGACGACGCTGACGCCTGTGATGAGGTACGTGGTCACCGGTTGTTCCCTCCGAGCAGCAGGTAGAGCACGGCCATCCGCACGGAGACCCCGTTGGCGACCTGTTCGACGATGGTGGAGCGGGGCGAGTCGGCCACCTCGGGCGTGATCTCCATGCCCCGGTTCATCGGGCCGGGGTGCATGACGATCGCGTGCCCGGGCAGCCGGCGCATGCGAGGCCCGTCGAGCCCGTAGCGGCGGGCGTACTCGCGGGCCGACGGGAAGTAGGAGTCACCCATCCGCTCGCGCTGCACCCGCAGCATCATCACCACGTCCACGTCTGGGAGAACGGCGTCGAGGTCGTAACAGACGTCGGTGCCGGGGGCCAGGGCGGCGGCGATGTCGACCGGGATGAGCGTGGGCGGGCCGACCAGTGTCACCTTCGCGCCCAGCGTGGACAGCAGCAGCACGTTGGAGCGGGCCACCCGGGAGTGCAGCACGTCGCCGACGATCGCCACGTGCAGGCCGTCGAGGCGGCCCAGCCGGGACCGCATCGTGTACGCGTCGAGCAGCGCCTGGGTGGGGTGCTCGTGGGTGCCGTCACCGGCGTTGAGCACCGATCCGTCCACCCACTCGGCGAGCCGGTGCGGGGCGCCGGAGGCGGGGTGCCGGACGACCACCGCGTCCGCGCCCATGGCCTGGAGCGTGAGCGCGGTGTCCTTGAGGCTCTCCCCCTTGGCCACGCTGGAGCCCTTGGCGGAGAAGTTGATCACGTCGGCGCTGAGCCGCTTGGCGGCCGCCTCGAACGAGATCCGGGTACGGGTGGAGTCCTCGTAGAAGAGGTTGACCACGGTGCGCCCGCGCAGTGCGGGCAGCTTCTTGACCTCGCGTCCGGCCACCGTCGCCATCTCCGCGGCGGTGTCGAGGACCAGGGTGGCGGTGCCGGCGTCCAGGTCGGCACCGGAGAGCAGGTGCCGGATCATGCGGGTGTACCCCCGTACAACTTGACCTCGTCCGTGCCGTCGGTCTCGGCGAGGGTGACCTTGACGTTCTCGGCCAGCGCGGTGGGGATGTTCTTGCCGACGTAGTCGGCGCGGATCGGCAGCTGGCGGTGGCCGCGGTCGACCAGGACCGCGAGTTGCACGGACGCCGGGCGGCCGACGTCGCTGAGCGCGTCCAGCGCGGCCCGCACGGTACGGCCGGAGAACAGCACGTCGTCGACGAGGACGACCCGCTTGCCATCGATCCCGCCGGGCGGCAGGTCGGTCGGGCCGACCGCGCGGGTGGCGTGCCGGCGCAGGTCGTCGCGGTAGAGCGTGATGTCGAGCACGCCGACCGGGACTGTCACGTCCTCGAAGGTGCTGATCCGGGCGGCGAGGCGGTGGGCCAGCGGCACGCCCCGGGTGGGGATGCCCAGCAGCACGGTGCCGGCGGCGCCCTGGGTCTTCTCCAGGATCTGGTGGGCGATGCGGTCGACCACCCGCGACACGTCCGCTGCGGCGAGGATCACCTTCACCGAGGGTTGTCGTGGCGGCGACGGGTGGGCAGCCGGTGGGTAGGCCACGGTGGACCTCCTTCCCCGCCTCACGGGACGGGTCGTTAAAGGACGTCTGGTCGGCTCCGGCCGGCCCGCGAGGGCCCGGACCGGGGCTTCACGCCACGTTACCAGCGGTCACCGGGCCGCCCGCCGCCGGTCCTGACCTGCTGGTCAGCCCCGGAGAAATGGGGACAAGCCACACGAGGGTGGCGGGCCCGGTGGACGGCAACACTTGACCACGTGTCGCAATCCCCGTACCGTCACGCTCCGTAGCGATAGCTCGGGGAACCCGAACAGCACTGGGAGTGTCCGCATGCCCTCTGAATACGCCAAGTCGCTGGGCGCCCGCCTGCGCTCCATCCGCCAGCAGCAGGGCCTGTCCCTGCAGGGGGTGGAGGAGAAGTCGAACGGGCGGTGGAAGGCCGTGGTGGTCGGCTCGTACGAGCGCGGCGACCGCGCCGTCACCGTGTCCCGCCTGGCGGAGCTGGCCGACTTCTACCGCGTTCCCGTCTCGGAGCTGCTGCCCGACGGCAGCGGGGTGCGTCACGAGCCCACCAGCAAGATCGTCCTGGACCTGGAGCGGCTCTACGACGAGGCGTCCGAGGACCTCGCGTACGTGGCCCGCTACGCGCGCGCCATCCAGCAGCAGCGCGGCGACTACAACGGCCGGGTGCTCTCGATCCGCGCGGACGACCTGCGCGCCCTCGCGATCGTCTACGACGCCTCACCGTCGGGCCTGATCGAGCGGCTGACCGAGCACGGCGTGCTGGTCGCCGACCCGCGGGCGTTCTTCGCGTCCTGACATCCCCGTACGACGAAGGGCCCGTGCCGGTCGGCACGGGCCCTTTCTCGTTGCGGCGCGTCAGCGCGTGGCGTACTCGGCGATGCGGCCGAGGATGCCGTTGAGGAAGCGCGGCGAGTCGTCGGTCGACATCTGCCGGGCCAGCTCCACGGCCTCGCTGATCGCCACCGCGTCGTCGATCTCGTCGACGTAGAGCAGCTCGTACACGGCGATCCGGGCCAGGTTGCGGTCGACCACCGGCATCCGCTCCAGCGTCCACCCCTCGGCGTAGCTGGCGATCGTCTCGTCGATCCGGTCGAGGTGCGCCGCCACGCCCTCGACCAGCCCGACCGCGTAGCCGAGGTGGTCGGGGCGCGGCTGCTCGATCCGCTCCAGATAACCGGCGAGCACCTCGACCGGCGGGCGGTCCCGCAGATCGGCCTCGAAGAGCACGTCCAGCGCCCGCTTGCGCGCCTTGCGGCGCGCCGGCATCTGCTGCTTGGGGCCCTCGGCCATCAGGCTCGGCCGAGGTAACGGCCGTCGCGGGTGTCGACCTTGATCTTCTCACCGGTGGTGATGAACAGCGGCACCTGCACGGTCGCGCCGGTCTCGACGGTGGCCGGCTTGTTGCCGCCGGTCGAGCGGTCACCCTGCAGGCCCGGCTCGGTGTAGGTGACCTCGAGCACGACCGAGGTCGGCAGCTCGATGTACAGCGGCACGCTCTCGTGGGTGGCGACCGTCGCCTCGGCCTCGGGGAGGAGGTAGTTGGCGGCCTCACCGACGGTGCCGCCGGGGACGGTGATCTGGTCGAACGTCTCCAGATCCATGAAGACGTAGTCCTCGCCGTCGGCGTAGAGGTATTGCATGGTGCGCTTGTCGACGGTCGCGGTCTCGACCTTGGTGCCCGCGTTGAAGGTCTTGTCGACCACCTTGCCGGACAGCACGTTCTTCAGCGTGGTGCGCACGAAGGCACCACCCTTACCGGGCTTGACGTGCTGGAACTCGACGACGGCCCACAGCTCGCCGTCCAGGTTGAGTACCAGGCCGTTCTTCAGGTCGTTGGTGGAGGCCATTTCCTGCCTTGATCATCAATTGGCGGACAGACCGTGCAAGTCTACTCGCTCTGTCGAATCGGACTCGCACGCTGAGCCAGGTGGTGCAGGGCCAGCCGGTAGCCGTCCACGCCCAGGCCGCAGATCACGCCGGTGGCGACCGCGGAAACCACCGAGTGGTGCCGGAACTCCTCCCGGGCGTGGATGTTGGAGATGTGCACCTCGACCAGCGGGCCGCGCAGCATGGCGCAGGCGTCCCGCACCGCGATCGAGTAGTGCGACCAGGCGGCCGGGTTGAGCACCACCGCCGCCGCCTCGTCGGCCGCCTCGTGCAGCCAGGCGAGCATCTCGTGCTCGGCGTCGGTCTGCCGCACCACCACGTCCAGCCCCAGCTCCCGGCCGTGCCGCTCGCAGTCGGCCACGAGCTGGGCGTACCCGGTCACCCCGTACACGTCGACCTGGCGGGTGCCGAGCCGGCCCAGGTTCGGCCCGTTGAGCACGTACACCCTCACGAGCTGATCTCCTCGTACGCGGCGGCGAGCAGGTCGTCCGGCGGCGCCTCCAGGATCGCCGGGCGGGCGAGCCCGTCGAGCACCACGAACCGCAGCCGGCTGCCCCGGGCCTTCTTGTCCACCCGCATCGCGGCGAGCAGCTCCGGCCAGGCGTCGGCCCGGTAGCCGGTGGGCAGGTCGAGCGCGGCCAGCACCCGGCGGTGCCGGTCGGCGCCCTCCGCGTCGAGCCGACCGGCGAGCCGCGCCAGCGTGGCCGCGTAGACCAGGCCGACCGACACCGCGTGACCGTGCCGCCAGCGGTAGCCCTCCACCTTCTCGATCGCGTGGGCGAGGGTGTGCCCGTAGTTGAGCACCTCGCGTACCCCGGATTCGCGCAGGTCCCCGGCGACCACGTCGGCCTTCACGCGGACCGCGCGTTCGACCAGTTCCCGCAGCACCGGCCCGGCCGGGCCCAGCGCGGCGGCCGGATCCCGCTCGACCAGGTCGAGGATGACCGGGTCGGCGATGAACCCGCACTTGACCACCTCGGCCATCCCGGCGGCCAGGTCGGCCGGGGGCAGGCTGTCCAGCGTCGCCAGGTCGGCCAGCACGCCGGCCGGCGGGTGGAACGCGCCGACCAGGTTCTTGCCGGCCGCGGTGTTGATGCCGGTCTTGCCGCCGACGGCGGCGTCGACCATGCCGAGCAGCGACGTGGCGACCGGCACCCAGCGCACGCCGCGCAGCCAGGTGGCCGCGACGAAACCGGCCAGGTCGGTGACCGCGCCGCCGCCCACCCCGACCACCGCGTCGGTACGGGTGAACCCGGCGTCGCCGAGCCGGTCCCAGCAGGCCGCCGCCACGTCGACGTGCTTGCCCGCCTCGGCGTCGGGCACCTCGATCAGCAGCGGCGTCACGCCACTCTCGCGGACGCCGTCGGCGAGCTTGTCGGCGAGCGCCTTGAGCGGCGGCGCGTGCAGGAAGGCCACCCGCTCGGCGCCGGGCAGCAGCGCCGGCGACGGGTCCAGCAGGTCACGTCCCACCAGCACGTCGTACGGCCGCTCGCCGCCGACCGGGATCCGGGTCACCTCGTCCATCGCCGGCAGCCTAGTCCAGCGCGCCGCCCTCGCGCGGCGACTGTCCACAGGCTGGGTGTTTGTCCGGCCGTGCACCGGGTAGGGCGGGCGGAATGAGCGAGACGACGGCACACCCGACCCGGCCGGAGTCGGCGACGAGTATCCGGCTGCCCGCCACGATCCTCGGCGTCGGGCTGGGCGGCTTCGTCGACGGCATCGTCCTGCACCAGGTCTTCCAGTGGCACCACATGCTCAGCAGCACCGGCAGCGACCACATCGGGGTACGCGAGTACCCGGTGGACACGGTGTCCGGGCTGCAGATGAACACGCTCTGGGACGGCCTGTTCCACGTGGTCACCTGGGTGGCGGTGCTGACCGGTCTGGCCCTGCTCTACTCCCGGGTCACAGGCTCCCGGGGCCGGCTGTGGCGCTCGCCGATGCTGTGGGGCTGGGTCCTGGTCGGCTGGGGTCTGTTCAACCTGGTCGAGGGCGTCATCGACCACCACCTGCTCGGCATCCACCACGTCCGCAGCGGCCCGGACCAGCTCTGGTGGGACCTCGGGTTCCTGGCCCTGGGCGTGGTGCTGATCGCTGTGGGCTGGGCGATCCAGCGCCGGGCCCGGGACGTGGACCTCTGCGCGCCGGAGCGCCGGTGACACTGGCGCACGCCGGGCACGCCGGCGGCGGCTTTCCGGTGACCGCGCTGATCCCGGTGGCGCTGTTCTGGGCGTACCTGGCCGCCGCGCTGCGGCTGCGCGACCCGGGCGGGCCGGGCTGGCCGCACGCCCGCACGGCGAGCTTCGGGCTGGGCGCACTGCTGCTGGCGGCGGGACTGCTGTGGCCGGCCGGCGACTTCGTCGGGCACATGTGGCAGCACCTGCTGATCGGCATGCTGGCGCCGCTGGCGCTGGTGCTCGGCGCCCCGGTCACGCTGCTGCTGCGCACGCTCGACCGGCGTACCGGCCGGGCCCTGGTCCACCTGCTGCGCCATCCGGTCGCGCGGGTTCTCGGCCACCCGGCGACCGGGCTGCTGCTCACCGCGGGCGGGCTCTGGCTGCTCTATCTCACCCCGCTGTACCGGGCCACAGTCGGCAGCCCGGTCCTGCACACGCTGGTGAACCTGCACTTCCTGCTCAGCGGCTGCCTGTTCGCCTGGTCGATCGCCGGGCCGGATCCGGGACCGCACCGCCCCCGCGTACCGGTACGGCTGGTGGTGATCGGGTGCGGGGTCGTTGCGCACGCCGCCATCGCCCAGTTGCTCTACGCCGGGCTGTTCGTGGACGTGCCGGCCACCGCCGCCGAGCTGCGGGCCGGGGCCACGCTCATGTACTACCTCGGCGACCTGGCCGAGATCGCGCTGGCGCTGGCGCTGCTCGCCACCTGGCGACCGGAGCGCCCGGCCCGTCGCATGCCACAACGTTCCGCAGACACCCATGACGTTCCACCCACGGTGAGCGGCGGCGTCAGGGCTTGAGCAGCGCGGCGATCTCCGCGGCCAACTCCTGCGGGGTACGCCCGTCGGTGACCACTGTCGCGGTCGCCACCTCGGCGTAGAGCGGTCGGCGCTGATCCATCAGGTGCTTGAGCGTGGCGCGCGGGTTCAGCGCGAGCAGCGGCCGCCCGGCACCGAGACCGACCCGCTTGAGCGCGTCGGGCAACTCCACCGACAGGTGCACCACCGTGTGGCCGATCAGCGCGGCCCGGTTCTCCTCGGCCAGAACCGCGCCGCCGCCGAGCGCGAGCACGCCCGCGTGCGACGCGAGCGCCGCCGCCACGGCGGCCCGTTCGAGGGTACGGAAGTGCTCCTCCCCCTCGTCCACGAAGATCTCCGGAATCGGCTTGCCGGCGAGGTTCTCGATGTCGGCGTCGGTGTCCCGGAAACCGACGCCGAGCGCGTCGGCCAGCGCCGTGCCGACAGTGTTCTTGCCGGAGCCGGGCGCCCCGACCAGCACGCAGACCGGCCGGGTGCTCATTTGACGACCAGCCCGTCGAGGTAACCGTCCAGGTTACGGCGCATCTCGGCGACCGAGTCGCCGCCGAACTTCTCCACCGCCGCCTCGGCCAGCACCAGCGCGACCATCGCCTCGGCCACCACTGCCGCGGCCGGCACCGCGCACACGTCGGAACGCTGGTTGATCGCGGTGGCCGGCTCGCCCGTCGTCACGTCGATGGTGGCGAGCGCCCGGTTCAGCGACGAGATCGGCTTCATGGCCGCCTTCACCCGCAGCGGCTCACCGGTGGTGATGCCGCCCTCCAGGCCACCGGCCCGGTCGGTGATCCGCCGCACCCCGGTGGCGGTGGGCACGATCTCGTCGTGCGCCTCGGAGCCGCGCGAGCGGGCCTGCTGCCAGCCGTCGCCGATCTCCACGCCCTTGATCGCCTGGATCGACATGAGCGCGGTGGCGAGACGGGCGTCGAGCTTGCGGTCCCACTGCACGTGGCTGCCCAGGCCCGGCGGCACCCCGTACGCGAGCACCTCGACCACGCCGCCGAGCGTGTCGGCGGCCTTCTTCGCGGCGTCGACCTCGGCGACCATCCGGGCGCTGGCCTCGGCATCGAGGCAGCGCAGCGGGTCGGCGTCGATACGCGCGGCGTCCTCCGGGGTGGGCCGCAGACCCGGCTTGACCGCCACCGGACCCAGCTCGACCACGTGGGAGACGATCTCGACGCCGAGCGCCTGACGGACGAGCGCCTTGGCGACGGTGCCGACGGCGACCCGGGCGGCGGTCTCCCGGGCGCTGGCGCGCTCCAGGATCGGCCGCGCGTCGGTGTGCCCGTACTTCTGCATGCCTGCCAGATCGGCGTGACCCGGGCGGGGGCGGGTCAGCGGCGCGTTGCGGGCCTGGCTCGCCAGTTCCTCCGGGTCGACCGGGTCGGCGGCCATCACGGTGCGCCACTTGGGCCACTCGGAGTTGCCGACCCGGATCGCCACCGGACTGCCGAGCGTCACCCCGTGCCGGAGCCCGCCGATGATCTCGACCTCGTCCTGCTCGAACGACATCCGGGCGCCCCGGCCGTAGCCGAGCCGGCGCCGGGCCAGCTCGCCGGAGATCTCCCCGGTGGTCACCTCGATGCCGGCGGGTACGCCCTCCAGCATCGCGACGAGGGCGGGTCCGTGCGATTCACCTGCAGTCAGCCAGCGCAACACGACGGTCAGTGTGTCACGCCTGGTGGTTACCGGCGTACGCCGCCCACCGCGTCCCGCCCACCGGACAGGCCACCTCCGCGACGATCTGCCGCCCGGTGGGTGAGGAGTTAGCAGGGGGCCCTTCCTCTACCGGAGGCGTTAAGAAGGGGCCCTTCCTTACACCGGCAGCGCGGCGCGCATCGCGGCGCGGGGGGCGGTGACGCCGGTGAACTGCTCGAACTGGCCGACTGCCTGAACCAGCAGCAGGTCCAGCCCGGAGACCACCCGGCATCCGGCGGCGAGCGCCGCCGCCGCGAGCGGCGTGGGCCACGGGTCGTAGACGACATCGAAGAAGACCGACTCCGGCCGCCAGTCGAAGTTGTCGGTTAGCGGGTCGGCCACGCCCTTCGGCACCGTGGAGATGACCAGATCGGCGCGGGCGTGAGTGGGTGCTCCGTCCCACTCGGCACCCGCGAGCGGCACGCCGGCCGCCGCCGCGATCGGGCGCAGTTCGTCGACCGCCTCCGGGCGGCGGGCCACCACAGTCACCTCGGCCGCACCGATCCGGCCCGCCGCCGCGATCGCGGCCCGTGCGGTGCCACCCGCGCCGAGCACAGTGACCACCGCCCCGGCCACGCAGCCGGCACCGGTGAGCACCTCGACCATGCCCGTGACGTCGGTGTTGTCCGCGTACCAGCTGCCGTCGGGCCGGCGTACCAGCGTGTTTGCGGCGCCGACGGCGGCGGCGACCGGCGAGACCTCGTCGGCCAGCGCGAGCGCCGCCTCCTTGCCCGGCATGGTCACCGACAGCCCGGCCCACTCCGGGCCGAGGCCCGCGACCAGGCCGGGCAGCTCGTCGGCGCCGGCTTCGATCCGGGTGTACGACCAGCCGGTCAGCCCGGCCGCCGCGTACCCGGCGGTGTGGATCACCGGGGAGAGCGAGTGGGCGATCGGCTTGCCGATCACTGCGGCACGACGGCGGGTCGAGAACTGCACTGCCTCTCTCCCCCGGGTGATGGACGGATCAGGGCAGCGTAGCCGCAGACGAGCAGTTGCCGATCCCGGTCCGGCAGATCCGGTAGGAGTAGTCCGACACACCGAACGTCGCGGACTTCTCCGTCGAGGTGCAGACCGAAGCGCCCTGCCAGGACCACGAGGATCCCCCGGGCGCGCGCACCTGCCAACGCGCGCAGTGCCCGTCCGACAGCGTGTCGCGAGCGAACAGCTCCCAGTTGGCATCGCCCAGGTAGACCGCTGTTCCAGCCGCTCCGGTTGTGCTCCGAGTGATCGTCGCCGCCTGTGCAGGCACAGCGGCGAATCCCAACAGCATCGCGGCGCCCGTTCCCACCACGCCGACTCGCCGCGACCACGAACCACGCATCATGATGCCCCCCGCGTCTCGATACTGAATGCAGACACTGAGCATAGTGACCGCGTTCAGCAAGCATCGCGGCTGAGCGAGGTCGCGCGGCCGTGCCTAGAGAACGCCGTTCTCCTTGGCCTTCTCGATGTTGCGCTCATGCTCGGCGTTCGTCGTCGCAAAAGCCGAGTGTCCCTGTTTGTCGATGGCGACGAAGAAGAGCCACTTTTCGTTCGGCGGCTTCAGCGCGCCCTCCAGAGCCTGCTTCCCCGGGTTGTTGATGGGAGTCGGGGGCAGGCCCGGGTGGGCATGGGTGCTGTAGGGGTTCTTCTCGTCGTACAGCTCCGCTCTGCTCATGTCCTTCGACGCCTTTGTCGGCTTACCGGTCAGCTCCCAGTAGTAGTTGACCGACACGTCGAACTGCAGACAGTTGCAGGGGAAGTTGCCGCCGTAGACCCGGTTGTAGGCGACGCGGGCGATCTTGCCGAGGTCGTCCTTGTTGCCCGCCTCCGCCTGCGAAAGCGACGCTACGATGAGCACCTCGTACGGGCTGATGCCGCCGCGGTTCGCCTGCACGTTCTCGGCGAACCTCAGGTTTTCGGTGACGGTGAGGAAGTTGTCCACCATCAGCTTGAGCACCGTCTCGGCGGTGGCCTTCGGCGGGATCTCGTAGGTGTCCGGGAAGAGGAAGCCTTCGATCGACGGGGTGACCTTCTTGCCGTCGGAACGCTTGAACCACCAGTCCGGTACGCCGAGCGCGATCGGATCCTTCGCCGCCGCCTCGAAGTCCTCGACCGGGATGTCGGTCTTCTCGGACAGCCGCTTGTAGACCGTCTTCGCGGTGAGGCCCTCGGGGATCGTGATCCCGTTGACGATCTTGTTCTTGAGGTCCAGCAGCGCCGCGACCGCCGCGTCACCGCTCATCTGCTTGCGCAGCTTGTACGTGCCGGGCTGGATGTTCTTGCTGCGCGAGTTCTCCTCGGCGGCCTCGATGAACGCCTTGGTGCTCTTCACCACGTCGGACGCGACGAGCGCGTCGCCCATGTCGGCGATCAGCGCGCCCTGCTTGATCTCGACGGTCACCTCGCCGGTACCGGAGCCGTCGTAGTCGGGCGTGACGAAGTAGCTCTGGACCCGGTCGAAGCCGTAGAAGGCGGCGCCGCCGATGCCGCCCAGCAGAACCAGGGCGAGCGCGAGGGCGAGCAGAGTCTTGCCCCGGCCGCCGCCGGACCTGCCCTGCCGTCGGCGTACCGCGCCGCGCCGGTGTCGGCCCTTGTCCCCCCTGTCCTGTTCGTCGAAGCCCAGATCAAGGTCGTCGATCATTGCGTCCGCCTCCGCTGTGCGTCCAGCCAGCTCTGCAGAATCTCCACCGCGGCGGCCTGGTCGACCACCGCTCGTTGGCGCTTTCCCCGGACGCCCCGTTCGGCCAGCCTACGACTCGCGACGACGGTAGACATCCTCTCGTCCGTCATCGTCACCGGAATCGGCCCCATCACATCAGCCAATCGGCTGACATATGCTGATACGTTCGCCGCCGCGGGGCCGTGCTTTCCGGCGAGGTTGACCGGCAGCCCGACCACGATCCCCACCGCCTCGTGCTCGGCGGCGAGCCGGACCAGCTCGGCCATGTCGGCGGGCACCGCGTCCGGTTCCGCCGACAGGTCGCGGGCCAGCGTGACCAGCGGGGTGGCGAGGATGCCGTGCGGATCACAGCGGGCCACCCCCACCCGGACCTGGCCGACATCGACACCCAGCCGGACGCCACGGGACAGCTCGGTCACGGACGGACACCTCCCCGCCGGTGCGGGCCAGGGCGGACCGGGTGGTCCGCCCTGGCGTACATCCATGCAATCATGCCGGGCCGACTAGGCATGCCCTCACGGCCCTCGCTCCGCTCGGTGCATTCACTCATGCCGGGCCGACCGGGCATGCGCTCACGGCCCTCGCTCCGCTCGGTGCATTCACTCATGCCGGGCCGACCGGGCATGCGCTCACGGCCCTCGCTCCGCTCGGTGCATTCACTCATGCCGGGCCGACCGGGCATGCGCTCACGGCCCTCGCTCCGCTCGGTGCATTCACTCATGCCGTGCCGGCGACCGCCCGCTCGACGGTCACCAGCAGGTTCGGCGCCTCCGCCGCGGGCAGCCCGCCGCCCTGGGCCAGGTCGTCGCTGCCGCCGCCCCGGCCGGAGAACGCCGCCTTGACCAGGTCCTTCGCGCTCAGGTTCCGCCCACGGGCGGCCTGGTTCACAGCCACCACCAGGGACGCCTTGCCGTTGGCGCGGGCGGCCACCGCGACCACCGCCGGGCGGGCCGCGTCGATCCGGCCCCGGATCTCCTGGGCGAGCGTCCGCACGTCGTTCGCCGCAGCGCCCTCCGGCGCCTCGGTGCCGACGTATGCGACGCCGCGCACGTCCTTCGCCTGCGCCGCCAGGGCACCGGCCCCGCCGAGCACGAGCTGGGCACGAAGCTTCTCCAGCTCCTTCTCCGCGTCGCGCAGCTGGGTGACCGTCTGCTCCACCCGGTCGGCGACCTGCTCCCCCGGCACCCGGAACAGCTCGGCGAGCCGGGACACCAGCAGGTGCTCACGGGCCAGGAAGCCGAACGCGTCCATGCCGACGAGCGCCTCGATCCGGCGTACGCCGGAACCCACCGACGCCTCGGAGAGGATCTTCACCAGGCCGAGCTGGGCGGAGCGGGCCACGTGCGTGCCGCCGCACAGCTCCCGGGCGTAGTCGCCGACCTCGACGACCCGGACCCGCTCGCCGTACTTCTCGCCGAACAGGGCCATCGCCCCGATCCGGCGGGCCTCCTCCTGGCTGGTGACGAACGCGTGCACCTCCAGGTCGGCCAGCAGCACCTCGTTGACCTGCTGCTCCACGTCGTGAAGCACGCTTGGCGCCACACCCGTCGGGGTGTTGAAGTCGAACCGCAGCCGGCCCGGCGCGTTCAGCGAACCGGCCTGCGTCGCCGACTCGCCGAGGAAGTTGCGCATCGTCTGGTGCACCAGGTGCGTAGCGGTGTGCGAGCGGGAGATCGCCCGGCGGCGGGAGGTGTCGATCTCGGCGTACCCGGTCTCCCCGGAGCGCACCTCGCCGCGCACCACAGTGGCCCGGTGCACGATCAGGCCGGGCACCGGCTGCTGCACGTCGAAGACCTCGACCTGGCCGCCGCCCACTGTGATGAGCCCCTGGTCGGGCTGCTGCCCGCCGCCCTCGGCGTAGAACGGGGTGGTGTCGAGCACCAGCTCGACCGTGTCGCCCTCGACCGCCGCCGAGACCGCGGCGCCGCCGGCCAGCAGCGCGCGCACCCGGGACTCCCGGCTCAGCTCGGTGTAGCCGGTGAACTCCACCGGCCCGCCGCCGTCGAGCACCGACCGGTACGCCGACACGTCGGTGTGCCCGGTCTTGCGCGCCTGCGCGTCGGCCTTGGCCCGGCTGCGCTGGTCCGCCATCAGCCGGCGGAAGCCCTCCGCGTCGACCTGCAGCCCCTGCTCGGCGGCGATCTCCAGGGTCAGGTCGATCGGGAAGCCGTACGTGTCGTGCAGCTGGAACGCCTTGTCACCGGACAGCGCCGGCTTGCCGGCCGACCTGGTCTCGGCGATGGCGGTGTCCAGGATCGTGGTGCCGGCGCGCAGCGTGGCCAGGAACGCGTCCTCCTCGGCGTACGCGTACTGGGAGATCCGGCCGAACTCCTCGGCCAGCTCCGGATACGACGGCGCCATGCAGTCGCGGGCCACCGGCAGCAGCTCCGGCAGCGCCCGGTCGGCGTAGCCCAGCAGCCGCACCGCCCGGATCGCCCGGCGCATGATCCGGCGCAGCACGTAACCCCGGCCCTCGTTCGACGGGGTCACCCCGTCGCCGATGAGCATCAGCGAGGTGCGCACGTGGTCGGCGATCACCCGCAGGCGTACGTCGTCCGGGTGCGACTCGTTTGCCGCGTGACCGGAGTGCACGCCGTAGCGCTTGCCGGTCAGCTCGGCGGCCTTGTCGAGGATCGGCTTGACCTCGTCGATCTCGTAGAGGTTGTCCACGCCCTGCAGCAGCGAGGCCATCCGCTCCAGGCCCATGCCGGTGTCGATGTTCTTCGCCGGCAGGTCGCCGAGGATCGGGAAGTCCTCCTTGCCGACGCCCGGACCGCGCTCGAACTGCATGAAGACGAGGTTCCAGAACTCCAGGTACCGGTCCTCGTCGACCTCCGGGCCGCCCTCGCGGCCGTAGGCCGGGCCGCGGTCGTAGTACAGCTCGGAGCACGGGCCGCACGGGCCGGGGATGCCCATCGACCAGAAGTTGTCGGCCTTGCCCCGGCGCACGATCCGCTCGGCCGGCACGCCGGTGGCGTGCCAGATGTCGTACGCCTCGTCGTCGTCCAGGTAGACGGTGGCCCAGATCCGCTCCGGGTCCAGCCCGAAGCCGCCCGCCTCGACCGGCTTGGTGGCCAGGTCCCAGGCCAGCGGGATCGCCCCGGACTTGAAGTAGTCACCGAAGGAGAAGTTGCCGTTCATCTGGAAGAACGTGCCGTGCCGGCTGGTCTTGCCGACCTCGTCGATGTCAGGCGTCCGGATGCACTTCTGCACGCTCGTCGCCCGCGCGTACGGCGGGGTCTGCTGGCCCAGGAAGTAGGGCACGAACTGCACCATGCCCGCGTTGATGAACAGCAGGTTCGGGTCGCTGATGGCGGGCAGCGGAGCGGACGGCACCACGGTGTGCCCGTTCGCCTCGAAGTGGGCGAGGAACCGCCGCTTGATCTCCGCCGTCTTCATCGCTGGTGGTCCTCCGGGAAAATCTCTCGGTCGCCGATCCGCGGGTCCTCCCGCAGCTCGGCGAACTGGTCGTCGTACACCTCGCCGCGGGCGAAGGCCTCGTGGATCTCCTGCTCACGCTCGGCCATACCGACCCGGACGTCGTCCACGAACGCCCGGAGCGACTCGACCAGACCGCCGGCGGACTCGGACAGCCCGCTGGCGATGCCGGCCGGGGTGTACGCCTGCGCGGTCCGGGTGGCCTTGCGCACCACCAGGACGCCCACGGCCACCCCGATGCCCAGCCAGAACAACCGCCTCATGTTCTCATCCTTCCCGCGTAGGCCGGTCGGGGTCAGCGGTTGCCGCGCTTGGCGGCGCGACGCTGCTGCTTGATCGTGTCGCGCACCTCGCGCTCGGTTTCGGCGTGCCGGCGGGCGGAGGCGGCCCGGCGCACGCCGTACCCGAACGCGGCCACCTTGACCAGCGGGTTCGCGGCGGCGGCGGAGACCACGGTGGCCAGGTTCGCCACGTTCGCGGTGACGTTCTGCGCGTGGCTGGTCATGGTGTCCACCTTGGCGAGCTGGAGGTTCACCCCGTCCAGCGAGGTCTGCACCTGCTCCAGCGCCACGTTGACGCTCTTCACGGTGGTGTTCACGTCACCGAGCAGCGGCGCGGTGCGCTCGTTCACCTCGGTGATCATGCGGGTCGTCGCGTCCACGGTGTGCCGCAGCCGCAGGATCGGCACCGCCAGCACGAGCACCAGCATCAGGAACGCGCCGGCCGCGATCAGCGCAGCGATCTCTCCACCACTCACGCGAAAGTCCTCCTCAAGCAGTGTCCCGGGACCCGACGCCCCGGAACGCGCGACCGTACCTACCCCATTCGCGCCACGCCGACCCGGTCACCGGGCGCGGACGGGCGTGCCAGCACCAGACCCTACCGTCCGTGATGAAAGTCGGCTCACGACGGTGAGGGGGTCGCCTCGCCCAGCGGGTCGTCGGTCAGGGTCGGGTACGGATCCTCGCCGGTGAGTGACGGGTCGGTGGTCGGTGTCGGTCCGGTGCGCTCGTCGTCGATCGCGTTGCGCACCTTCACCGACACCAACGAGCCGGTGCACTCCGCCGCTGCGGGCGTCGCAGGTGCGGTCGGCGCCGGTGCCCCGTCCACCGGCGGAGGCGTGCAGGTGCGGTCGCGTACCCACAGGTCGAGCGTCAGTTCGTCCCGCCGCCAGCAGGTGTAGCTGCCCGGAACCTTCTCGTCCGGGCAGCGGTCGACCTTCCAGCGCCGCCACCCGTCCCCGGCCAGCGCCTGCTCGTAGACCGGGACGGTCTCCTTCCACCCCTGCTCCGACTCGAGGGAACGTTCACGCAGCCGGCAGTCCTGCAGGCACCAACGGCTGCCGCTGACGTTGTCGACCACGTTGCTCTGCGCCCAGGCGGGCACCGCGAGCCCGTCGAGGGTGTCGAAGACCGGATCGCGGCTCAGCGTCCGCATCCCGAAGTAGATCGGCACCGCGCCCAACAGCACGAGGCTGACCAGGGCGAGGATGCCCAGCCGCAGCCGGTTGCGTTCGCGCACCTGCCGGCGCAGCTCGGATCGTGCGCCGCGCAGCCCACCGGCCTCCGCGCCGCCGTCGTCGTCCCGTCCGGGACCGGCGGGCCGTGGCCCCGCGGGCTCCCCCGGGGGTACGACCACAGCCGCCCGGGCCTCCGCCGGTGTCGCCGCGTTGCCCGGTCCGGGCCGGTCCGGCTCCGATCCGGGTGGCGTCGCGCGTCCGGTGGTCCGCTCGTCCGGCGCGACCGGGCGGGCGACACCGGCTGCCGCGCGGGCGGTCACCGGCGCACCGGGCGGCACCGGGCCGGCTCCGGGGCGGCCCGCACCGACCGGCATCCCACCGGTGCGCTCGGCGTCGCCGCGCGGACCAGGGCCGGCCGGGCCACCACCCGGACGGCCACCCCCCGCGGGCATCCCGCCCGTGCGATCGAGGTCGCCGCGGGAACCGGGGCCGGCCGGGCCGGGAGCGGGCGCCGGACCGGGGCGGGCCGCCCCACGGGCCGGACCGGACCTTGCGGGCGACGGGTCGGACGACTGCGGCCTGGCCGGGGGCACCTCCGGGCCGGGCCGGCCGGGGCGGGCCGCCGGTTCGGCGCGCGCCGGCACATCCGGACCGGGCGCTCCGGGCCGCCGGGACGGTGTCCCCGGCTCGGGACGCGCCGGCGGGACGGCGACGCCGGCCCGGCCGGCGGGCGCTTCGGAACGGCCGGACGGCTGGTCGGCCGGAGGGCCGCCCGGACGGCGGGTGACCGGCATCGCGGAGTCGGCGTGCGGCGCGCGGCCCGCCTGCCGCAGCCAGTCGGCGGGCCGGTCGGGCCGTTGCGGCCGCGGCTCCCCGGTGTCGTCACGGGCGGCCCGGCGACCGGCCGTCTCGGCGGCCGTGCCGGGGCCGACCGGCTCGTCGGGCGCGGCCCGCCGGCCGCCCGGGACGTCGGGCGTGGCACCGCGGCCGGCGGTCGCGCCGCGGCGGCCGGGGGGCGGGGTCGGGCCGGTCGCCGGACTGCCGGAGACGGGCGCGCGAGGCATGTCCGGTGCGGTCCCGCTGCGCGGGACGGTCGGGGAGCGTTCCGGTCCGCCGGCGCCCGGCGTGGGTACGGCTGCGGATCGGCCACCGGGGGCGGGCACGTGGTGACCGCCGGAGGCCTCGTCGTGCCGGGCGCGTCGCCCGCCACCGGAGACCGGGACGGCGTCCGGAACGCCTCGTCCGGCCGGCTCGCCGGGTACGGCGCCTTCCGGCGCGGCGCGACGGCCCGCACCGGAGACCGGCCGGGTTCCGGGGGCCACCTCGTCGGGCCGCGCCCGGCGGCCCGCCCCCGAGACCGGTTCCGTGCCGGGTGCCACGTCGTCGGCCCTGGCCCGGCGACCCGCGCCGGAGACCGGCCGGGTGCCGGGCGGTACGTCGTCGGCGCGGGACCGGCGACCCGCCCCCGAGACGGGCTGCGCACCGGGGGCCACGTCGTCGGGCCGCGCCCGGCGTGCTCCCCCGGGAACGGGCTGGACGGCGTCGGTGTCCTCGGCGCGGACCCGGCGGCCACCACCGGAGACCGGCGGGATGCCGGCGGTGTCGTCCGGCCCGGCCCGCCGGCCGCCGGAGGGCGGCGGGACCGTCGGGTCGGCCTGGTGCAGGGCCGCCGGCCCGGCGCCGTGTCGACCCCGGGGCGTCGGCGGTACGCGGGTGTCGCCGTCGACGGGTGCCCGGCCCGGGCCGGACGTCGGCGCGCCGGGCGGTACGCGGGTGCCGGCGACGGGCGGCTGCTGGCCGGTGGGTCCGTCCACCCGGCGGCGGTACGGCGCGTCGGCCGGACGGGGCGCCTCGGGCACACCGGGCCACGGACCGTCGACGGGGCGGCGCGAGCGCGCGGTGCTGTCGGTGATCCGACCCCCGGACGTGCTCGGGGCGCCGGCTTCGGGGCCGCCCGGCCAGGGACCGTCGCCGGCCCGGCGCGGGGCACCGGTCTCGGGACCGCCGGGTCGCACCGGCGGCGCGGCCGGACCGGGCGCGTCGGGGCGGCGCATGACCGGCGGGCGCGGGCCGGGCCGGGCACCGCCGGACGGTGTCTCCGGGCCGGGACGGCCACCACCGGAGGGCGCGTCCACGGCCGGCGGGCGGACACCTGGCGGCGTGTCCGCGGCCGGACGCCCGGGAGCCGGGGGCGTGTCGGTGCCGGGCCGGCCCGACGGCCGGGCGGTGTCCACGCCGGGCCGGCCGGGCAGCGGGGCGGTGCCCACGCCGGACCGCCCGGGTGGCGGGGCGGTGCCCACGCCGGACCGCCCGGGTGGCGGGGCGGTGCCCACGCCGGACCGCCCGGGTGGCGGAGCCGGCTGGCCGGGCGGGGGCGCCTGAGGGCCCGGTGCCGGGGGCAGGTCGGTACCGGGTCGTCCGGTGACCGGTCCGCCGGGACGGTCGGCGGCGGGGGGCGCGGCCGGGCCGGGACGGCCGGTCACGGGCGGCAGCGTCGGGTCGGTTCGGCCGACCGGAACGGGCCCACCCGGATGGGGCCGGCCGGGCGTGTGCGGCGCGGCGGCCGGCGGCGGAACGGGCCGGCCGGGCGACTGCGGCGGGGCAGCCGGGGGCGGAGCGGCCCGGCCGGGAGCCTGGGGTCCGCCGGTCGGCGGAGTGCCGGGCCGGCCGGCGGACGGGGGTGGCGGAGCCGGCTGGCCGGGCGGCGGCGCCTGCGGGCCCGGTGCCGGGGGCCGCGCAGCCTGCCGACCGGCGGGCGGCATACCGGGGCCGGGGCCGGGTGCGGCGGCCGGGCGGGGTGGCCGGGACGGCTCGCCGTCCGGCCAGGAGGGCTCGGCGTCGGGCCGCGGCGCGGGGCCGCCCTCGTCCGGTCCGAGTTCACCGCCCTGCTGCTTGGCGGTACGCAGGTCGTCGATCCAGCCGAGTTCCTCGCCGACGACGGTCGGGTCCAGCTCGGGCTCGGCCCGGCCGCGTCCCCACCGGCGGCCCTTGCCGCGCGGGTCGCGCCGCTCGTCGGGGCCGTCCGCCGGCCGCTCCGGACCACGCGCCATCACTACTGACCCCCCTCGGCGGCGTCGCTGCCGCCCTCACTCGCCCCGCCGGCCTGCTCGCCGCCCCCCACCCGGGCCCCGGTCGCGACGGCCGGGGCGCCGGCCTCCGCACGGGTCGCCGGAGCCGGCAGCCCGCGCACGATCCGGCGCAGCAGCGGCAGCCGGGTGGCCACCGCCCGCTCCGCGCCGTGTCCGCTGGGCTGGTAGTAGTCGGTTCCGACGAGGTCGTCCGGAGCGTACTGCTGGGTGACCACCCCCCGGTGGTCGTCGTGCGGGTAGCGGTAGCCGGCCCCGTGGCCGAGGCCCCGCGCGCCGGAGTAGTGGGCGTCGCGCAGCCCGCGCGGCACCGCGCCGCCCCGCCCCGCACGTACGTCGGCGACGGCGGCGCCGATCGCTGTCGTGGCCGAGTTCGACTTCGGTGCGGTCGCCAGGTGGATGACGGCCTGGGCCAGGTTGAGCTGTGCCTCCGGCAGGCCCACGTACTCGACCGCGTGGGCGGCGGCGGTGGCCACCGTCAGCGCGGTGGGATCGGCCATGCCGACGTCCTCACTCGCGAAGATCACCAACCGGCGGGCGACGAACCGAGCGTCCTCGCCGGCCACCAGCATCCGGGCCAGCCAGTGCAGTGCCGCGTCCACGTCGGAGCCGCGCATGCTCTTGATGAACGCGCTCGTCACGTCGTAGTGCGCGTCGCCGTCCCGGTCGTAGCGCACCGCCGCCACGTCGACCGCCTGCTCGGCCACGGCCAGGTCGATCCGGCCGGTGCCCAGCGCGGTCGCGGTGGCCGCCGCCGCCTCCAGCGCGGTGAGCGCCTTGCGCACGTCACCGCCGGCGAGCCGGACCAGGTGGTCCTCCGCCTCCTCGGCCAGGACGAGCGAGCCGCCGAGCCCGCGCTCGTCGGCCACCGCGCGGCGCAGCAGCCCGCGTACGTCGTCGTCGTCGAGCGCCTGGAGGGTGAGCAGCACGCAGCGCGACAGCAGGGGCGAGATGACCGAGAAGTACGGGTTCTCCGTGGTCGCCGCGAGCAGCGTGACCGTGCGGTCCTCGACGGCGGCGAGCAGCGAGTCCTGCTGGGTCTTGCTGAACCGGTGCACCTCGTCGATGAACAACACCGTCGGCGGGCCGCCGGACCGGCGTTGCCGCCGGGCGGTGTCGATCACGGCGCGGACGTCCTTCACGCCGGCGGTCAGCGCGGACATCGCCACGAACCGCCGGTCGGTGGCCCGGGCCACGAGGTGGGCGATGGTGGTCTTGCCGCTGCCCGGCGGCCCCCACAGGATGACCGACATCGGCGCCGCACCCTCGACCAGCTGGCGCAGCGGCGCGCCCGGCGCGAGCAGGTGCTCCTGCCCGACCAGCTCGTCGATGCCGGCCGGCCGCATCCGCACCGGCAGGGGCGAGTCCGCCCGGGCGTCGGTGAAGCCGTCGGCGCCGCCCGCGCCCGCGGGTGCGCCGGCCGGCTCGCCGAGGGTGAAGAGGGCGTCCGATTCCATCACGAGAACAGTACCGGGCCGGGCCGACGACGCCGGAATCGCGCCGCCGCCCCGACCCGGGTGGTCTTTTCCGGTCAGCCGCGACCCGGCCGCCGGCCCCGGTACCACCGGCCGCCACCGCCGCCGCGCGGGCCGGAGCCGACCCCGGCCAGGTAGAGCGAGAGCAGCAGGAAGCCGATGAGCATGAGGGTCGAGGTGCTGAACAGATCGGGGGCGCCGAGGTCGGTGTTCATGAAGTCGAGCAGAAGCGCGAAACCGAACACGATGGCCGCGAGAATGGCGAGCATGTCGTTCCTCCGGTGGGGGTTCCCAGCAGGTCGGCGACGGATGTACCCAATCGGTCTGTTCGTCAATCTCCACCGTGGAACAGGCGGTGGCCCGGCCACCGGTACGGCCCGGCGGTGCCCATAGGCTGGCGACATGATCACGGTCGACGAGGCGCTGAGCGGGCGGGAGACGCTGCTCACCGCGGCCGGTGACCACCCGTTCGCCCGGCACGCGCTCCGGCCCGGCGAGGCCGTGCACGGATGGCGGCACGGCGGCGCGGTGGGATGGTTGCTCCCGCCGGGCGAGTGGTCGGCCGGCGGCGCGGTCGGCCCGCCCGGCCCGGCGCTCGACGTCTTCGCCGCCCAGCGGGCGGACGGGACGCTGCGGGCCGGCCAGTCGGTCAACCTGTCCCGGGCCGATCCCGACGAGGTGGCCGCGCGTCTGCCGGTGGCCCGGCTGTCGGACTGGGACTTCCTCTGGACCACCGGCCCGCCCCCGCACCAGCCGGAGCAGGAGCGGGTGGTGCGGCTCACCGAGGCCGACCACCCCGCGCTGGCCGCGCTGATCGAGGAGGCGTTCCCGGGCACCACCTCCCGGCCGGGCGACCCGGGCGTCGTCGACTGGTACGGCATCCGCGACGGTGACCGCCTGGTCGCCTGCGGCGCCGATCGCAGCCGCGGCGGCATCGGTTTCCTGGCCGGGCTGACGGTCGCGCCCGGGCAGCGCGGCCTGGGGCTGGGCGCGGCGCTGACCGCCGGGATGACGTGTGCCCTGTTCGGCAGGTACGACGCCGTGGCGCTGGGCGTCTACCCGGACAACGTGGGCGCGATCCGGCTGTACCGCCGGCTCGGCTTCACCGCCACCGAGCACCGCACCTCCGTCAAGCTCGCCTGACGCGGCGTCCGCACCCGCACCCGTGATCCCGGTACGCAACGGCCCACCGAGGCCTCGCTGAGGCTGCCAGCAGCACTGGATCGCGTGAGTGGAACGTCATGGGTGTCAAACGGGGGCGGAGACACCTGTGGCGTTCCACCGAGCCGGGTGGCGGGCCGGGCGTGGGCCGCGCCCGGGTGGCGTGCGGCCCACGCGGTGGCTGAGCGGTCGACGGGGTCGCGCCGGACCTGCTCCCGGGCGACGAACGCCCGGTCACACCCGGCGGCCGGCGCTAGCGGGTGCGAGCGGGCACGGGCACGGGTCAGTCGCGGGCCGTCGGCACGACCACCGGCTCGGCCTCGCCCCGGCCAACGGGCCCACCCCGGCCGACGGCCCCGTCCCGATCGATCGCGGCGTCGAGGGACGGACCGGCGGGCTCGTACGCCAGGCCGGAGTGACCGGGTCCGCCACCCGTCCCCTCCGGTCCCACCTGCACGTCCGGCGGGGTCCGGCGGGCGGCCCGCCAGGCCGGCAGGTAGAGCGGCGCGGCCACGGCGAGCGTCACCGCGCCGACGATCATGGCGACGCTGACGCTCGTGGCGTCGGCCAGCGCGGTCAGCGTCACCGCGCCGAGCGCGCCGGCCGGCTGGGCGGCCATCGAGTTGAGCGACAGCACGCTCGTCCGGTACGGGCCGTCGACCTGCCGGTGCAGCAGGCCCATGTGCAGTGGGTTCGACGCGCCGTGCACGGCGTAGCAGGCCAGGTAGGCGATGAGGATGCCGGCCGGTCCGGCCAGCAGGCCCATGCCGACCACTGTCACGCCCTGGAGGATCCGCATCAGCGCGGCGGCCGGGGCGGCGCCGAGGCGGCGCAGCAGGAACGGGGTGAGCGCGGCGCCGGCGGCGTTGGCGAGCCAGGCCGCGGTGCTGGCGGGGCCGAGCAGCGCCGCCGCGCGGCCCGGGTCACCGATGACGTCGGCGAGGCGTACCGGCAGCAGCGACTCGAAGGTGATCATGCCGAATCCCCAGAACAGTTCGACGGCGACCAGGGCCAGCAGCACCCGGTTGCGGCGCAGCAGCCCGACGGCCTGCCCGACCATCCGGGGCGCGCCGACCACCGAGGCGCGTAGCGCGCCCGGGCCGGACGCGGGTCGCCGCTCGGCCATCAGCGACAGCAGGGCCACGATGGAGACGGCCTGGAGTACGGCGGCGACGATCACCGGCAGTGCGAGGGCGCCGACCGGGCCGACCGGGCCGAGCGCGACCAGGCCGCCGCTGAGCAGCGCGCCCGCGCCGATGGCGACACCGATGACGGTGCCGGCCCAGCCGAGGCCGCGCTCGTACTCGGCCGTCGGGTCGGCGGCCAGCGTGGCGTCGACGTACCAGGATTCGAGCGGGCCGCTGTCGAGCGCCCGGTAGACGCCCTGCAACGCCCAGACCAGGAAGAACATCCAGAACGAGTCGGCCACCGCCATCAGCACCAGTGAGCCCAGGCCGACCACCCAGGCGGCGGCCAGCACCGGTTTGCGGCCGAGCGCGTCGGCGAAACCGCCGGTGGGCAGTTCCAGCGCCAGCACGACGAGTCCCTGCGCGGTGGCGGCCAGGCCGATCTGGGACAGCGTGAGCCCGCGCTCCTGCATCAGCAGGATCATCACCGGCATGAGCAGGCCGGTGGGCAGCCAGCGCAGTCCGTACAGCGTGAGGTAGCGGAACCGGATCTGGCGTACGGACAGCGCGCTCACGGCTTCCCCTCGGCGGACGGCGGGGCGGACCGCGGGTATGCGGCGTCCATCGGCAGGGCGGCGAGGTAGAACTGCACCGTCTCGGCGTCGGGGTCGTCGGGAGCGGTCTCGTCGCGGTGCCGCTCGAAGACCGCGAAGACCTCCTCCTTGATCGCTTCGAGGCGGGAGACCGGGATGCGCATGAAGAAGTCGCCCATGCCGAATCCGTCACGCCAGGCCGGCGACCACCGGTGCCGCTGGGCGAACCACCGCTCGGCGTGCTGGGCGAAGAAGCGGACGTAGTCCGCCTCGATCCACTCGATGGCGGCGCGCGCGTCCGGGTCGTCGTCGAAGTCGCTTGATTCCCAGTTGGTGACATCGTGCGCGGCCCGCCAGTAGCGCTGTCGGCCGGTGCCGAGGGTCGGATCCTCGACCACGAGACCCACCTCGGCGAGCTGCCGCAGGTGGTAGCTGGTCGCGCCGGTGTTGGTGCCGAGTTGTTCGGCCAGCGTGGTGGCGGTGGCCGGACCGCCCAGGCGCAGCGCCCCGATCAGCCGCATGCGCAGCGGCTGGGCCAGGGCCCGCACCTGCCGGTGGTCGATGCGGACGGCGCGGTCCGCGGGGCGCTTCTTCTCCTCCATGAGATGCACAATATCTGTGCACACTTTCCATGCACAAGATGCTTGCAAAGAATCTGTGCGACTAGCCGTACAGTTCCGCCACGCCACGCAACCGGGTCCGCAGCAGCCCCGCGGCACGGGTGGAGTCCAGCACCACAGCACCCGGGCGGCGCAGCCCGGCGGCGGCGATCGTGGTCGTCCGCAGCCCGCTCGCGTCCACCCCGTCGTGCCGGGCCACCAGCAGGCCCAGCCCGGCGCGGCTCACCGCGTCCGGCCCGGCCACGTTGAGCAGCCCGGCGTGGTCGCCCGGCACCAGCTCCAGCACCGCGGCGGCGAGGTCGGCGACGTGCACCGGACAGCGCAGCTCGTCGGTGAACAGCGTGGCCCGGCCGGCGAGCGCGTCCCGGCAGAGCTGGATCTGCTTGCTGCCCTCCCCCACGATCAGCGAGGTCCGCACCAGCGCCGCGCCCGGGTCCACCGCCCGCACCGCCGTCTCCGCCGCCGCCTTCGCCGCCCCGTACGGGTGCAGCGGCGTGGGCACGTCCTCGTCCGCGTACGGCGTGGGCCGCCCGGCGTGCAGCGCGTCGCTGGACAGGTGCACCAGCCGGGCGCCCACCTCGGCGGCGGCGACGGCGATGTGGGCCGCCCCGTCCGCGGTGACCGTCCAGTCGTCGTACCGGTAGGGGGTGGCGACGACGGCGTCGGGGCGTACCCGGATCAGCAGCTCGCGCACGGCGGCGCGGTCGGTCACGTCGAGCCGGTGCGGCGCGACGCCGGGCACCGCGACGGCGGTGGAGTGGTACGTGCCGGCCACCCGGTGCCCGGCGGCGACCGCCTGCCGGCACACCTCGGCGCCGAGGAAGCCGCTGGCTCCCACCACGAGCAGATGCATGCGTCCCCCTGAAGATCGAAAAGGCCCGCGTCATCATGACGCGGGCCTCTCCGGAAGCGAGGATCAGGTCGGGTCGGCCACCGGGGCGGCCGGGCCGGCGGTGCCGGCGTGCGCACCGGCCGGGGCCTTCGGCTTGGCGTCGATGCCCGCCTCGGCGCGCTGCTGCCCGGTGATCGGGGTGGGCGCGCCGGTCAGCGGGTCGAAGCCGCCGCGGGTCTTCGGGAACGCGATCACCTCGCGGATCGAGTCGGCGCCGGCCAGCAGCATGCAGACCCGGTCCCAGCCGAAGGCGATGCCGCCGTGCGGCGGGGCGCCGTACCTGAACGCCTCCAGCAGGAAGCCGAACTTGTCCTGCGCCTCGTCGGCGGTGATGCCGAGCAGGTCGAACACCCGCTGCTGCACGTCGCCCCGGTGGATACGGATCGAGCCGCCGCCGATCTCGTTGCCGTTGCAGACGATGTCGTACGCGTAGGCCAGCGCCCGGTCCGGCGCCTCCTCGAACTTCTCCACCCACTCGGCGTTCGGCGAGGTGAACGGGTGGTGCACGGCGGTCCAGCCGCCGTCGTCCGTCTTCTCGAACATCGGCGCGTCGACCACCCAGCAGAACGCCCAGGCGCTCTCGTCGACCAGGTTCGCCCGCTTGGCGATCTCGATCCGGGCCGCGCCGAGCAGCTCCTGCGCCTCGCGGGTGTCCGTGCTCGCGGCGAAGAAGACCGCGTCACCGGGCTTCGCGCCGACCGCGTCGGCCAGGCCGGCCAGGTGCTCCTCGGACAGGTTCTTCGCCACCGGGCCGCGCGGCTCGCCGGTCTCGGCGTCCAGCACCACGTACGCCAGGCCGCGCGCGCCGCGCGCCTTGGCCCAGTCCTGCCAGCCGTCCAGCTCCTTGCGGGTCTGGGACGCGCCGCCGGGCATGACCACCGCGCCGACGTAGCCGCCCGCGTCGATCGCGCCGGCGAACACCCGGAACCCGGTGCCGCGCAGGTAGCCGGTCAGCTCGGTCAGCTCGACGCCGTAGCGCAGGTCCGGCTTGTCCGAGCCGTAGCGGGACATGGCGTCGTGCCAGGTGATGCGCGGGATCGGCCGGGCGATCTCGTAGCCGGCGAGGTCCTTCCACAGCGCCGAGACGATCGCCTCGCCGAGGTCGATCACGTCGTCCTCGGTGACGAACGACATCTCGATGTCGAGCTGGGTGAACTCCGGCTGCCGGTCGGCGCGGAAGTCCTCGTCGCGGTAGCAGCGGGCGATCTGGTAGTACCGCTCCATGCCGCCGACCATCAGCAGCTGCTTGAACAGCTGCGGCGACTGCGGCAGCGCGTACCAGCTCCCCGGCTGCAGGCGTACCGGCACCAGGAAGTCCCGGGCGCCCTCCGGGGTGGAGCGGGTCAGCGTCGGCGTCTCGATCTCCAGGAAGTCCCGCTCGTGCAGCACGCCGCGGGCGATCTGGTTGGCCCGCGAACGCAGCCGCATGGCCTTGGCCGGGCCGCCCCGGCGCAGGTCCAGGTAGCGGTACTTGAGCCGGATGTCGTCGCCGGCCTCGATCTGGTCGTCCACCGGCAGCGGCAGCGGCGCGGCCTCGGAGAGCACCTCCAGCGCGGTCGCGGTCACCTCGACCTCGCCGGTGGGCAGATCCGGGTTCTCGTTGCCCTCCGGGCGGCGGGTCACCTCGCCGACGACCTTGACGCAGAACTCGTTGCGCAGCGCGTGCGCGTCCTCCTCGCGGAAGACCACCTGCACCACGCCGGAGGCGTCGCGCAGGTCGACGAAGATGACACCGCCGTGGTCGCGCCGGCGGGCCACCCACCCGGCGAGCGTCACCGTCGAGCCGGCGTCCGCCGCGCGCAGGCTTCCGGCATTGTGGGTACGGATCACGGCTGGCGTCTCCTCAATCTGGTCCACTCACTGCTCCCCCGCATTCTGTCAGGGCGGGCGGGCCCGCTCCCCGGCACCCGTCGAGCCCGGCCCGTCCCGGGGCGCGGCAGAGCCCGGCGGCGGCGGTCAGTGGTGGCCACTGTGGCCGCGCTCGCGGTCGGTCCGGGCCGCCGGGAGGCGGGCGCCTGACCGGGTACGCGGAACGGGCCGCCGGTCACCCGGCGGCCCGTTCGCGTGCGGTGGTTCAGTAGACGCTGACGCCGTAGCGGCTGAGCGCCTCGGTGACCGGCTGGAAGTAGGTGGTGCCACCGAAGGAGCAGTTGCCGCTGCCGCCGGAGGTGAGGCCGAGCGCGGTGCTGCCGGAGAAGAGCGAGCCGCCGCTGTCGCCGGGCTCGGCGCAGACGTTGGTGCGGATGAGGCCGGAGACGCTGCCCTCGGCGTAGTTCACGGTCGCGTTGAGCGCGTTGACGCTGCCGCTGCGCAGGCCGGTGGTGCTGCCGGAGCGCTGCACGCTCTGGCCCACGTAGGCGTTGCCG
Source organism: Micromonospora sp. CNB394 (assembly GCF_000374985.1). Lineage (NCBI taxonomy): Bacteria > Bacillati > Actinomycetota > Actinomycetes > Micromonosporales > Micromonosporaceae > Micromonospora > Micromonospora sp. CNB394. The sequence continues at coordinate 216,238 of NZ_KB895827.1, read as the reverse complement.
GCGCCGGTGATGTCGCGGTAGCTGCCGTTGTAGAGGTAGACGTTCCCCGGCTGCGAGCCGCTGCTGTAGCGGACGATGCCGTAGTCGTTACCCGGGAAGCTGGTCCCGGCGCGGGTGCCGAGCAGGCTGGTCTGCGAGGAGTTGCTGTACCAGCTCGACGAGATGTTGGTGCAGTGACCCGCGGTGAGGAAGTAGTAGGTCGAGCCGCTGCGGACGTTGAACCCGAGCGAGCAACGGCCTCCGCCGCCGGCGTAGATGGCCTGGCCGCCGGAGATCCGGGTGCTCAGCACGCCGGCCTCGGCCTCGATCCGGACCGCGCCACCGGTGCGGGCGGCGGCGGCCTTGACCCGCTCCAGCTTGGCGCCGGTGACGGTGCTGTCGACGGAGACGACCACCTGGTTGGTCGCCGGGTCGGTCCACCAGGCGGTGCCCGGGATCTTGGCGGAGCGCTCCAGCTCGCTGGTGGCGGCCCGGAGCTGCTTGGCGCCCCGGGTGACCAGCTTCGGGGTGGCGCCGGCGGCGTGCACCTGCCGGGCAGCGGCGGCGTCGGTCACCGTGACGACCATCTTGCCGCTGGCGTCGGCGTACGCTCCGGCGGCGCGGTCGCCGAGCTTGGCCACGAGCGTGGCGGCGGCGTCGGGCGTGGCGGCGGCGGGGGCCGCCTGGGCGGGGGCACCGAGCAGAGAGCCGGTGGCCAGGGTGCCGGCCAGAGCGACGGCAGCGGCGCGGCGGAGCGTGGACCTCGTGGGTCGCATGTAACAACCTCCGAAAGGGGGTGAACGGGCGCTGTCATGGGGGCGCGCCCGAGGACAACCCGGGCGACCTGGGGAAACCGCCCGAGTGACCAAAGTATTCACACATTTAAGATCGTAAGCAAGACAAGATTTTGCCCGGGTTCGCGCCAGCGCCCGATGTAACACCTGAGCAACAACACCGACACCATCTGTCAGAGCGGCGGCGGGCGGCGGCGGGCACCCGGGCCCGGGCGGGGCAGCACGTCGCGCGCCCCGGTGATCTCGTGCCCCTCGGCACAGCGCAACGCGACCCGGACCTCGGCGCCGCAGTCGCGGTGCGCCACGCTCAGCGGCGAGGGTAGCGGTCACCCCACCCGAGCACCGCGACGAGCACCGGCCAGAGGCCCAGACCCATCTCGGTGAGCCGGTACTCGTGGCGCGGCCGGCCGCCTGGTGGCCCACGCCACCTCGACCTGCCTCATCCTCCCCCTCCCCGGCCCTCCTCACCGGTCCCCGGCGATCTTGCAGTTGCGGCCCCCGCTGCGCCGTGTCTGCGGCATTTGCGGGGGCCGTAAGTGCAAGTTCGCGCGGGAGAGGGCGGGAGTCAGGCGGTGCGGGTTGATACGCGGGCCGCGCGGGCGGCCCGGCGCTCCTCGAAGCGGGAGGCCTGGGTCTCCAGGGTGTCCAGGTGGGCGGCGATCTGGTCGCGGGCGGTCTCGCCGTCGGCATTCAGGCCGGTCACGTCGAACAGGTTCCACTGGCGCAGCACCGGCATCACCACCTCGTCGCGGTGCTGGCGCAGGTCGTAGATGCCGGCCAGCGCGATCGCCACCGACTTGCGGGCGAAGCCCTCGATGCCCACACCCGGCATCTGGAAGTCGGCCAGCACGTCGGCCACCGCCCGCATCGCCTGCGACGGAGCCAGCTCGAACGCCGCGCCGAGCAGGTTGCGGTAGAAGACCATGTGCAGGTTCTCGTCCGCGGCGACCCGGGCCAGCAGCGCCTCGCACGCCGGGTCGCCGGTCGCGCGGCCGGTGTTGCGGTGCGAGATGCGCGTCGCCAACTCCTGGAACGACACGTACGCCAGCGAGTGCAGCATCTCCTGGTCGTGCGTGTTCTGGTAGCCCGCCGACATGTGCACCATGCGGGCCCGCTCCAGCGCCACCGGGTCCACCGCCCGGGTCACCGTGAGGTAGTCGCGGATCGCGGTGCCGTGCCGCCCCTCCTCCGCGGTCCACCGGTGCACCCACGTGCCCCACGCGCCGTCGCGCCCGAACAGGGTGGCGATCTCGTGGTGGTACGAGGGCAGGTTGTCCTCGGTGAGCAGGTTGACGATCAGCGCGGTACGGGCCACCTCGGGCAGCGTCGAGTCCTCCGGCGACCAGGGTTCGCCGCCCAGCGGGCCGTCGAAGGTGCGGCCCTCGCTCCACGGCACGTACTCGTGCGGGAACCACTCCTTGGCCAGCGACAGGTGGCGGTCGAGGTTCTTCTCGACCACCGGCTCGAGTTCGGTGAGCAGAGCGGTCTGGCTGAGCACGGTCACGACGTTCTCCCTACGGTGGCGTAACTTACGCCACCGTAGGTCGAAACGTCATCAGACGCCAGTGCCGGCCGGGCCGACCAGCGGTTTCAGGTCCGCCCGGGGCGGTGTCCACTCCCCCGCCGCGGCGGGCACCTGCTCGCCGGAACGGATGTCCTTGACCTCGTCGCCGTCCGCGCCGGGGAACCAGACGTACGGGATGCCGCGCCGCTCGGCGTACCGGATCTGCTTGCCGAACTTGGCCGCCGACGGCGACACCTCGGTGGGCACACCCCGCGACCGCAACGCCGCCGCGACCGCGTCGCTCGCCGCCCGGTCCTCCTCGGCGGAGACCGCCACCAGCACGCAGGTCGGCACCGAGCGGGACACCGACAGCGCCTCGGCGCCGAACAACAGGCCGAGCAGCCGGGTCACCCCGATCGAGATGCCCACCCCCGGGAACCGGACGTTGCCGGAGCTGGCCAGGTTGTCGTACCGGCCGCCGGAGCAGATCGAGCCGAACCGCTCGTAGCCGATCATCTGCGTCTCGTAGACCGTACCCGTGTAGTAGTCCAGGCCCCGCGCGATGCGCAGGTCGGCCACGCAGAGGCCGGGCGCGTGCGCGGCGGCGGTCTCCACCACGGCGGTCAGCTCCGCGACGCCCTCGTCCAGCAGCGGGTCGCTCACCCCGAGGCCGCGCACCGCGTCGGCGAAGGAGGCATCAGGCGCGGAGATCTCGGCCAGCGACAGCACGGCCTTGGCCTGCGCCTCGCTCGCCCCGGCGGTGCTCGCCAGCAGTTCCGTCACCCCGGCCGGGCCGATCTTGTCGAGCTTGTCGACGGCGCGCAGCGCCGCCTCGGCGTCGGTGAGCCCGATGCCCCGGTAGAAGCCCTCGCAGATCTTGCGGTTGTTGACCTGGATACGCACCGGCGGGATCGGCAGCGACCGCAGCGCGTCACCGATGACCAGCGGCATCTCGGCTTCGAAGTGGGCCGGCAGGGTGTCCCGGTCGACGATGTCGATGTCGGCCTGGAGGAACTCCCGGTAGCGGCCCTCCTGCGGGCGCTCACCGCGCCACACCTTCTGGATCTGGTAGCGGCGGAACGGGAACTGCAGCTTGCCGGCGTTCTCCAGCACGTACCGGGCGAACGGCACGGTCAGGTCGAAGTGCAGCCCGAGCGCGTCGTCGCCGGACGGGCCGTCGGCGTCGGCCTGCAACCGGCGCAGTAGGTAGACCTCCTTGGAGGTCTCCCCCTTGCGCAGCAACTGGTCCAGCGGCTCGACCGAGCGGGTCTCCAGCGGCGCGAAACCGTACAACTCGAACGTCGCGCGGATCCGGTCGAGCACGAACTGCTCGATCATCCGCTGTGCCGGCGTCCACTCGGGGAAACCGGAGATGGGCGTGGGCTTGCTCATGGCGTACTCCTTGAGAACCCGCGCGGGCGCGGGTGAGGTCTAGAGGCCTCGGGTGGGCGCGGCCGGGCGCGCGCCGCCGGTGCCCGCCACCTCGACGAGGTACGGGTTGGTCGCGCGCTCGCGGCCGATCGTTGTCGCGGGGCCGTGGCCGGGCAGGACGACCGTGTCGTCGGCCAGCGGGAGCACCTTGTCCCGCAGGCTGGACAGCATCCGGGGCATGCTGCCGCCCGGCAGGTCGGTGCGGCCGATCGAGCCGGCGAACAGCACGTCACCGGAGAGGCAGATCTGCTCCGCCTCCCAGGGCGAGCCGGCGCCGGGCAGCCGGAACAGCACCGACCCACCGGTATGGCCGGGGGCGTGGTCGACGGTGATCTCCAACCCGGCGAGCGACAGCGCCGCGCCGTCGGTCAGCTCGGCCACGTCGTCCGGCTCGGCGTACGGCAGCCGGCCGCCGAACAGCTCGGTCAGGTCCATCGACAGCGCCTTGCTCGGGTCGGCCAGCAGTTCCCGGTCGTCCGGGTGGACGTAGGCGGGGATGCCCCGCGCGCCGCAGACCGGGGCGACGGAGAACGTGTGGTCCAGGTGGCCGTGGGTGAGCAGCACGGCGGCCGGGTGCAGGCGGTGCTCGGCGAGCACGGCGTCGAGCCGGTCGAGCACCCCGATGCCGGGGTCGACCACCACGCACTGCTCCCCCGGCCCGGTCGCCACCACGTAGCAGTTGGTGCCGAAGGCGTCCGCGGGAAAGCCGGCCACGAGCACGTCGCTCCCCTTTCCGTCCGGTCGTCGTCTGCCTGCAGCCTAGTCGTAACGGCCAGCGAGTTCCGTCCGCCACCGCCCCCGTCCGCCCGGCCGCACCGAGACGGCGGGACCTCGTACACCACATTCACAGTCGGTACCCGTACACTCTGGCGGGCGTGTGGCGTGGCGCACCCCGATCGGAACGGCGGACGGCGCCCGGCGCCGGCGGCGATCAGGCAGAGGAAGGGGAGCGCGCGTGGCTTCCAGCAGGGACCGGCAGCGCAAACTGGCGCGCGCCAAGCTCGACCGGCAGCTTGCCCGGCGGGCGGCGGCCGCGAAGCGCCGCCGGCAGATCCGGGCCGGCGTGGGCGCCGCGGTGGTGCTCGTGCTGATCGTGGCCGGCTCCGCCTGGGCACTCGGCGCGTTCGACTCCGAGCCGGAGAAGACTGCCGCCGAGGACGTCTGCCTCTGGGCCGCTGAGGACGGCGCCGTCAACACCAACCTGAAGGACGTCGGCGAGCCGCCCACCACGGGCCTGCCGACCTCGGGCACCCGCCCGATGACGATCACCACCAACCAGGGCGGTCCGATCACGGTCGAGCTGGACCAGACCGACGCGCCGTGCGGCGCGGCGAGCCTGAGCTACCTGGCCGGCCGGTCGTTCTTCGACAACACCACCTGCCACGAGATCACCGCCGAGGGCGCGCTGCGCTGCGGTGACCCGACCGGCACCGGCCTCGGCGGCCCGACCTACTCGTTCTACGACGAGAACGTCCCGGCCGCGCCGGAGCCGAGCCCGTCGGCCTCGCCGGCGCCCGGGCAGCCGGCGACGTATCCGAAGGGCACGGTCGCCATGATCGGCAACCCGCCCGGCAGCAACGCCAGCCAGTTCCTGATCTTCTTCAAGGACGCCAGCCCGGCCAAGCCGGCCTACTCGGTGGTCGGCAAGGTCACCGGCGGGCTCGACGTGGTGGAGAAGATCGGCGCCCTGCCGACGGTGGACAATGGCAACGGCGCCAAGGTCAAGCCGAAGACGCAGGTGCTGGTCCAGAGCGTCACCGTCGGCGAGCCCGGCGCGGCTCCGGCCGACAGTCCCGCGCCGTCGCCCAGCGCCAGCGCGGGCTGAGAACACAGGCGAGCAGGCGGCGGGCCGTCGGCTGACCCGGCGGCGACGCGCGCCGACCCCATACGCAGCAGGTGAGGAGTGACCGTGACGTCCACCAGAGACCGCCAGCGCGCGGCGGCGCGGGCCAAGCTCGAGCGGGAGATGGCGGAACGGGCCGGCCGGGCCCGCAAGCGCCGGCAGACCCAGGCGATCGTCGGGGCCGCGGCGGTGCTGGTGCTCGTCGTGGCCGGCACGGTCTGGCTCGTCGCCGCGCTCGGCGACGACGACGAGCAGGACGGCACGACCGCCGCCGCCGGGGCCGTCCAGTGCGCGTACACGGAGGTGCCCAAGGAGGGCCGGCCGCCGCAGATCAAGGACGTCGGCCTGCCGCCGGCCCAGCAGGCCGGCAAGGGCACCCAGACGATGACCATCGACACCAACCTGGGTCCGATCACCGCCAAGATCGATCGCGCCAAGGTGCCCTGCACCGCCGGCAGCTTCACGCACCTGGCGAGTAAGGGCTTCTTCGACAACACCAAGTGCCACCGGCTGGTCACCGAGGGCATAAAGGTGCTCCAGTGCGGCGACCCGAGCGCCACCGGCACGGGCTGGCGGGACACCGACGGCACCGGCGGGCCGTCGTACAACCTGGCCGAGGAGAACCTGCCGACGGACAAGCGCCCGCCGTACCCGGAGGGTGTCATCGCGATGGCCAACTCCAGCCAGCCGGGCAGCACCGGCAGCCAGTTCTTCATCGTGTACGGCGACTCGCCGCTCGACCCGAACTACACGGTGCTGGGCACGATCACCGGTGGCATGGACATCGTCAAGGACGTGGCCAAGGCGGGTGACGACGGTGCGTTCGCCCAGCAGGCCGGCGGTGGTCACCCGAAGAAGGAGATCACCATGACCAAGGTGACGATGAGCCCGGTCGAGGGCGGCTGATCCACCCGTACGACGACGAAGCGCCCGCCGGCTGATCGCAGCCGGCGGGCGCTCTCGCGTGCGTGGCGCCTCAGGCCCCCGAGGTGACCCGGTACGCGTCGAACACGCCGTCGACCTTCCGGACCGCGGCCAGCAGGTGCCCGAGGTGCTTCGGGTCGGCCATCTCGAAGCTGAACCGGCTGACCGCCACCCGGTCCCGGGTGGTGGTGACTGTCGCGGAGAGGATGTTCACCCGCTCCTCGGACAACACCCTGGTCACGTCGGCGAGCAACTTGTGCCGGTCCAGCGCCTCGACCTGGATGGCGACCAGGAACGTGGAGGCGGAGGTGAGCTTCCAGCTCACCTCGACCACCCGCTCCGGCTGGGCGCGCAGGTCCTCGGCGTTGGCGCAGTCGTCCCGGTGCACGCTCACCCCGCCGGAGCGGGTGACGAACCCGAACACCGAGTCCGGCGGTACCGGCGTGCAGCAGCGGGCCAGCTTGATCCAGACGTCGCTGACGCCGCGGACCACCACGCCCGGGTCGGCGCTGCTCTGCCGGCTGCGCGGCGGCCGGGTGGCGACGGCGGTCTCGGCGATGTCCTCCGCCGCCCCCTCCTCGCCGCCGTAGGACGCCATCAGCTTCTGCACCACAGACTGCGCGGACACCTGGCTGTCGCCGACCGCCGCGTACAGCGAGGCCACGTCGGCCAGGTGCAGGTCCCGGGCGATCGCCATCAGCGCGTCCGAGGTGAGCATCCGCTGCAACGGCATGCCCTGCTTGCGCATCGCCTTGACGATCGCGTCCTTGCCGGCCTCGATCGCCTCCTCGCGCCGCTCCTTGTTGAAGTACTGGCGGATCTTCGTACGCGCCCGCGGGCTCTTGACGAAACCCAGCCAGTCCTGCGTCGGCCCGGCCGTGTCGGACTTCGACGTGAAGATCTCGATCACGTCGCCGTTTGAGAGCGTCGACTCCAGCGGCACCAGCTTGCCGTTGACCCGCGCCCCGATGCACTTGTGCCCGACCTCGGTGTGCACCGCGTACGCGAAGTCCACGGGCGTCGACCCGGTCGGCAGCGGGATGACGTCGCCCTTGGGCGTGAAGACGTACACCTCCTGGCTGGACAGGTCGAACCGCAGCGCGTCCAGGAACTCGCTCGGGTCGGCCGCCTCACGCTGCCAGTCCAGCAGCTGCCGCAGCCACGTCATCTCGTCGATGTGCGCCGGCGGGCCCACCACCGGAGTGCCCTTGTGCTCCTTGTACTTCCAGTGCGCGGCGATGCCGAACTCGGCGGTGCGGTGCATCGCGTACGTGCGGATCTGCATCTCCACCGGCTTGCCGGTGGGCCCGATGACAGTCGTGTGCAACGACTGGTACATGTTGAACTTGGGCATGGCGATGTAGTCCTTGAACCGGCCCGGCACCGGCTGCCAGTTGGCGTGGATGACCCCCAGCGCCGCGTAGCAGTCGCGCACCGTGTCGACCAGGATCCGCACACCCACCAGGTCGTAGATGTCGTTGAAGTCGCGCCCCCGCACGATCATCTTCTGGTAGATCGAGTAGAGGTGCTTCGGCCGCCCGGTGGTCTCCGCCTTGATCTTGGCGGCCTTCAGGTCGGTGGACACCTTCCGGGTCACCTGGCGCAGCAGCGCCTCCCGCTGCGGCTGGTGCTCCCCGATCAGCCGGTTGATCTCCTCGAACCGCTTCGGGAACAGCGTGCCGAAGGCGAGATCCTCCAACTCCCACTTGATCGTGTTCATACCGAGGCGGTGCGCCAGCGGAGCCAGGATCTCCAACGTCTCCTTGGCCTTCTGCTCCTGCTTGGGGCGGGGCAGGAAGGTGAGGGTCCGCATGTTGTGCAGCCGGTCGGCCAGCTTGATCACCAGGACGCGTGGGTCCTTCGCCATCGCCACGACCATCTTGCGGATGGTCTCGGCCTTGGCCGCGTCGCCGAGCTTGACCTTGTCGAGCTTGGTGACACCGTCGACCAGCAGCGCCACCTCACCGCCGAAGTCACCACGCATCTGGTCGAGCGTGTACTCCGTGTCCTCGATGGTGTCGTGCAGCAGCGCCGCGACCAGCGTGGTGGTGTCCATGCCCAGGTTCGCCAGGATGGTCGCCACGGCGAGGGGGTGCGTGATGTAGGGGTCGCCGGACTTGCGGTACTGCCCGGAGTGCCACCGCGCGGCCGTGTCGAAGGCGCGCTGGAGCAGCCGCGCGTCGGCCTTCGGGTGGTTCTCCCGGTGCGTCGCGATCAGCGGCTCCAGCACCTCGCTGACCTGCGAGGTCTGCCAGGGCGCGTTGAACCGGGCCAGCCGGGCGCGTACCCGCCGGCCGGTGGGCGCGTTGGAGAGGGCGAAACCGCTACCGGGCGTGGCTTCGTTGCCCTCGGTCGGGAACGGCACCACGACCGCCCCGCCGTCGGCCGTCGCGTCGGACACGCCGCCGGTGGCACCGGTCGCCCGGACCGGCGGGTTGCCGCTGCGCTCGGTCACCGAGCCGTCCGCATCGCCTGTCGGGTGCACCGTGCCCTCCACCGGAGGGACGACATCGTGGGACACCGGCCTCCTCACCGCTCGCCGGGATGCGCCGGCCGTCCGGCCGACGTCTGGTTCAACCGGCCCGGGGGCCAGTGTTGTTCCACGCGGTCGCCGGGGCCGGGCCCCGGCGCCTTCGCCGCCCCGGACAGCTCGGCCGGGTCGGGCAAAGGGCAATGCTACCCGTACGCAGGGTACGCCACCGCTCCCCCGGACGGTCCGCGCCGACCGGCCCGACGGGCCGGCCTGGTCAAACGGTCAACAGGGCATGCACCGGGCGCTGGGCCAGCCGCTGACGGCCGGCCAGGAAGCCCAGCTCCAGCAGCACGGTGAACCCGGCCACCGTCCCACCGGCCCGTTCCACCAGGTCGAGCGTGGCCTCGGCGGTCCCGCCGGTGGCGAGCACGTCGTCGAGCACCAGCACCCGGTGGCCGGCGGTGAAGGCGTCCTGGTGCACCTCCAGCGTCGCCTCGCCGTACTCCAGGGCGTAGGAGGCCGAGTGGGTGGCCCCGGGCAGCTTGCCCGCCTTGCGCACCGGCACCACACCGACGCCGGTCGCGTACGCGACCGCCGCCGCCAGCACGAACCCGCGCGCCTCGATGCCGGCGACCGTGTCGAACGAGTCCCGCCCGTGGTACGCGATGATGCCGTCGATCACCGCCCGGAACGCCACACCGTCGGCGAACAGCGGCATCAGGTCCTTGAACACGACACCCGGCTTGGGGAAGTCCGGCACGTCCAGCAACCGGCTGGCGACGAGCTGGGCGACCTCCGGGCCGCTGTCTCCCCGTACCGCGGTGGTGTGGGTCTCCGTCACGGTTCGTCCCATGTCCTCTCGAAACGACGACGGCGTCCGTCATGCCGTGACATCAGCATGACGGACGCCGTCGAATCGATTCCGTCCGGCCCTGCGGTCAGCGGCGCTTGCCGCCGGGCCGGTTGCCGCCGCCCCCGGCGGGACGGCCGCCGCGGGCGCCGCTGGGGCGCTTGCCGGCCGGCCGGGCGCCGACCTTGGGGGCGGCGCCGGCGAGCGCTGCCGACTCCGGGTCGATCGGCGCGTCGGCGGCCGGAGCGGCGGCACGCGGGCCCTTCGGGGTGATCTCGCCCCGGGCGATCGCGACCCGGCGGGACAGCACCCGCTTGGTGTGCGCGCTGATCCGCGGGTCCATGTTCTTCAGCAGCACCAGCAGCGGCGTGGCCAGCATGATCGAGGTCAGGAACGCCACCGCCATACCGACGAACAGCACCAGGCCCAGGTCCTTCAGCGTGCCCGCGCCGAGCAGGCCGGCACCGATGAAGAGCAGACCGCCGACCGGCAGCAGCGCCACCACCGAGGTGTTCAGCGAACGCATGAGGCTCTGGTTGAGCGCCAGGTTGGACGCCTCGCCGTAGGTCATGTTGTTGTTCGCGGTGATGCCGCGCGTGTTCTCCTGCACCTTGTCGAAGACCACCACCACGTCGTAGAGCGCGAAGCCCAGGATGGTGAGGAAGCCGATGATCGTCGACGGGGTGACCTCGAAGCCGATGAGCGAGTAGATACCGGCGGTCAGGACGAGGTTGGTCAGCAGCGAGACGATCGCGGCGACCGCCATCCGCCACTCGAAGCGCAGCACCAGGTAGATCGACACCACCGCGATGAAGATCAGCAGGCCGAGCAGCGCCCGCGAGGTGACCTGACTGCCCCACGCCTCGGAGACCTGACTGCCGCTGATCTGGTCAGCCGGGATGCCGAACTCCTGCGCCATCGCCGTCTTGGCCGCGTTGGCCTGCTCGGCGGAGAGCTGCCCGGTACGCATCTCGTAGAACTCGCCGCTGGTGCCGCCGACCTTCTGCGCGCTGACCACCTCGACGCCGGCCGCCTCGTCGGCCAGCACCTCGTCGACGACCTGTTCGGCCCGATCCAGCGTGCCGACGCTGGCCGGCACCTGGAACGAGTTGCCGCCGGCGAACTCGATGCCCAGCTTGAAGCCGCTGATCGCGAAGCTCAGCACGGCGACCACCACGAGCACGCCCGCCACGCCGAACCACAGGTTGCGGCGGCCGACGATGTTGAGATCCGCCTCGCCCCGGTAGAGCCGGGCGGCCAGACCACTCTTAGCCATCTCAGGCCTCCTTCACACGCGGGTTGCGGGCGGTGCCCGGCTCGGCCGACCGGGCCGGCAGCGCCCGGCCCAGACCGCTGACCCGCGGCGACAGGAACGCCCGGGTGCGGGCGAACATCGTCATGATCGGGTGGCGGAAGAGGAACACGACGACCAGGTCCAGCACTGTGGCCAGGCCGAGCGCGAAGGCGAAGCCCTTCACCGCGCCGACCGACACGATGTAGAGCACCACTGCCGACATCAGCGTGATCGCGTTGGCCGAGATGATCGTCCGGCGGGCCCGGATCCAGGCGCGCGGCACCGCGCTCCGTGGGCTGCGGCCCTCCCGGATCTCGTCCTTCAATCGTTCGAAGTAGATGACGAACGAGTCCGCCGCGACGCCCAGCGAAACGATCATGCCGGCGATGCCGGCGAGCGTGAGCGTGAAGCCGATCGACCGGCCGAGCACCACCAGCGCGCCGAAGACGAGCAGTGCGGAGAGCACCAGGCTCAGGAAGATGACCGAGCCGAGCAGCCGGTAGTAGAAGAACGAGTAGATGATGACCAGCAGCATGCCGATGCCGGCGGCCAGCAGACCCGCCTTGAGGTGGCTGTCGCCGAGCGTGGCGGTCACGTTCTGCTGCTCCTGCGGCTCGAACGTCACCGGCAGCGCGCCGTAGCGGAGCTGGCTGGCGAGTGCGTTCGCGGCCTTGTTGTCGAAGCTGCCGGTGATCTGCGAGTCACCGGTCAGCACGCCCTGGATCTCCGGGGACGAGACGATCTCGTTGTCCAGCACCACGGCGACCCGGCACTTGCCGTCCTGGCCGAGCGCGGTCTGGTCGCAGGCCTGGCCCTCGTTGTTGAACGCCTCGCGGGTCAGCGCGGTCCACTTCTCCTGGCCGTCACCGGTGAAGTTGAGGCTGACCACCCAGGAGCTGGTCTGGTCGAGCTGCGCGGAGGCGTTCTTGACGTCGGTGCCGAGCACCTTGGCCACGTCCAGCAGGTACTTCGCGCCGGTCTCGCAGGCCACCGCCTTCTGCTTCTCGTCCTTAATCGAGGCGGCGGGCCGCTTGTCGAGCTGGGCGCAGGTGATGGTCGGGACGTTGAACTGCATCTCCACCGGCAGGACCGCGACCTCCTGCGGGGAGAGCGTGCCGAACGGCTTGAGCTTGTCGGCCAGCGACGGGTCGGCGGTCAGGTCCGCCGGGGCCTGCAGGCCCGAGGCGGCGGCCCAGGCGGCCGCGCCGACCTTCTGCTCGACGGCCTTGCGCTGCTGCTCGATGCTCTGCGGCACCGGCTCGGCGCTGGCGCTCGGCGAGGCGGACGGGGACGCGGGGGCGCTGGCGCTCGGCGAGGCCGAGGGCGACGCCGGAGCCATGCCGCCCTGTCCGCCCGCACTCGGCGACGCGCTGACCTTGGGGCTGTCCGACGGCGCCGGGCTGGCGGTACCGGACGGGGTGGCGCTCGGGGTCGGCGCGGGCGCGGCCACGGCACCGCTGCCGTCGGTGGCCTTGAGCACCTTGCGGAAGCGCAGCTCGGCAGCCTCACCGACGTCCGTCAGATCCCGGTTCTGGCCGGGCAGGGAGATGACGATGTTGCGGTTGCCCTCGGTGACCACCTCGGCCTCGGCCACGCCGTAGGCGTTGACCCGGCTCTCGATGATCTGGCGGGCCTCCTCGAGGTTGTCGGCGGTCGGGGGCCTGCCGTCCACGGTGTTGGTGGCCTCGAGCGTCAGCCGGGTGCCGCCGACGAGGTCCAGGCCGAGCCGGGGCTCCAACCGGTCCTTCCAGCCGCCGCTGGCGCCGCCCGAGAAGAACACCAAAAGATAGAGGACGACGAAGATGAGCCCAAGCACGGCGAGCTGCCGTCCGGGCCGCATCTGTCCCTGAGGTGGTGCCACGGCTGTCCTGTCTCCCTGTACGGTCGCGCCGTTTCCACGGCGGCGACAACTGTCGGGCCGGGGGTGTCCGCCCGACTGCTCCGGCAGGTCGGCACCGGAGGACGGCACGCCGGCTGGAGCGCGGCGCGGGGGCGCCGCACGGCCCGGCCGGATGCCGGCGCCGCGCGCCGACCCCAACTATCCACTTGTGCTGATGAATCCGCTGCCCCGTCCGGGACGGGTGGTCACTCCTTGACCGGCTCGGCTTCCTCGGTGATCGTCTCGGCCGCCGGCGCCTCGGCGCGCTTGATCACCCGCGCGACGGCGGGGCGGGCGTACCGGGTCTGCACGCCCGGGGCGACCTCCAGCAGGACCGTCTCGTCCTCGACCGCGGTGACGGTGCCGTGCAGGCCGCCGATGGTGACCACCTCGTCGCCCGGGGCGAGGGCGGACTGCATCTGCTCCGCCTCGCGGCGGCGCTTCTGCTGCGGACGGATCATCATGAAGTACATGACGACGAAAAGCAGAGCGATCATGAGGATCGGCGTCAGACTGCCGGCTCCCCCGCCACTCGCTGCTGCGTAAAGCACGGTGTAGACCTTCCGGTTGGCCTCCGTCCCGGCACCCGGGGGCACCGCAGCGGAAGCGGATTCTCACGTCCTGTACAAACCGCGGCGAAGTCTAGTCCCTGCTCCTGAGAAGACCGAATGCGGCACAGATCACGAACGGATCACGGCTGATCGGTCTGCACCGAGAAGAGATCGGGCCCCGGAGGCGCTTCTGCGCCAAATGTACCATTCGGTGGCGTCCGCCCCAGGTGCCGCCAGGCGGCCTCGGTCGCCACCCGCCCGCGCGGGGTACGGGCCAGCAGCCCGGCCCGCACCAGGAACGGCTCGCAGACCTCCTCGACCGTGTCCGGCTGTTCGCCGACCGCCACCGCGAGGGTGGACAGGCCCACCGGGCCGCCCCGGAACGAGTCGACGAGCGCGGTCAGCACCGCCCGGTCGAGCCGGTCCAGGCCGAGCGCGTCCACGTCGTAGACGGTCAGCGCGGCCTGCGCGGTCTCCAGCGTGACCACGCCGTCGGCGCGTACCTCGGCGTAGTCGCGGACCCGGCGCAGCAGCCGGTTGGCGATCCGCGGAGTGCCCCGGGACCGGCCGGCGATCTCCGCCGCGCCGTCGGCGGTGATCGGCACGCCGAGGATCCGGGCCGACCGGTGCAGCAGCGCCTCCAGGTCGGCCGGCGCGTAGAAGTCGAGGTGCGCGACGAAGCCGAACCGATCGCGCATCGGGCCGGTCAGCAGGCCGGACCGGGTGGTGGCGCCGACAAGCGTGAACGGCTCCACGTCGAGCGGGATGGCGGTGGCGCCCGGCCCCTTGCCCACCACCACGTCGACCCGGAAGTCCTCCATGGCGCTGTAGAGCAGTTCCTCGGCCGGTTTGGCGATCCGGTGGATCTCGTCGATGAACAGCACGTCGCCCTCGGCGAGGCTGGTCAGGATCGCGGCCAGGTCGCCGGACCGCTCGATGGCCGGGCCGCTGGTCACCCGGATCCCGGTGCCCAGCTCGGCGGCGACGATGTTGGCCAAGGTCGTCTTGCCGAGGCCGGGCGGACCGGACAGCAGGATGTGGTCCGGCGGGGAGCCGCGCCGCATCGCGCCCTGCAACAGCAGGTCGAGCTGGTCGCGGACGCGGTGCTGAGCGATGAACTCGTCGAGCCGCTTCGGCCGGACGCTGGCCTCCGCGTCCAGCTCGCCGTCGTCGACGTACGCCGAGACCAGGTTCTCCCCGCTCATCGGCTGCGACCCAGGAGACGGATGGCCTGCTTGAGCAGCACCGGCACCGGCGGGGTCGCACCGTCCACGGTCTCCGCCACCGCGGCCACCGCCTGCTCGGCCTGGGCCGCCGACCAGCCGAGCCCGACCAGCGCCTGGCGGACCTGGTCCGGCCAGGCGCCGGCGGTCACCCCGGCCGCGCCGTCGGCGCCCACCGGCACCGGGCCGACCCGGTCGCGCAGTTCCAGCACCAGCCGCTCGGCGCCCTTCTTGCCGATGCCGGGCACCCGGGTCAGCGCCGCGGTGTCCGCGTTGGCGATGGCCTTGCGGACCGCGTCCGGCGTGTGCACCGCGAGCACCGCCTGAGCCAGCCGGGGACCGACGCCGCTGGCGGTCTGCAGCAGCTCGAACAACTGCTTGGCGTCGTCGTCGGCGAAGCCGTAGAGGGTGAGCGAGTCCTCCCGGACCACCAGGCTGGTCGCGAGCCGGGCCGGCTGGCCCACGCGCAGGTCGGCGAGCGTGCCGGGGGCG
Source organism: Micromonospora sp. CNB394 (assembly GCF_000374985.1). Lineage (NCBI taxonomy): Bacteria > Bacillati > Actinomycetota > Actinomycetes > Micromonosporales > Micromonosporaceae > Micromonospora > Micromonospora sp. CNB394. The sequence goes on along the minus strand of NZ_KB895827.1, from coordinate 201,001 downwards.
CACTGCACGGCCAGGCCGACGCCGCCCACCTCCACCACCGCGTGATCCGGGCCGGTGGCGGTCACCGTGCCGCGTACGCTCGCGATCATCGCGTCCCTCCTCGTCGGGCCCGTTGCGCTGCCTCGGCCAGCTTGGACCGGGTGCCGCCGCGCCACACGTGACAGATGGCCAGTGCCAGGGCGTCGGCGGCGTCCGCCGGCTTCGGCGGCTCGGGCAACCGCAGCAGCCGGGTGACCATGGTGGTCATCTGCTTCTTGTCCGCCTGCCCCGAGCCGGTCACCGCGGCCTTGACCTCGCTCGGCGTGTACGTCGTCACCGGCAGTCCGGCCCGGGCCCCGGCGAGCACCGCGACGCCGCTGGCCTGCGCGGTGCCCATCACGGTGCGGACGTTGTGCTGGCTGAACACGCGCTCCACCGCGACCGCGTCCGGCCGGTGCTCGGAGACCAGGTCGCCGAGTGAGCGGTCCAGGTGCAGCAGGCGCAGCGCCAGGTCGTCCTCGGGGTCGGTGTAGACCACGTAGTAGGCCACGAGCGCACAGGGACGGCCGGGCCTGCCCTCGACCACGCCGACCCCGCACCGGGTCAGGCCCGGGTCGACGCCCAGCACGCGCACGCCGCCTCCTCCCCGAGCCGCCAGCAGTACGTGTGTTCGACACACCCTACTGGTGCCCGCCGGGAGCGGGGCGGCCGGACACGCCGGGCGCGGCCGTGACGCGGCGCACCACACACGCAGGCGGTGGAGTATGTGTCGCCGCCCCATGTGCCAGGGGGCACCCGGCTCGTACGTTCATGCGCCATGACGGCAGAACCCGTGGCGGTCCCCCACGTCGTACACGTCGACCTGACCGGTCGCACCGCGCTGGTCACAGGTGGTGGCGGCGGCATCGGGCGGGCCTGTGCCCTGCGCCTGGCGGCGGCCGGCGCGACGGTCGTGGTGCTGGACCGCGACGTGGCGGCAGCCGAGAAGGTGGCCGCCGAGGCCGGCGGCCGGGCGGTCGGGATCGACCTGGCCGACCCGGCGGCGGTGGACCGGCTCGACGCCGACGCCGACATCGTGGTCAACAACGCCGGGCTGCAGCACGTCGCGCCGGTGCAGGACTTCCCGGTCGAGCGCTTCGAGTACATCCAGCGGGTGATGGTGGAGGCGCCGTTCCTGCTGATCCGCCGCGCGCTGCCCCGGATGTACGCGAACGGCTGGGGCCGGGTCGTGAACATCTCCTCGGTGCACGGGCTGCGCGCCTCGCCGTTCAAGGCCGCGTACGTCTCGGCCAAGCACGCACTGGAGGGCCTGTCCAAGGTGGTCGCGCTGGAGGGCGCCGCGCACGGCGTCACGGCCAACTGCATCAACCCGGCGTACGTGCGCACCGCGCTGGTGGAGAGCCAGATCGCCGACCAGGCGGCCACCCACGGCATCGGCGAGGACGAGGTGGTCGAGAAGATCATGCTGGCCCGGGCGGCGATCAAGCGGCTGATCGAGCCGGCGGAGGTGGCCGAACTGGTGGCGTACCTGTGCTCGCCGCCGGCCGCGTTCCTCACCGGCACCTCGATCGCCCTCGACGGGGGCTGGACGGCGAACTAGTGGGCCCGCGCACAATGTCGGTCATGTCGTCGCCGGTCGAGTTCCTGGAGCTGCTGGCGCGCGAGGCCGCCGCGGTCGAGTTCGAGGGCCCGCTGGTGGCCGCGCGCGCCGCCGGCCTGCCCGCCGAACGGCTCGCCGAGCTGGAGCAGGCGAAGGTGGTGGCGCTGCGGGTACGGGCGCTGCTGGCCCGCCGGCGCCGCCGGGAGACCGAGCTGTCCGGCCTGTACGACACCGCGAGCGACCTGGCCGGGCTGCGCGACCTGGACGACGTGCTGCGCGCGATCGTGCACCGGGCGCGAATCCTGCTCGGCACCGACGTGGCGTACATGACACTCAACGACGACGAGCGCGGCGACACGTACATGCGGGTCACCGACGGCTCGATCTCGGCCCGGTTCCAGCGGCTGCGCCTGGAGCTGGGCGACGGGCTCGGCGGGCTGGTCGCGCAGACCGGCACCCCGTACGTCACCTCCAACTACCAGGAGGACGAGCGGTTCCGGCACACCGGCGAGATCGACGGCGGGGTGGGCGAGGAGGGCCTGGTGGCCATCCTCGGCGTGCCGCTGCGGCTCGGGTCCAGCGTGATCGGCGTGCTGTACGCGGCGAACCGCTCGGCCCGGCCGTTCGCCCGCGAGGAGGTGTCGCTGCTGGTGTCGCTGGCGGCGCATGCGGCGGTCGCGATCGACACCGCGCGGCTGCTGGCCGAGACCCGGGCGGCGCTGGCGGAGCTGTCCGCGGCGAACCGCACCATCCGGGCGCACAGCAGCTCGGTGGAGCGGGCCGCCGCGGCGCACGACCGGATGACCGCACTGGTGGTGCGCGGCGGCGGGATGGAGGACGTGGCGGCGGCGGTCACCGAGGTGCTCGGCGGCGCGCTGCTGGCGCTGGACGCCGAGGGCCGGCGGCTGGCCCGGGTCGGCGAGATCGAGGAGCCGGACCGGGCGGACATCGTGGAGGCGGTCGCCGCGTCCCGTACCGAGGGGCGCAGCGTGCGCCGGGGCCCGCTCTGGTACGCCGCGGTGGTGGCGGGTGCGGAGAACCTGGGCGCGCTGGTGCTGCGCCCGGACGACGAGCTGGTCGACGCGGACCAGCGCATCCTGGAGCGCGCCGCGCTGGTGACCGCGTTGCTGCTGCTGTTCCGCCGGACCGTGGCCGAGGCGGAGGGGCGGGTACGCGGCGAGCTGCTGGACGATCTGATCGCCCGGCCGCTGCGTGACACCGACGCGCTGCGTGCACGGGCCCGCCGTATCGGGGTGGACCTGGACGCCCCGCACGTGCTGGTGGCGGTCGGCGACGACGCGTTCGCCGAGACCGGTTCGGCGCGGCAGCGGGTGCTGTCCTGGGCCACCACGTACGCCTCGGCCCGGGGCGGCCTGGCCGCGGCGCGCGACGGGCGGGTGGTGCTGATGCTGCCGGGTCAGGACGCCGGTGGCGCGGCCCGCGCGGTGGCCCGGGACCTGTCGAGGGTGACCGGCCGCCCGGTGACCGCCGGGGCGAGCGGGCCGTCGACCGGTCCGGCGTCGCTGGCCGTCACGTTCGCCGAGGCGGAGCGCTGCCTGTCCGCGCTCGGCGCGCTGGGCCGGGCGGGGCAGGGGGCGAGCACCGCCGAGCTGGGGTTCGTCGGGCTGCTGCTGGGCGCCGTCGGTGACGCCGGGGACCGGGACGTGGCCCGGTTCCTCGCCACCACCGTGGGGCCGGTGCTGGACTACGACGCCCGGCGGGGCACCGCGCTGGTGAAGACGCTGGAGGCGTACTTCGGGGTGGGCGGCAGCCTGGCCCGGGCCGCCGAGCAGCTGCACGTGCACGTGAACACGGTGACCCAGCGGCTGGAACGGGTCGGGCAGCTGCTCGGCACGGACTGGCAGCGGCCGGAGCGGGCGCTGGAGGTGCAGCTCGCGCTGCGCCTGCACCGGTTGCGCACGCCGGCCCGCTGAGCGCGCGCCGGCCCGGGCGCGGGTCAGCGGGTGCGCAGGCCGTCCAGGACCGTGTCCACGATCCGCTCGGGCAGCATCCGCTCGTCGCGCTCCGGGTGCCAGCGCAGCATCCGCTGGGTGAGCATCGGCGCGGTGAGCAGCGACATGGTCACCTCGATGTCGAGATCGGCGCGCAGCTCGCCGCGGTCGATCGCGCCGCGCAGCACCTCGCGCATCGCCGCGCGCCGGGGCTCGATGATCGCCTCGTACGCCTGCCGGTGGGCCGAGCTGCGGTTCACCTCCGGCACCAGGCACGGCATGATCTTGCGGACCCGGGGGTCGGCGTGCTGACCCACGGCGCCGACCAGCAGCACCAGGTCGTCGCGGACAGAGTGCCCGGCGGTGTGCGGCGCGGGCCCCTTGAGCGTGCGCAAGGCGTCCAGCAGCAGCGCGTCCTTGCCCGGCCAGCGGCGGTAGATGGTGGCCTTGCCGACGCCGGCGCGGGCCGCGATCGCCTCGATGGACAGCGACTCTATGGTGCTGCCCTCGGCCAGCAGGTCGAGGGTGGCGTCGACGATCGCCTCGTCCGCGCGGGTGCTCCGCGGTCGCCCGGGCGACCGCGGAGCATCCGCCGTGGAAGTCATGTCAGACATTGTCCACGAACCTACGCGGTACCGGCCAACTCCCTGTCGGTGACCGGCGGCGCGTCGGGGGCGACGACCGGCCGGCCCGGCATCCAGCGCAGCACGATCACGATGCCGAGCGCGGCCACCACCGCGGAGACGCCCGCCGCCCAGTGCATGGCCGAGACGAACGAGTCGTTGGCCGCGTCGATCAGTCGCGGCGCGTCGGGGCCGAGCCGGCCGGCGACGGCGTACGCCCCGGACACCGACTCGCGGGCGGCGTCGCGCACCGGGGCGGGCAGGGCCGCCACCGCCGGGGCGACCTGGTCGCGGTAGACCGCGGAGAGCACCGAACCGAGCACCGCCACGCCGAGCGCGCCGGCCACCTGGCGCACCGTGTTGCTGACCGCGGAACCGACGCCAGCCTTCTCCCGGGGCAGCGCGGACATGATCGACTCCGTGGCCGGCGGCATGATGTTCGCCATCCCGGCGCCCTGGAGGAAGCCCAGCGCCGAGAAGATCCAGATCGGGGTGTCCGCGTCGATGAAGACGAACGCGGCGAGCGCCACGGTGGTGAGCAGCAGCCCGACGGCGGCGACCGCCCGGCCGCCGTAGCGGCGGACCATCGCCGCGCTGCGCGGCGCGAAGACGAGCTGGGCGGCGGCGAACGGCAGGAACAGCAGGCCGCTCTCCAGCGGGCTGTAGCCGCGGACGAGCTGGAGGTAGAACGCGCCGAAGAACATCACGCCCATGGCGGCGAAGAAGACCAGCCCGACCAGGGCCACCGGGGCGGCGAAGCGGGGCACCCGGAACAGCCGCACGTCCAGCGACGGGTGGTCGCTGCGCAGCTCGTGGGCGACGAACCAGCCGAGCACCGCGAGGCCGCCGAGCACCGCCACCCACACCTGCGGGCGGCCGAAGCCGTGCTCGCCGCCGTCGATGATGCCGTAGGTGAGCGCGACCAGGCCGACCACCGACAGCAGCACGCCGAGCAGGTCGACCCGGCCCGGCCTGGGGTCGCGGGACTCGGGGACCAGGGCCGCGACGAGCACCACGCCGAGCGCCACCACCGGCACGTTGATCAGGAAGACCGAACCCCACCAGAAGTGCTCCAGCAGCGCACCGCCGAGCACCGGGCCGATCGCCACCGCGAGGCCTACCGCGCCGGCCCAGACGCCGATCGCCTTGGCGCGCTCGCGCGGGTCGAAGACGATGGAGATGATCGAGAGCGTCACCGGCATGATCGCCGCGCCGCCGACGCCCATCAGCGCACGGGCCGCGATGAGCTGGCCCGGGTCCTGGGCGTACGCGGACAGCAGCGAGGACAGGCCGAACACCGCCAGCCCGAGGATCAGGAAGCGGCGGCGGCCGAGCCGGTCACCGAGCACGCCGAAGGTGAACAGCAGCGCGGCGAAGACGAGCGTGTAGGAGTTGATCGCCCATTCCAGCTCGCCCTGGGTGGCGCCGAGGCCGTGCACCGGGTCGGCCAGGGTGCGCAACGCGACGTTGAGGATGGTGTTGTCGAGGACGACGACGAGGAGGCTGATCACCAGCACCCCGAGGATCGCCCACCTCCTCGGATGTCCGGTGTTCCCGTGTGGTTCCACGTCCGTGCTCCCCCCGGTTCACCCCGCGTCGGAATACGATACGGGTAAGACTCGTAACGGAACCGAGCGTAGGTGAGAGGGTTTCGATACGGAACGGGTTCGTATCGGATGTGTCTCAGGTCACGCCGGCGGTCCGGCGGCCAGCGCCAGCCGCAGCAGCGCGTCCCGCACCGGCAGCAGCCGCCGCACGCCGGCCAGCCGCCCCGCCCACCGCGCGCCCGCCGCGATCCGCTGCGTGGGCCGCCGGCGTCGCCCGTCGTACGCGCGCAGCCCGGCCGGCACGTCGCCGGTGCCGCGCAGGCAGTCGGCGAGCGTGACCGCGTCGATCAGCGCCTGGCAGGCACCCTGCCCGAGATCCGGTGTCATCGCGTGCGCGGCGTCCCCGAGCAGCGCCGTCCGGCCGGACACGTACGACGGCAGCGGCGTCAGGTCGTGGATCTCGTGCCGCAGGATCCCCTCTCCGGTGAGCGCGTCGAGCACCTGCGGCACCGGCCGGTGCCAGTCGCCGAAGAGGCGCCGCAGCTCGTCCCGGTCGTCGGGCGGCGCCGGGTGCCCCTCGGGCAGCCGCACCGCGGCGTACCAGTTGGTGCGGCCCGGCCCGGCCGGGGTCAGCCCGAACTTGCGCCCCCGCCCCCAGGTCTCGCCGCCCTCGGTCAGATCCAGGTCGACCACACCGCGCCAGGCCACCGCGCCCGCGTAGCGCAACGGGTACCGCCCGCCGTACATCTGCGCGCGCACCACGCTGTTGATCCCGTCCGCGCCCACCACCAGGTCGTACGCGTCGCGCAGCGGCAGCGGGTCGGTCACCGGCTCGCCGAGGCGCAGCGCCGGGCCGGGCAGCGCGCCGGCCAGGACGGCGAGCAGCACCGGCCGGGTGACCAGGTGCACCGGCTCGCCGTGCCGGCGTTCCAGCCGGTCGACGTCGATGGTGGCGATCCGGCTGCCGTCCGGGCGCCGGATCGACCCGCCGGCCTGGCGGCTGCCCCGGCGGCGCACCTCGTCGCCGACGCCGAGCGCGTCCAGGGCACGCATCGCTTCGGGCCAGATGCCGAGCCCGGTGCCGGTCTGCGGCAACGCCGCGGACCGTTCCCGGACCGTCACCTCCCAGCCCGCCGCGCGCAGGCCGATGCCCACCGCGAGCCCGCCGATCCCGCCCCCGACCACGACCGCGTGTCCGCCCACGCCGTCACCGTACTACAGGTGTAGTTAACTGCACTACGCCTGTAGTCTGGCCGGGTGACCGATCGCCGGCAGCTCCTGCTCGACGCGGCCGTCCGGGTGCTCGGCACCCGGGGAACACGGCAGCTCACCCACCGGGCCGTGGACGCGGAGGCGGGACTGCCCGAGGGCTCCGCCTCCAATCGGTTCCGCACCCGGGAGGCGCTGGTCGCCGGCGTCTTCGAGCGGCTGGTCGAGGTGGAGACCGCAGCCTGGCAGCGGCTCGCCGTGGACCTGGCACCGGGCGACGTGGCCGCGTTCGCCGCCGTCGTCGGCCGGCTGATCCGGGAGTTCACCGGCAAGCAGCGGGTGGTCACGCTGGCCCGGTACGCGCTGTTCGTCGAGGCGGCCGTACGGCCCGGCCTGCGCCCGGCGATCGACGCCGCCCGGGCACGACTGGCCGGCTTGGGGGAGCCGCTTCTGGCCACGCTCGGCTCGACCGACCCGGCGGCCCACTTCCCGATGCTGCTGGCACTCATCGACGGCCTGCTGGGCATTCAGCTCGTGTCTCCGGACGACGACGTCGACCCGGAAGCCGCCGTCGCCGCGCTGCTGCACGGCTTCCGCGCCGGCCCGTCCGCCTAGGTCCGACCGGCGCGGCGGCCGGCCGCCTCACGACAGGTGCCGAGCGCGTCGGACAGGCTCGTCAGGTGCCCGGCGGGCGGCATGATCCAGCCCGGTCCGGCGCTGTGCACCCACACCGACGGGAACTCCCGCGCGAACCGGGCCATCCGGTACGCCCGTCCGGTCACCGGGGTCTGCGACCACACCACAACCGTGTGCGGCCTGCTACGGCGCACCGCGCTGGCCAGCGCGGGCCAGGGCAGGGCGGCGCCCAGCAACAGGCTGCCCAGGTTCGCTTCCCGCAGCGCGGCGGCGAGCGCGTGCAGGCCGAGACAGTGCAGTTCCTGTTCCGCCGCGGCCAGCAGGATGCCCCCGCCCGGCGACGTCCGCCCCGGCTCCCGCAGCAGTGCGTCCAGGCCGGACCGGATCCCCTCGGAGAACGCGTGCTCCACCGCCACCTCGACGGCGCTGCGCCCGGGCAGCGCGGCCAACATCGGCGCGCAGACCCGTTCCCACAGCGCGGTCACGCCCCACCGGCCCGCGGCCTCGACGACCAGCGCCGCGACCCGGTTGCCGTCCAGGTCCTCCGCGGCGAGCGTGAGGTGCTTGCGGACGTCCTCGACGGCGTCGCCCGGCATCGCCTCGGACACCACCAGAAGCACCTCCCGGGTAGACGGTCACTACCCGGGGTTCGGCGCGGCGGTGCGGTTTGGATGCGCTCGGGCCGAACCGGTCCGGCCGGGATGCGATCCCGCACCGGGCCGGTGGGGCGGATCACACCGGCTCGCGCTCCACCGGCTCGCGCTCAGCCGGAGCGGGTTGCGTCGGTAGGGGCTTCACCGGCCCGGGCTCCGTTGCGGCGACGGGCCGGCGGCGCAGCAGCAGCCACGCCACCGCGATCAGACCCAGGGCGAGCGTTGTCAGCAGGTACGCGTCGGCCGCCAGCGACTTCGCCGTCCCCTCCATATGGCCCGAGCTCCAGATCAGCCCGCGGGGGACCGTCGCGCCGGTGCGGTCGGGGCCGGGCCACAGCAGGAACGGCAGCACGGCGGCCACCGCGAGGGCGGCTGCGGGCACCCGGGCCGGACCGCGGGCACGCCGCGCCAGATCGATCAGGACCAGCGCCATCGGGCCGGCCCAGATCCAGTAGTGCGACCAGCTCACCGGGGAGACGGCGAGCGTGGTGAAACCGACCATCACCATCGCGGCCGCCTCCTCACCCAGCCGGTGCAGCGCGACAGCGAGCGCCAGGCCGGCCACCCCGGCGAGCACCGCGGCCAGCAGCCACGACCCGCTGTTCAGTTCGTCGCTGCCGAGCACTCGTGCCACGAAACCCTGGAGGGACTGGTTGCCGACGTACCGCGGGCCGGAGGTCGCGAGCGGCCGGGACGAGTCGAACCCGCGGCCGTCGATCCAGTAGTCGTACGAACCGCCCGGCTGGATGATCGCGCCCAGCACGGTGAGCCCGGCGAACGTCGCCCCGGCCACCACGGCGGCCCGGATCCGGCGGGTCAGCAGCAGGTAGACCACGAACAGGCCCGGAAGCAGCTTGATCGAGGTGGCGACGCCGATGCCGACACCCTTGAACCGGCTCCGGTCCGGCCGCGCCAGGTCCGCCACCACCAGCAGCAGGACGAAGATGTTGATCTGACCGAGAAAGAAGGTGCGGTGCAGCGGCTCGCTCCACACGAGGACGGCGAGCACCGCCGCGGCGAGGCCGAGCCGACCGGCAGCGCCCCGGTACCCGAGCATCCGGGTGGTGAACCACAGTGCCGCGAGCATCGCCAGCAGGCCCCCCACGGTCCACACGTACAGGGCCACCCGATCGTCGAGCAGCGTCAGGGGCGTCATGAGCGGCAGGGTGATCGGCGGATAGGTGTAGGGCAGGTTCAGCGTCGTGTAACCCAGCCGGTAGACCGGCTCGCCGTCCAGGAAGGCCCGCGCGCCACCGACGTACATCCACAGGTCCGTGCCGCGCAGCGGGTCGTGATCCAGGAAGACGGCATACGCGGTGAGGGACCCGGCCAGTGCCAGCAGACCGGGCAGGAGCAACCAGGACGGCAGCGTGACCGGTCGTGGCGCCGGACGGCCGGCGGGGACCGTGGCGGCGAGCGCACGAAGGCGAGAAACGGTCATGAGTCGGGGATCATAGCGTCGCTCCGCGTCATGCGGGGGGGTACCGGCGCGCCACCCTCGTCGCGGTGCCGCCCGCGTACGCCGGATCAGCCGAACCGGTCCCGGCGGGCCGCCGCCCCGCAGAGGGCCAGGTGACCGTGCCCCCGACACCCGGGCGGAACAGCAGCACGACGAGGACGAAGATGCCGCCGGTGACCAGCCCGATGGCCTCTGCCAGCCGGTCCAGGGCCGCGGGCGCCTCGGACAGCGACACCGTGCCGCTCACCAGCGGCGCCAGGTCCAGGTCACCGGCAGCGAGCGCGGCGGCCAACTCCGGCACCTCCCGGTCGGGGTCGGTCGAGCCGTACACCGAGGAGCGCAGCACGGCCGCGAGCGTCGCACCGGGCCCGGCCTCGGCCACCACGCCCGTCGCCTCGTGCCCCAGCACCAGCGGGTACGCGGGCGCCAGCGTGCCGTCCACCATGGCCAGGTCGGAGTGGCAGATGCCGGCGGCGCGGATCTTCGAGGGCACGACGAGATGCAGCGACTGATCATCTCCCGCGACCTGCTGCGCGGGTACACGAAGATCGGCGGCCACCTGGCCTGAGCGTCAGCCGGTCAGCGCCTCGACCGCGCGATCCACGTCCGCCTCGGTCGTGTAGAGGTGGAACGAGGCCCGGACCCGGCCGGCCCGCACCGCCGCGCGTACCCCGGCGCGGGCCAGCCGCTCCTGCGCGTCCGGCACGTCCACCGTGACGATCGCGCTGTCGCCGGGCGGCCGGCCCAGCCCGGCCAGGAACCGGTTGGCCAGCCCCACGTCGTACGCGCGCACCGCCTCAAGGTCCAGGTCGGCGAGCAGTTCCAGCGCCGGGGCGGTGCCCGCGTAACTGAGCCACGGCGGCGCGATGTCGAACCGGCGCGCGTCGTCGGCCAGGCGCAGCGGCAGCCCGTAGTACGAGGCGTGCGGCTCGCGCCCGGCGTACCACCCGGCCGCGTCCGGGCGCATCCGCTCGCGCAACGCCGGGGCCAGGTAGGCGAAGGCCGAGCCGCGCGGCGACATCAACCATTTGTACGCCCCCACCACCACCGCGTCCGCCCGGTCCGCCGCGAACGGCAGCCACCCGCACGCCTGCGTCGCGTCGGCCACCACGAACGCGCCGTGCGCCCGGGCCGCCGCGACGATCTCGTCGTACGGGGCCACGGTGCCGTCGGCGGACTGCACCACGCTGAACGCCACCAGGTCCGTGCCGGCGTCGATCGCGTCGACCAGTCCGGCCAGCGGCACGGTGCGTACCCGCACGCCGCGGTCCCGCTGGACCAGCCACGGGAACAGGATCGAGGTGAACTCGGTCTCGGGCACCACCACCGTCGCGCCCGCCGGCAGCCCGGCCGCGATCGGCGCGACGAGTTGCGAGGCGCTGGCGCCGACGCTCACATCGGCGGCGTCCACACCGGTCAGTCGGGCGAAGGCGGCCCGGGAGCGGTCCACCGACTCGTCCCACACCTCGAACGACACCCGCCCGGTCCGCCAGCCGGCGAGCACCCGCTGCACGGCGTCCCACACCGGCTCCGGCGGCAGTCCGTAGGTGGCCGTGTTCAACCAGCCCGGCTCCGGCTGCCACAACTTCCGCGCCTGCTCCAGCTCCATGGCCCGACGCTAACCACCCCCGCCCCGCCCCCGACACCGCCAATCCCACCCCCGTGGCCCCATCCACCCCCTCACCCCCTCACCCCCTCACGATCTTGCAGTTTCGGCCCGGGCGAATGGTGCAAAGCCGCCAGACGCGGGGCCGAAACTGCAAGATCGCGGAGTAGGGGGAGCGGGCGGGGTGGGTGGGCGGAAAGCGCGAGATCGCGGGGTGCGGCGGCGTGCCGGAGGCCGCCATCCCAGCGCCTTCGCCCGGACGATCATGATGTTGGCGGCGTTCGTGGTCCGATCTGTCGCCGCCAACTTCATGATCGTCGCGGCGGGGGGAGGTCGGTCAGGGCCTCGGCCATCTCGGCTCGTACCCTCGGCAGGGGCCAGGTGGACAGGTCCTTCAGGGTGTAATGGCGGCGCAGGCGCCGTACCGCGGTCAGGCCGACCAGGTAGCCGCAGCGCTTGGGCAGGCCGGCCAGCGGCGAGTCCCGCATCAGGAAGTACGGGGCGTGGTGGTCGGCGTCGGTGGCGCCGAGGTCGGCGCGTACCCGGCGCAGGATCTCCGGCCACCGGCGGCGGCACTCGTCGAGCCACCGCCGGTGGCCGGGGCGGCCGAACCAGAGGTACGCCTCGTCCGGCCGGCCGGTGTCGAGTTCCGCAGTGACCTGCGTGGCGAGCCCTTCGGTGAACAACGCGTTCGCCACCCCGTGCTCGGGCCAGTCGCGGATCGCGGCGCCGCGGTCGTGCACCACGTGCGCCGCCTCGTGCCGGACCAGCAGGTCGAGGTCCTCCGGCGGCCCGAGTTGCTCCACGGCGAGGAAGAGCGCGTACCTGCCGTTCAGTTCACCGGCCCAGCCGTTTGCCTGGTTCAGCCCGACCAGCACGACGCACTCGACCGGCCCGCCGTCGCCGGACCAGCCGAGCGCGCCGGCCACCGCCGCGACAGCGTCGGGCAGCGCCGCGCGTACCGTCTCGGCTCTCGCCGCCAGGTCGGCGGCGCGGTCGCGGAGCCCGTCCAGGACGGATGCCACGCCGGTGGCGTCGGACCAGTCGCCGTCGCGGCGCAGCGCCCGCACCACGTCGGGGTGCCCGGCCAGGTAGCGGGAGGTCCACGACTCCGGCGGGCCGGACCTCCGGGCGCACGCGAGGAAGTCGGGCACCAGGTCGCGGACGCGCAGCAGGTCGGTGGGCGGCATCCGCACGATGCTGCCCGGCCGTGGCGCGCCGGGCAAGATCGCGACGGTACGGGTCAGCTCACGTTGGCCGGGCCGAGGACGCTCTTCAGGTCACCCATCAGCGCGGTGGTCGGCGCGACCCGGAACGGGCCGAGGCGCAGCGTGGTCACCTTGCCGCCGTTGAGCAGCTTGACGTGCACCTCGGTGTCGCCGGGATGCAGCACGAGCGTCTCCTTGAGCCGTTCCACGAGCGGCGGCGTGCAGCGGTGCACCGGGATGGTGAGCGTGACCGGCTTGTTGGCCGGGTTGCTGCTGATGTCCGGCATGGACATGTCCATCGCCATGATGCGCGGGGTGTCGTCGCGCCGGTCCACCCGGCCCTTGACCACCACGATCGCGTCCTCGGCGATGTACTGCCCGATCACCTCGTACGTGTTCGGGAAGAACAGCGTCTCCACGCCACCGGCCAGGTCTTCGAGCGTGGCCGACGCCCAGGCGCGGCCCTGCTTGGTGACCCGCCGCTGCACGCCGGAGAGGATGCCGGCGAGCGTGACGACCGCGCCGTCGGGCACGGTGCCTTCCTCGGACAGCGCGGCGATCGTGGTGTCCGCCGCCGCGCCGAGCACGTGTTCCAGGCCGAACAGCGGGTGGTCGGAGACGTACAGGCCGAGCATCTCGCGCTCGAACGCGAGCTTGTCGCGCTTGTCCCACTCCCCCTCGCCGATGACCGGCATGACAGTGGTGGTGCCGCCGGTCTCCGCCTCGCCGAAGCCGGCGCCGAACAGGTCGTACTGGCCGACCGCCTCCTTGCGCTTGACGTCGGCGTACGCGTCGATCGCGTCGGCGTGCACCGCCAGCAGGCCCTTGCGCGGGTGCTGGAGCGAGTCGAACGCCCCGGCCTTGATCAGCGATTCGATGGTCTTCTTGTTGCAGACCACGGCGTCGACCTTGGACAGGAAGTCGTAGAAGTCGGCGTAGTCGCCCTTCTCCTCGCGGCACCGCATGATCGAGGCGACCACGTTCGCGCCGACGTTGCGCACCGCGCCGAGACCGAAGCGGATCTCCTTGCCGACCGGGGTGAACGGCCCGGCGGAGGTGTTCACGTCCGGCGGGAGCACCTGGATGCGCATCCGGCGGCACTCGGACAGGTACATGGCCATCTTGTCCTTGTCGTCACCGACTGAGGTGAGCAGGGCGGCCATGTACTCGGCCGGGTAGTGCGCCTTGAGGTACGCGGTCCAGTAGGAGACCAGGCCGTACGCGGCGGAGTGTGCCTTGTTGAAGGCGTAGCCGGCGAACGGGACCAGCACGTCCCACACGGCCTGGATGGCCTCGTCGGAGTAGCCGCGCTCGCGGCAGCCGTCCCGGAACGGGATGAACTCCTTGTCGAGGATCTCCTTCTTCTTCTTGCCCATCGCCCGGCGCAGCAGGTCGGCCTGGCCGAGCGTGTAGCCGGCGAGGATCTGCGCGGCGCGCTGCACCTGCTCCTGGTAGACGATCAGGCCGTACGTGGGCGCGAGGATCTCGCGCAGCGGCTCCTCCAGCTCCGGGTGGATCGGGGTGATCTCCTGGAGCCCGTTCTTGCGCAGCGCGTAGTTGGTGTGCGAGTCCACGCCCATCGGCCCGGGCCGGTAGAGCGCCAGGACGGCGGAGATGTCCTCGAAGTTGTCCGGCTTCATCAGCCGCAGCAGCGAGCGCATCGGCCCGCCGTCGAGCTGGAACACGCCGAGCGTGTCGCCGCGGGCCAGCAACTCGTACGCCGCCTTGTCGTCAAGCGGCAGGCCGAGCAGGTCCAGTTCCCGGCCGTGGTTGAGCTGGATGTTCTTCACCGCGTCGTCGATGATCGTCAGGTTGCGCAGGCCGAGGAAGTCCATCTTCAGCAGCCCGAGCGACTCGCAGGTCGGGTAGTCGAACTGCGTGATGATGACGCCGTCGGAGTCGCGCCGCATCAGCGGGATGTGCTCGATGATCGGCTCGGCGGACATGATGACGCCGGCGGCGTGCACACCGGTCTGCCGGATCAGGCCCTCGATGCCCTTGGCGGTCTCGATGACCTTCTTGACGTCCGGGTCGGACTCGTAGAGGCCGCGGATCTCGCCCGCCTCGGCGTAGCGGGGGTGCTTGGGGTCGAAGATGCCGGACAGCGGGATGTCCTTGCCCATCACCGCCGGGGGCATGGCCTTGGTGATCCGGTCGCCGACCGCGTACGGGTAGCCGAGCACCCGGGCCGAGTCCTTGATCGCGGCCTTCGCCTTGATCGTGCCGAACGTGGCGATCTGCGCGACCTTGTCCTCGCCCCACTTGTCGGTGACGTACTTGATGACCTCACCGCGCCGGCGCTCGTCGAAGTCGATGTCGACATCCGGCATGGAGACGCGCTCGGGGTTGAGGAACCGCTCGAAGATCAGGCCGTGCGGGATCGGGTCGAGGTCGGTGATGCCCAGCGCGTACGCCACCAGCGAGCCGGCCGCCGAGCCACGCCCCGGGCCGACTGCGATGCCCTGGCTCTTGGCCCACTGGATGAAGTCGGCGACCACGAGGAAGTACGACGGGAAGCCCATCTGGATGATGACGCCCAGCTCGTACTCGGCCTGGACGACGTGACCCTCGGGGATGCCGTCGGGGAAGCGGCGTGCCAGCCCGGCGAACGTCTCCTTGCGGAACCAGGACTCCTCGGTCTCGCCCTCGGGGATCGGGAACCGCGGCATCAGGTTGTGGAACGTGAACATGCCGGCCGGGTCGACCTTCTCGGCCACCAGCAGCGTGTTGCGGCAGCCCTGCTGCCACAGCTCGGAGGAGTCGACGGCGCGCATCTGGTCGGCGGACTTGACGAAGTAGCCGCCGCCTTCGAACCGGAACCGGTTCGGGTCGGCCACGTTGCTGCCGGTCTGTACGCAGAGCAGCACGTCGTGCGCCTCGGCCTGCGCCTCGTGGGTGTAGTGCGAGTCGTTCGTGACCACCGGCGGGATGTCGAGCTTGCGGGCGATCTCGGTGAGCCCGTCGCGGACCCGGCGCTCGATGTCGAGGCCGTGGTCCATGATCTCCAGGAAGTAGTTGTCCTTGCCGAAGATGTCCTGGTACGCGGCGGCGACCTTGAGCGCCTCGTCGAACTGGCCCAGCCGCAGCCGGGTCTGCACCGCACCGGACGGGCAGCCGGTGGTGGCCATGATGCCCTCGGCGTGCTCGGCGATCAGCTCCATGTCCATCCGGGGCCACTTCACGTAGTGGCCCTCCATGGAGGCGCGGGAGTTGAGCTTGAACAGGTTGTGCAGGCCGTCGCGGTCGGCCGCCCACATGGTCATGTGGGTGATCGCGCCGTTGCCGGAGACGTCGTCGCTCTTCTGCTCGGGGCGGCCCCACTTGACCCGGGCCTTGTGGAAGCGCGACTCCGGCGCGACGTACGCCTCGACGCCGAGGATGGGCTTGACCCCGGCGTCCATGGCCTGCTTGTAGAAGTCGTTCGCGCCGTGCATGTTGCCGTGGTCGGTGATCGCCACCGCCGGCATGCCGAGCCGCGCCGCCTCGGCGAAGAGGTCCTTGAGCCGGGCCGCCCCGTCGAGCATCGAGTACTCGGTGTGTACGTGCAGATGCGCGAACGAATCGCCCATGCGTGGCGCCCCCCGGGTTGTGGATCAAGCTGCGTCGGAGTCGACCGGCCCACCCTACCGAGGTGGTCGTGCGGGCTCCACCGTCCACACCGGGGGTGGCGCGGGTCTCTCCGGCCGGCCGATGTGCGGCGCGCGATGTTCTACCCTCTTGCAATAGTGTGTGCCACACACTATCGTGTTGAGCATGGTCAGCGACGAGGTCCTCCGGACCCACCTCCAGGAGCTACGACGCGGCACCGTGGTGGTGGCCAGCCTGGTCGCCCTGCGCCGCCCCGACTACGGATACGCCCTGCTGCAACGGCTGGCCGCACACGGCTTCGCGGTCGACGCCAACACGCTCTACCCGCTGCTGCGCCGACTCGAGGACCAGGGCCTGCTGACCAGCGAGTGGAACACCGAGGAGAGCCGGCCGCGCAAGTTCTACCGGACCAGCGACGACGGCGAGACCGTCCTGAACCGGCTGCTCGACGACATGACCGCGGTGCGGACGTCCGTCACCGACCTGATCGAAGGAGCGGAACGATGAGTTCCCTGACCGACCGTTACGTCGCCGCCACCATGCGGGCCGTGCCCGCGCAACGCCGTCTGGAACTCGCCGAGGAGCTGCGCGGCTCCATCGCCGACATGATCGACGACCGGACCTCGGGCGGGCAGGACCACGCCTCCGCCGAGCGCGAGGTGCTCACCGAGCTGGGCCACCCGGAGAAGCTCGCGGCGCGCTACAGCGACCGCACCCTGCAACTGATCGGCCCGCGCTACTACCTGCTCTGGTGGCGGCTGCTGCGGCAGCTGCTCACGTACATCCCGGCGATCGTGGGTGTGCTCTCCGGCCTCGCCAAGGCGCTGCTCGACGGCGAGCCGGGCGCGGCGATCGGCACGGCGGTCGTGGCCGCGATGCAGACCGCGGTCCAGATCGCGTTCTGGGTCACGCTGGTGTTCGCCGTGCTGGAACGCACCCGCACACCGCTCGGCCTGCCCGAGTGGACCGTCGACCAGCTCCCCGAGGAGAGCCGGGAACGGCAGATCAGCCACTCCGACAGCATCGCCTCGGCGGTGTTCCTGCTCGCCACCGTCGGCTTCCTGATCGGTCAGCACTACCAGCGCTGGACCACCGACGACGGCTCCCGGATGGCGGTGCTCGACCCGGCGCTCTGGAGCTTCTGGCTGCCGGCCCTGATCGTGGTGCTGCTGGCCACCGTCGGCCTGGAGATCGCCAAGTACCGGGCCGGGCGGTGGACCTGGCCGCTGGTCGCCGTCAACGCGGTGCTCAACGTGGCCTTCGCCGCCCCGGTGCTCTGGCTGCTCGGCACCGACCGGCTGCTCAACCCCGAGCTGGTCGAGCGGTTCGCCTGGCTGCGCGACGGCGGCACGGACCAGGTCGCCCGGGTGACCGCCGCCGTGGTCGTGCTCGTCGCGATCTGGGACGTGACCGAGAGCGCGGTCAAGGCCCGCCGCGCCGCCTGAGCCGGCACGGCCCGGCACGCCCCGTCGAGGGCGGGCCGGGCCTTCCGGGTACGCGGGCAGTCAGGCCGCCGCCCGCCACTCGCGGGCCAGCAGCGCGTAGACCACCTCGTCGGTCCACTCCCCCTTGACGAACTCGTTCTCCCGCAGGTGCGCCTCCCGGCGCATGCCCAGCCGCTCCAGCACCCGGGCCGAGGCCGTGTTGCGGGCGTCCAGCCGGCCGACGATCCGGTGCAGCCCCAGCTCCTCGAAGCCGATCCGCAGCAGTTCCCGGGCCGCCTCGGTGACGTACCCCCGGCCGGTGTGCGCGGGGTGCGCCACGTACCCGATCTCGCCCTGCCGGTGCTCCCCGCTGGTCCAGCTCAGCAGCACGTCGCCGGCGAACTCGCCGGTGTCCGCCAGCGTCACCGCCAGGTTGAGCATGTCGCCGGGAGCGCGCAACGCGGTCCGCCGGACCAGCCGGTCGATCGAGGCCCGGGCGGCCGTGTCGTCGTACGGCTCGTGGTAGAGGTAACGGGTCACCTCCGGGCGGCCCCGGTAGTCCCGGAGCACGGGGAGGTCGTCGGCGGTGAAGGCGCGCAGCAGCAGGCGCTCGGTGCGCAACGGCAGATCGGGCACGAACATCCCGGCAGGCTACGTCGCCCCTGTCGCCCGGCCCACCCGTTTCCGCCCCGGGCACCGCACCGGCGGCAGCGGTGGCATGGTCGTACGGTGAGCACCGCACCCACCACCGCCTGGCGCCGGCCGGCCCCCACGGCCGCGCAGTTCCGCGCCGACCTCTGGGTCGGGCTCGCGGTCACCGTGCTGGCCCTGTTCGAGCTGACCCTGGCGCACAGCACCGGGGCCTTCCTGCTCGGGCCGCCGCCGAGCGTCGCCGAGCAGGTCTGGTGGACGGTCGCGGTGACCGCCCCGCTGGCCGTACGGCGGCGCTGGCCGGCCGCCGTCTCGGTGGTGATCTCCATCGCCTTCGTCGCCGGGCAGGCACGGGCGATCCCGCTCGCCCAGCTCCCGTCGGGTGCGCTGTTCGCGGCCCTGTTCACGCTCGGCGCCTGGGGCGCCGACCGGCGGCTGGCCGGGCGGCTGCGGGCCGGCATCATCGTGGCGATGTTCGGCTGGCTCGCGCTGTCCCTCGCGCTGCGGGCCGACCAGATCTCGGCGGCCTCCTTCACCGACGCCGCCGGCCCGGTGCCGCCGGTGCTCGCCGCCGTGGTCAACGGCGTGTTCTACAACGTGCTGTTCTTCGGGTTCGCCTACTACTCCGGCCAGACCTCCTGGGTGGCCGCGCGCCGCCGGCACGAACTGCGGGAGCAGGCCGAGCAGTTGCGCCGCTCCCAGGTCGAGGCGCGCGAGCGCGCGGTGATGGGCGAGCGGGTCCGCATCGCCCGCGAGCTGCACGACGTCATCGCCCACCACGTGTCGGTGATGGGCGTGCAGGCCGCCGCGTGCCGGCGCGTGTTCGACCGCGACCGGGACAAGGCCCGCACCGCCCTGGCCGCGATCGAGGAGACCGCCCGCACCTCGGTCGACGAGCTGCGCCGCATGCTCGGCGTGCTGCGCGACCCGGACGCCGTGGCCGGCGCGACCACGCCGGAGGACACCGCCGGCATCGACCAGGTCTCCGCGCTCGTCGACCGGGCCCGGGACACCGGCCTGCGGGCCGACCTCGGGGTGTACGGGGAACCGGTGCCGCTGCCCCGCTCGGTGTCGCAGGCGGCGTACCGGATCGTGCAGGAGGCGGTGACGAACGTGGTCAAGCACGCCCACGCCACCACGCTGGACGTGCGGATCCGCTATCTGGCGAGGGAGCTGGAGATCGACGTGAGTGACGACGGACACGGCGGCGTACCCGCAGTCGGGGACGGACTGGGCCTGATCGGCATGCGGGAGCGCGTCGCCGCGCACGGTGGTGAGGTGGAGGCCGGGCCGCGTCCCGGCGGCGGGTTCCGGGTCCGGGCCCGGATGCCGATTCCCGTCGAGGCCGCCGGGCGGGCGGCGTGAGCGCGCCCGTGCGGGTGCTGCTCGTCGACGACCAGCACCTGGTCCGGACCGGTTTCCGGGTGATCCTGGAGGTCGAGGACGACATCGAGGTGGTCGGCGAGGCCGCCGACGGGCAGCGCGCCGTGTCGATGGCGACCGCGCTGCGGCCGGACGTGGTGCTGATGGACGTGGAGATGCCGGTGCTCGACGGGCTGGAGGCCACCCGCCGGATCACCGCTGACGCGACGCCGGGCGGGCCGGCAGTGCTGATCCTCACCACGTTCGACCGCGACGACTACCTCTTCGCCGCGTTGCGTGCCGGGGCGAGCGGCTTCCTGCTCAAGAACGGCACCCCGGAGGACCTGATCGAGGCGGTCCGGGTGGTGGCGCGCGGCGAAGGGCTGATCGCGCCGGCGCTCACCCGGCGGGTGATCTCCACGTTCGCCCGTCCCGGGGCGGTGCCGCCGGACCCCCGGCACGACGCGGCCACTGCCGACCTGACTCCGCGCGAGCGGGAGGTGCTGGAACTGGTCGCGCGCGGGGCCAGCAACGCCGAGATCGCGGACGTCCTGCGCGTCGGCGAGGCGACGGTGAAGACCCACGTCAGCCGGGTGCTGGCCAAACTCGGGTTGCGCGACCGGGTGCAGGCGGTGGTGTTCGCGTACGAGCACGGGGTGGTGCGACCCGGCGGATGACGCCCGTCCGCCGCGCGACGGACCCCATGATCGCCCCGTGGTGGGACGACGGGCGCGACGGCCGGCCGTAGCGTCCGGATCATGACCAGCGTGCTCCGCCTCGACGGCGTCGACCGCAGCTTCGGCGACCGTCAGGTGCTCAAGGACGTCTCCTTCGACGTGACCGCCGGGCGCATGACCGGATTCGTCGGCGGCAACGGCGCCGGCAAGACCACCACCATGCGGATCATCCTCGGCGTGCTCGCCCCGGACGCCGGGCAGGTGACGTGGCGGGGGCGACCGCTCGCGCGCGAGGCCCGGGCCCGGTTCGGCTACATGCCTGAGGAACGCGGCCTCTACCCGAAGATGACGCCCCGCGAGCAGGTGGTCCACCTCGGCCGCCTGTACGGGCTGGACGCCGCCGGGGCGCGCCGGCGTACCGACGCGCTGCTGGAACGGGTCGGTCTCGGCGAGCGGGCCGACGACCTGCTGGAGACGCTGTCGCTGGGTAACCAGCAGCGCGCGCAGATCGCCGCCGCACTGGTGCACGACCCGGAGGTGCTGATCCTGGACGAGCCGTTCTCCGGGCTCGACCCGCTCGCCGTCGACATGGTGGTGGCGGTGCTGCGGGAACGCGCCGCCGCCGGAGCGCCGGTGCTGTTCTCCAGCCATCAGCTCGACGTGGTGGAACGGCTCTGCGACGACCTGGTGCTCATCGCGGCCGGAACGATCCGGGCCGCGGGCGCCCGCGAGGAGTTGCGCTCCGCGTACACCCGGCCCCGCTTCTCGCTCGTGGTCGACGGCGACGCCGGCTGGCTTCGGGACCAGCCCGGCGTGCGGCTGGTCGACCTCGACGGCGCGCGCGCCGTGTTCGACCTGGACCCGCCCGCCGACGACCAGTCGGTGCTGCGCGCCGCCCTGGCCCGCGGACCGGTGCGCGCGTTCGGTCCGGTCACCCCGTCCCTCGCCGAGATCTTCCGAGAGGTCAACCAGTGAACACGCTTCAGGCCACCCGGCTGGTCGCCGCCCGCGAGATCAAGGTCAAGCTCCGCGACAAGACGTTCCTCTACAGCACGCTGATCTTCCTGCTGCTCGCGGTCGTCGCCACAGTGGCGCCGGCGATGCTGAACAGTGGCCCGTCCACAGTGGCGGTGACCGCGGCCGGAGCCGAACCGCTGCGCGCGGCCGGGCTGGACGTCATGCTGGTCGCCGACGACGGCACGGCCGAGCAGGCGGTACGAGACGGTGATGCGGACGCCGCCGTGGTGACCGGTCCGGTCGTGGTCGCCGACGAGCGGGCCCCGGACGACGTCGTCACCGCGCTGAGCGCGGCACCGCAGATCGAGCTGCTGGACCCTGACGCGGTCGACCCGCTCGTCGCGTACCTGGTGCCGTTCGCCTTCGCGTTCGTCTTCTTCTTCATGTCCCAGACGTTCGGGATGCAGATCGCGCAGAGCGTCACCGAGGAGAAGCAGACCCGGATCGTGGAGATCCTGGTCGCCGCCGTGCCGGTCCGGGCGCTGCTGGCCGGCAAGATCCTCGCCGCGGGCGCGCTGGCGCTGGGACAGATCGCCCTGATCGCGGCCGCCGCGCTGATCGGCATGCGCCTGACCGGCGGCGGCGACCTGCTGGGGCTGATCGCACCGGCCGTCGGCTGGTTCGTGCCGTACTTCCTGTGCGGTTTCCTGCTGCTCGCGGCCATGTGGGCGGCCGCCGGGGCGCTGGTGAACCGGCAGGAGGACATCGCCGGGGCGTCCATGCCGGTCCAACTCGCGGTGATGGCGCCGTTCTTCGCTGTGGTGTTCCTCAACGACAACGCCGGCGCGATGCGGATCCTGTCGTACCTGCCGTTCTCGTCGCCCACAGCGATGCCGGTACGGCTGTTCACCGGCGACGCGGCGGCCTGGGAGCCGATCGTGTCGCTGGCGCTGCTGCTGCTCACGGCGGCCGGGTTCCTGCTCGCCGGGGCGCGGATCTACGAGGGCTCGCTGCTGCGCACCAACGGTCGGACCTCGGTGCGGGCGGCGTGGCGGCAGCGCGAGCCGATCGGCTGACCGGGTGAGACGGCAAGCGCGCGGGGAACGGCTCAGGTCAGGTCGATGCGGTAGTCCAGACTGACGCGATCGGCAGGGATGGTGATCTCAGCAACCTCTACTACTCGATCTTCTACGTATGTCTGCCTGGTGATGATCACAACCGGCACACCTCCAGGTATGCGCAACGTCGCCGACTCGGCGCTGTTCGGCATCCTTGCGCGAACCTGCTCACGAACGGCGGTGATCGTGTGACCGAGGCTGTAGAGCTGTGACGTGTTGCCGCCTGGCCAAGGCTCGTTGCTCGGATTATTCGGTTCCGAGTCATCAGAGCCCTCGACTGGACGACGTACGACGGGTGGGCCTGGCTCGACGGTTACGAACTCGACGCGCGGGGCGAAGCCGTTGCCCGGCGCACCATCTTCGTGCAACCGGCAGGGCTGCGGCGGCCTTCGCATGTCAGTACGAGCCGAGCGAGAGCGCCGCCCGCACACACCGAGACCCAGCCACGCCGCCCGACTTGCGGGAATGGCGTCGATGCACGCAGGTGACCGAAGTCCTGGACACGTTCGCGGCGTGTCCGCGCCGACGACCATCCGGACATCGGAGATGGGTGGCGGGGGCACATGCCTCGGGTCGGTACGGCCGACGTCCTGACAGCATGCAGCAACACGGAGGGGGTTCCATGTCGGAGCCCCCTCCGTCGTTCCGGCACCGCGGGTCAGCCGACGGCGGCCATGACCTCGTCGGACACGTCGAAGTTGGCGTAGACGTTCTGCACGTCGTCGCAGTCCTCCAGCACGTCGATCAGCTTGAAGATCTTGCGCGCGCCCTCCTCGTCCAGCGGCACGTTCACGCTGGGGATGAGGGAGGACTCGGCCGACTCGTACTCGATGCCGGCGTCCTGCAGCGCGGTGCGGACCGCGACCAGGTCACCCGGCTCGGAGACCACCTCGTACGCCTCGCCGAGGTCGTTGACCTCTTCCGCGCCCGCGTCGAGGACGGCCATCATCACGTCGTCCTCGCTGGTGCCGGTCTTGGGGACGAGCACCACGCCCTTGCGGGAGAACATGTACGACACCGAGCCGGCGTCGGCCAGCGAGCCGCCGTTGCGGGTCAGCGCGGTACGCACCTCGGTGGCGGCACGGTTGCGGTTGTCGGTGAGGCACTCGATCAGCATCGCCACGCCGTTGGGGCCGTAGCCCTCGTACATGATCGTCTGCCAGTCGGCGCCGCCGGCCTCCAGGCCGGAGCCGCGCTTGACCGCGCGGTCGATGTTGTCGTTCGGAACCGAGTTCTTCTTCGCCTTCTGGATGGCGTCGTAGAGAGTCGGGTTGCCGGCCGGGTCGCCGCCGCCGGTACGGGCCGCCACCTCGACGTTCTTGATCAGCTTGGCGAACATCTTGCCGCGCTTGGCGTCGATGACCGCCTTCTTGTGCTTGGTCGTCGCCCACTTTGAGTGGCCGGACATCTGTTACCTCCGTTGCTACCCGCCGTCTGCATCGACCGCACCGCACACGCCCCGCTCCCCCGCCGGCGCACGTCGAGGTGCCGTGATCTTCGCTGGGAGCCGGCGGGCTGATGGCCCTGCCGAATCCCGGCAATCCTACCGGCGACCAGCGGGTGACTGTCACGCGCCGCACGGCAGCGCCCCGTCCGGACCGCACGAACGGCACAACCGGGGACGGACCGGATACTCAGGAAGCGGCCCGGACGAGTTCCACGAAGGACCGGTGCAGCCGCAGGTCGCCGGTCAGCTCGGGGTGGAACGACGTGGCCAGCAGGTTGCCCTGCCGCACCGCGACGATCCGGCCCTCGGCCGGGCCCTCGGTCACCCGGCCGAGCACCTCCACGTCCGGGCCGACCCGCTCGACCCAGGGCGCCCTGATGAACACCGCGTGGAACGGGCCGCCGTCGACGCCGGTGAGCGCCACCGGCGCCTCGAACGAGTCGACCTGGCGGCCGAACGCGTTGCGCCGCACCGTCATGTCGACGCCGGCGAAGCCGCGCTGGTCGGGGCGGCCGTCCAGCACGTCGGCGGCCAGCATGATCATGCCGGCGCAGGAGCCGTAGACCGGCATGCCGGCGGCGATCCGCTTGTCGATCGGCTCACGCATCTCGAAGATGTCGACCAGCTTGCTGATCGTGGTCGACTCGCCCCCGGGCACCACCAGGCCGTCGACCGCGTCCAGCTCGCCCGGCCGCCGCACGGGCCGGGCGTCGGCGCCCGCCCCGGCGAGCGCGGCGACGTGCTCGCGTACGTCGCCCTGGAGGGCGAGCACACCGATCACCGGTACGGCCACGATGCTCCTTCCGCGGTGTTAAAAGGGGGCCCCGCCTCTACCGGAGGCGTTAATAGGGGGCCCCTCCTTACAATCACCAGCCGCGCTCGGCGAGGCGGTGCGGCTGGGGGATCTCGTCGACGTTGATACCGACCATCGCCTCGCCCAGCCCGCGGGAGACCTTGGCGAGCACGTCCGGGTCGTCGTGGAAAGTGGTCGCCTTGACGATCGCGGCGGCCCGCTGGGCCGGGTTGCCGGACTTGAAGATGCCCGAGCCGACGAAGACGCCCTCCGCGCCGAGCTGCATCATCATGGCCGCGTCGGCAGGGGTAGCGATGCCGCCCGCGGTGAACAGCACGACCGGCAGCTTGCCCTGCTCGGCGACCTCTTTGACCAGCTCGTACGGGGCCTGGAGCTCCTTGGCCGCGACGTACAGCTCGTCGGCGGGCAGCGTCTGGAGGCGGCGGATCTCCTGCCGGATCTGCCGCATGTGCGTGGTGGCGTTGGAGACGTCGCCGGTGCCGGCCTCGCCCTTGGAGCGGATCATCGCGGCGCCCTCGGTGATCCGGCGCAGCGCCTCGCCCAGGTTCGTCGCCCCGCACACGAACGGGACGGTGAACGCCCACTTGTCGATGTGGTTGGCGTAGTCGGCCGGGGTCAGCACCTCGGACTCGTCGACGTAGTCGACGCCGAGCGCCTGGAGGATCTGCGCCTCGACGAAGTGGCCGATGCGGGCCTTGGCCATCACCGGGATCGAGACGGCGGAGATGATGCCGTCGATCATGTCCGGGTCGCTCATCCGGGACACACCGCCCTGCGCGCGAATGTCGGCCGGCACGCGCTCCAGGGCCATGACGGCGACCGCGCCGGCGTCCTCGGCGATCTTCGCCTGCTCGGGGGTGACCACGTCCATGATCACACCGCCCTTGAGCATCTCGGCCATGCCGCGCTTCACGCGGGCGGTGCCGACGGCGGTGGCGGTGGTCGGGGCTGCGGATTCAGACACGGGACATCGCTCCTCGGCATGCTGGGGAGGTGACTGCGCAGGAATGCTACGACCGGCGCGCCGCCGATCCGAGCGCCAATCGAACCCCCGGTGGCCTGCCGTGTGGCACCCGTCACGCCCGGTAGGTCAGCCGGTGGTCACGTCCGCGTGCGGGGCCAGCGTGGGGTCGTCGACGTCGAAGTAGCGCGGCCACTCCCGCCCCCGCCCCATCCGGAACAACCGCACCACCGGACGCCCCCGCGCCGAGCGGGCGTCCCGAACCAGGTCGGTGTGCACCTGCCGGGCCAGTGCCAGCCGCCTGCTGGCCGCGATCACCGCCGCGCACGCCTGGTCGTCCGGGTCCAGCCGCACCGCGCGCAACTGCCGGGTCAGGTCGTTCTCGGCCGCCTCGCGTTCCTCCGGGGCGGCGTCCAGCGCGATGCGGGCGGCGGCGTACAACTCCACGCCGTACCGCTGCTCGGCCAGGACCGCGGCGGCGGCCGCGCGGCGCAGCAGGTGCGCGTCGAGCGCGCGGGCCGCCGAGTCCGCGCGGACCTGGAGCCGCTGCACCCGGCCGGAGGTCCAGATCAGGTACGCCGAGAGCAGCCCGAGCACCGCGACCGCGCCCACCACCCACCACATGCCCGGCATCGTAGTGCTGCTCCTCATCCCGGCCGGCCGGCACGGTGCACCGGTCGACGCGCTCGTCACAGCGGCCGCAGCGGCCACAGCGGTCAGCCCAGACCCGCCCACTCCTGGTCCATGACCCGGCCGTCGGTGGCCTCGATCGCGGCTGCGTATACCTCCAGAACGCGGCGGGCAACCACGGGCCAGTCGAAATTCGCCACCACCTGGTCGCCGCAGGCGGTCAGCCCGGCGCGGCAGCCGTCGTCGTCGAGCAGATCGGACAGCGCGGCGCCGAGCGCGGTCGCGTCGCCGGTCGGGAACAGCCGGCCGGCCCGCCCGCCGTCGAGCACCCGGCGGAACGCGTCCAGGTCGCTGGCGACGACAGTGGTGCCGGCGGCCAGCGCCTCGGTGAGGATCATCCCGAAGGACTCCCCTCCGGTGTTCGGTGCGACGTAGAGGTGCACGCTGCGCAGCATGCGTGCCTTGTCCGCCTCGGAGACCAGGCCGAGGAACGTGACCCGGTCGCGCAGACCGGCCGGGAACCGCCCGTACAACTCGTCGGCGTCGCCCGGCCCGGCGACCAGCAGGCGCAGGCCGGGGCGGTGCGGCGCCAGCGCGACGAACGCGTCCCGCAGGATCGGGAAGCCCTTGCGCGGCTCGGTGAAGCGGCCCAGGAACCCCAGTGTTCCGCCGCCGCCCGGCACGCACTCCCCCGGCCACCCCGGCAGCGGCGGCACCCCGGCGAACTTCGCCACCGCCACCCCGTTCGGGATCTCCACCGCGCCGCCGTCCATGTGCTCGACCTGCACCTTGCGGGCCAGCGCGCTCACCGCGATCCGGGCGGTGATCCGCTCCAGCACGATCTGGAGCACGCCCTGCGCGGCCGACAGCACCCGGGAGCGGGTCATCGCGGTGTGGAAGGTGGCCACCACCGGGCCACGGGCGCAGAGCACGGCCAGCATCGACAGGCTCGGCGTCAACGGCTCGTGCACGTGCAGCACGTCGAAGTCGCCCCGGGTGATCCAGCGGCGGACCCGGGCGGTGGAGACCGGGCCGAAGGCGATCCGGGCCACCGACCCGTTGTACGGCAGCGGCACCGCCCGCCCGGCGGACACCACGTACGGCGGCAGCGCCGAGTCCTCGTCGGCGGGCGCCAGCACGCTCACCTCGTGGCCGAGCCCGAGCAGCGCCTCGGCCAGGTCCATGACGTGGTTCTGCACGCCGCCCGGCACGTCGAACGAGTACGGGCACACGATGCCGATACGCACTGCGCCCCCCTAGACCGTCCCGGTGGTGGCCGGTGGCGCCGACCTGGGCGTGCCGTCCCGGCCCTGGTCCAGCCACATCCGCTGCAACATGTGCCAGTCTTGCGGATGCCGGGCGATGCCCGCCGCCAGACCGTCGGCAACCCGCTGCGTCACCGCCCGGACCCGCTCGTCGAGTGGCGCGCTGTCCGGATCCGGCAGCGGCAGCGGCCCCTCGATCGAGGCGCACGCCGCGTCCGGTTCGTACCACATCGAGGCCGCGTAGAGCGGAGCGCCGGTACGGATCGCCAGCAGTGCCGGACCGGCCGGCATCCGGGTCCGGCCGCCGAAGAAGTCCACCTCCACGCCCCGGGCGGACAGGTCCCGGTCGGCGAGCAGGGGCACCACGTAGCCGGTGCGCAGGCGGTCCACCAGCACGTCGAACGCGGGACGCGGCCCGCCGTGGTTGGGCAGGATCTCCATCCCCAGCCCTTCCCGGAACCCGACGAACCGCTCGTAGACGCCGTCCGGCAGCCGCTCGGCGACAGTGGTCATCGGCCAGCCGGTGGCCGCCACCCAGGCGCCCGCGGCGTCCCAGTTGCCGGCGTGCGGCAGCGCCACGACCGCACCCCGCCCGGCGGCCACGTCGGCGGCGAGCAGTTCCTGCCCGTCGAGGCGGAACCCGGCGAGGATGTCCGTCCGGCTCAGGCCGGGCAGCCGGAACGCCTCCATCCAGTACCGGGCGTACGAGCGCAGCCCGTCGCGCACCAGCACGTCCAGTTCCGCGTCGGGCATCTCCGGGCCGACCACCCGGCGCAGGTTGGCGCGCAGCCGGCGCGTACCCCCGCCGTCCTTGCGGTGGGCGCGGTCGGCGCCCGCCCGGAAGGCCGCGACCGCGACGGGCCGGGGCAGCGCCCGGACCAGGCGCCAGCCCGCGACGAAGCCCGCCTCGGTGAGGTTCACTCGACGCCGACCCGCTGGGCCTGCCGGTACACGTGGGCCATCCGCTGGCCCACTGTGAAGATCGAGACCGCGGCGAGCAGCCAGAGCGCGATCTCCAGGGCGGGACGGACGCCGACGCCGGTGAGCAGACCGCCGACGCCGACGATGAGCAGCCGCTCGGTGCGCTCGGCGATGCCCACGTTGCAGGTCATCCCGAGGCCCTCGGCGCGGGCCTTCACGTAGGAGACCAGACCGCCCGCGGCCAGGCAGATCAGCGCCGCCGCCACGCCCGAGTAGTCGTGCTCGGTGGCCAGCCAGTACGCGACCGCGCCGAACACCGCACTGTCGGCGACCCGGTCCATGCTCGAGTCGAGGAACGCCCCGAACCGGGTGGACCCGCCGCTCATCCGCGCCATCGTGCCGTCGAGCAGGTCGGTGAGGGCGAAGACCGTGACGATCAGCGCGCCGGCGACCAGGTGGCCGCGCGCGCCGAAGCCGAGCGCGCCCACGAGCACGCCGACGGTGCCGGTCACGGTGACCGCGTTGGGGGACACGCCCGCACGCAGCAGCGTACGGGCGATCGGCTCCACGACGCGGGTCATGCCCGCGCGGGCCGTCACTTGGAAGATCTTCGCCATGGCGGTCCCACGATAACGGCCCGCAACCGCCGGGGACACAGCCGGGCGTGCGACCCGCCCGGCGGCCCTTGTGCGGGCACCGCCGCGGGTGTGAGATCGAGCCAGGAGGTGAGCCAGCTCACCGGATCACCGGTCCGCGTTCCCGTCCAGCAGCAGATCACCGGAAGATATCGCCGCGGCGCCCGTCCCGGGTCCGCTCCCCCGTCGCCCGCGGCGGTCGCCACCACCACCGGTTGAGGGAGGTGCGCCGCGATGGCGCAGAAGAACGAGAAGGGTGTCCCCGGCGGCGCGCCGGTGGTGACCGAGCCCGGCAGGGTCCGCAACGTGGTGCTCGTCGGGCACTCCGGCGCCGGCAAGACGACGCTCGTCGAGGCGCTGCTCGCCGCCGGCGGCACGATCAGCCGGGCCGGCGCCGTCACCGACGGCACCACCGTCTGCGACCACGACCCCGCCGCCGTACGCCAGCAGCGCTCGGTCAGCCTGGCCTGCGCCCCGCTGACGCACCGCGACGTCAAGGTCAACCTGCTGGACACGCCGGGCTACGGCGACTTCGTCGGTGAGCTGCGCGCCGGGCTGCGCGCCGCCGACGCGGCCCTGTTCGTGGTCTCCGCCGTGGACGGCATGGACGCCGCCACCGCCGCCCTCTGGGAGGAGTGCGCCGCCGTCGACATGCCCCGGGCGGTGGCCGTCTCCCGGCTGGACCACCCGCGCGCCGACTTCGACGAGGCGGTGGCGCTGTGCCAGCGGGTCTTCGGCGACAACGTGCTCCCGCTCTACCTGCCCATGCTCGGCGACGACGGCGAGTCGGTGGCCGGACTGATGGGGCTGATCACCCGCCGGGTGTACGACTACTCCGACGGGCTGCCGGCGGCGGTGCGCGAGCCGGACCCGGAGCACCTGCCGGCCATCCAGGAGTCCCGCAACGAGCTGATCGAGGGGATCATCGCGGAGAGCGAGGACGAGACCCTGATGGACCGCTACCTCGGCGGCGAGGAGATCGCCCCCGAGGTGCTGATCACCGACCTGGAGACGGCCGTGGCGCGCGGCCACTTCTACCCCGTGGTGCCGGTCTGCGCGGAGACCGGCGTCGGCCTGGACGCGCTGCTCGACGGCCTGGTCGCGGCGTTCCCGTCGCCGCTGGAGCACGAGCTGCCCGCCGTCACCGGCGTGGACGGCTCGCCCCGCCCGCCGCTCACCTGCGACCCGGACGGCCCACTCGTCGCCGAGGTGGTCAAGACGACAGTCGACCGGCACGTCGGGCGGGTCTCACTGGTCCGCGTCTTCTCCGGCACGCTGCGCCCCGACCAGGTGATCCACGTGTCCGGACACGGCCTGGCCGAGCGCGGCCACCCGGACCACGACGCCGACGAGCGGGTCGGCCACGTCTACCGCCCGCTGGGCGCGACGCTGCGCGAGGTGGCCGCCTGCGTCGCCGGTGACCTGTGCGCGATCACCAAGTCGGGCAGCGCCGAGACCGGCGACACCATCTCGGCCAAGGACGACCCGCTGCTGATCGCGCCGTGGGAGATGCCCGAGCCGCTGCTGCCGGTGGCGATCGTGGCACGCAGCCGGGCCGACGAGGACGCGCTGGCCCGCAACCTGTCCCGGCTGGTCGCCGGTGACCCGACGCTGCGGCTCGACCGCAACCCGGAGACCCACCAGCTGGTGCTCTGGTGCATGGGCGAGGCGCACGCCGACGTGGTGCTCGACCGGCTGCGCGGTGGCGGCGTCGAGCTGGACACCGAGCCGGTGCGGGTGCCGCTGCGCGAGACGTTCACCGCCGCCGCGCGCGGGCACGGCCGGCACGTCAAGCAGTCCGGCGGCCACGGCCAGTACGCGGTCTGCGACATCGAGGTGGAGCCGCTGCCCCGGGGCGCCGGTTTCGAGTTCGTCGACCGGGTGGTCGGCGGCGCCGTCCCGCACAACTACGTCCCGTCGGTGGAGAAGGGGGTACGGGCGCAGATGGGACGCGGCCTGGTCGCCGGCTACCCGGTGGTGGACGTGCGGGTGACGCTGGTCGACGGCAAGGCGCACAGCGTCGACTCCTCCGACACCGCGTTCCAGACCGCTGGCGCGCTGGCGCTGCGCGACGCCGCCGAGAAGGGCCAGCCGGCGCTGCTGGAGCCGGTCGACGAGATCACCGTTCGGGTGCCCGACCCGTCGGTCGGCGCGGTGATGGGCGACCTGTCCGGACGGCGCGGCCGGGTGCTCGGCACCGAGCCGGACCCGGACGCCGAAGGGCGCACGCTGGTCCGCGCCGAGGTGCCCGCGACGGAGTTGCTGCGGTACGCGGTGGAGCTGCGCTCGATGACGGCCGGCACCGGCTCGTTCCGCCGCGAGTTCGCCCGCCACGAGCCCATGCCCACCCACCTGGCCGACCAGGCCCGCAAGGAGTCCACCTCCCGCTGACCCCCGCCCTCCACCGCCGCGATCTTGCACTTTCGTCCCGACAAAGGGGCATTTCGCCTACCCGCCGGCACCAACTGCACGAGCAGGTGGGCAGCGGGAGCGAGGCGCGGCGTCGTGGAGGGCGCGGGTGACGAGGAGGTCAGGGCGCGGGAGCGCGGGTCAGGGGCGGACGGCGGGGACGGGGGGCATCGGCCAGTGGGGGCGGTCGGCGTCGCGGAGGGCCGCCGAGCGTACCGCCGCCAACTGCCGCTCGACCTCGGCGAAGTGGTCCGGCGTGAGCGGGCCCCGGGCCAGCGCGGCCGCGTTCTCCTCGACCTGGGCCACCGTCCGGGCGCCGGGGATCGGCACCGCCCGGTCGCTGCGCGCCCAGATCCACCCGATCGCGCCCTGGGCGAGGGTGCGGCCGTCCGCGGTCAGCGCGTCGCGCACGGCGGCGACCCGGCGCAGCCACTCCGGGGCGGGCCGGCCGCTGCGGAACCATTCCAGCCAGGTCGGCCCGAGTCCGCGTACGTCGTCGCGGGGCAGTGTGGACTCCGGCGTGTACTTGCCGGTGAGCAGACCCATCCCGAGCGGCCCCCGGGCCAGGCCGGCGAGGTCGTGCTTGACGCAGGCGTCGAGCATGGCCGGGGCGTCCCGGAGCACCGACAGCGCGTGCTGCACGGCGGTGGCGCCGCGCGCCACCTGGGCGAAGGCGGCAGCCCGGTCGGCCCGGTCGGTGCTCCACCCGTACGCCCCGATCAGGCCGGCGTCGACCAGGTCGTCGAGCGTGCCGATCAGTGCCTCGGCGCGGGGCAGCGGCAGGTCGCCGAGGTGCAGCTGGTACAGGTCGATGCGGTCGGTGCCGAGCCGGCGCAGTGAGTCGGTGACCGCCTGGCGCAGGTAGTGCGGGGAGGCGTTCTCGCCGGTGGCCTGCCGGGTCCGCTCGTCGAAGGTGTAGCCGAACTTCGTGGCGATCACCGCCTCGTCGCGCCGGCCGGCGAGCGCACGGCCGAGCACCCGCTCGCCGTGCCCGGCGCCGTACGTGTCGGCGGTGTCGAACAGCGTGACGCCGAGGTCGAGCGCGCGACGGACGGCGCGTACCGACTCGTCGTCGTCGACCCGACCCCAGCCCAGCGGGCGGGCTCCCTCGGCCCACGGGCCGCCGATCGCCCAGCACCCCATGCCGAGGGCGCTCACCTCGATGCCGCTGCGACCCAACCGTCGCTTCTCGACTGTCACCGCCGCATCCTGTCACCTCACCGGCGACCGCGGGCCGGTTCGTCGCCGAGGAGCCCGATCACGATCACGCCACGTGACGCCATGCGGTGGGCGGTAGCGGTGGACTCGTCATGCCTGAGAGTCATGAACATGCCTCTCAGGCATGACGGTCTGCCCTCAGCGGGCGTGGGCCAGCAGCACCGGCTCGTCCTGGCCGGGCCAGGTGCCGGTGAGCCCGCCGAGGCCCGGCGCCTCGGCCGGCACGGGCCGCCGGACCACCGCCAGCTCGACGTCCCCGACCCGGACCACCGTCACACCGCTGTCACCCGGGCCGGCCGGGACCGGAGCAGCCGGGACCGGGCCGGTCGGGACGGCACGGCCGGTGCGGCTGCCGGTCAGCGTCATGCTCGCCGGGCGCACCTCACGCTTCCCGTCGACCTCGAAGTACTCCTCGGCCTGCCCGGCGTCAGCCAGAACGGCGGCGGCCAGCAGCGGCGGGTACACCGGGTCGCCGCAGGCGTCGTACGCCCAGCGGCGGCCGAGCACCGAGTGCTCGATGACACCCACCAGGTGCTCGTCGGCCCCGGCCAGCGGCGCGCCCCGGTAGGTCAGCGGCACCTGGAGCACCGGCCCGGCACCGGCCCGGACGAGCAGCGTCTCGACGCCGACCTCGCCGGCCGGGTCGTCGAACCGGTACGCCGCGACGCGGCTGACCTCCGCGCCCGCCTCCCCGGCGAACCAGGACCGGCCGGGAAGCCAGCCGGCGAGCAACTCCAGTTTCGAGGGGCGCAGTTCCGCGCGGTGCAGGAGAGCCATGCGCGAGATCGTACTGTCGGAGCGGGCCGCCGTCAGGCCGCCGCCCACGCCTTGGCGAGCAGTTCCCGGGTGTCGGCGAGCAGTTGCGGCAGCACCTTCGTCCGGCCGATCACCGGCATGAAGTTGGCGTCGCCGCCCCAGCGCGGCACCACGTGCTGGTGCAGGTGCGCGGCGATGCCCGCGCCGGCCACGCCGCCCTGGTTCATGCCCAGGTTGAAGCCGTGCGCGCTGGAGACGTGCCTGATCACACGCATGGCGGCCTTGGTGAACGCGGCCAGCTCGACCGTCTCCGGCTCGTCCAGCTCGGTGTAGTCGGCCACGTGCCGGTAGGGGCAGACCAGCAGGTGCCCGGGGTTGTACGGGTAGAGGTTGAGCACCGCGAAGACGTGCTCGCCGCGGGCCACCACCAGGCTCTCCTCGGCCGGCAGGCCGGGCGCCAGGCAGAACGGGCAGCCGGCGGGCTTCTCGTAGCCGCCCTCGGGACGGTCCTCGCCGGAGATGTAGGTCATCCGGTGCGGCGTCCAGAGCCGGTCCAGCCCGTCCGCCAGACCGTCGTCGCCGCCGTACCCGGTGTGCCGCTCCGCCCCTGTCACACAGGCGATCCTACGATCCGGCCCCGAACCGCGCCGCCAGGGCGGCGCGGTTCGGCGGACCGCCTACTCGGCGGCGGTGGCGGTGGGTCCGGCGTTCGTGCGCGACTCCACCACCTCGCGGACGTGCGCCACCGCCTCGTCGACAGGGACGCCGTTGCGCTGCGAGCCGTCCCGGTAGCGGAACGACACGGTGCCGGCGGCCACGTCGTCGTCGCCGGCGATCACCATGAACGGGATCTTCTGCTGCTGCGCGTTACGGATCTTCTTCTGCATCCGGTCGTCGCCCAGGTCGACCTCGGCGCGGATGCCGTGCCGGCGCAGCGTGGCGGCGAAGTCGACCAGGTAGTCGCCGTGCTCGTCACGGATCGGGATGCCGACCACCTGCACCGGCGCCAGCCAGGCCGGGAACGCGCCCGCGTAGTGCTCGGTGAGCACTCCGATGAACCGCTCGATCGACCCGAACTTCGCGCAGTGGATCATCACCGGCTGCTTCCGGGTGCCGTCGGCGGCCTGGTACTCCAGCCCGAAGCCCTTCGGCTGGTTGAAGTCGTACTGGATGGTCGACATCTGCCAGGTCCGGCCGATGGCGTCCTTGGCCTGCACGGAGATCTTCGGGCCGTAGAACGCCGCGCCGCCCGGGTCCGGCACCAGCTCCAGGCCGGTCTCCAGCGCGCACTGCTCCAGCACGGCGGTCGCGGTCGCCCAGTCGGCGTCGGTGCCGACGAACTTGTCCGGCCGGGAGTCGTCGCGGGTCGACAGCTCCAGGTAGAAGTCGTCGATGCCGAAGTCGCGCAGCAGGCTGAGCACGAAGCCGAGCAGGTGCTTGATCTCGGCCGGCGCCTGCTCCTCGGTGCAGTAGGAGTGCGAGTCGTCCTGGGTGAAGCCGCGCACCCGGGTCAGCCCGTGGATCACGCCCGACTTCTCGTACCGGTAGACCGAGCCGAACTCGAACAGCCGCAGCGGCAGCTGCCGGTAGGACCGCCCGCGCGACCGGTAGATCAGGTTGTGCATCGGGCAGTTCATGGCCTTGAGGTAGTAGTCGCTGCCCTCCATCTCCATCGGCGGGAACATCGTGTCCTTGTAGTAGGGCAGGTGTCCCGAGGTGTGGAAGAGACCTTCCTTGGAGATGTGCGGCGTACCGACGTAGTCGAAGCCCTCCTCGATGTGCCGCGCCCGGACGTAGTCCTCCATCACCCGCTTGAGCACGCCGCCCTTGGGGTGGAAGACCGGCAGGCCGGAGCCGATCTCGTCGGGGAAGCTGAACAGGTCGAGGTCAGCACCGAGCTTGCGGTGGTCGCGGCGGGCGGCCTCCTCCAGCAGCTTCAGGTACGCCTTCAGCGCGTCCCGGGTCGGCCAGGCGGTGCCGTACACGCGCTGCAGCTGCGGGTTGCGCTCCGACCCGCGCCAGTACGCGGCGGCCGAGCGCATCAGCTTGAACGCGCCGATCAGCCGGGTGTTCGGCAGGTGCGGGCCGCGGCACAGGTCCGACCAGCAGACCTTGTCCTCGTTCGCGGCGAGGTTGTCGTAGATGGTCAGCTCGCCGCCGCCCACCTCCATCACCTCGGACGAGTCCAGCCCTTCGCCCTTGACCTCGATCAGCTCCAGCTTGAACGGCTCGGCGGCCAGCTCGGCCCGGGCCTCGTCCAGGTCGGTGAACCGGCGGCGGCGGAACCGCTGGCCGGACTTGACGATCTCCTGCATGCGCTTCTCGAGCTTGGCCAGGTCGTCCGGCTGGAACGGCTTGTCGACGCCGAAGTCGTAGTAGAAGCCGTTCTCGATCGGCGGGCCGATGCCCAGCTTCGCGTCCGGGAAGACGTCCTGCACCGCCTGGGCCAGCACGTGGGCGGTGGAGTGACGCAGCACGTTCAGCCCGTCCGGGCTGTCCAGGGTGACCGGCTCGACCGCGACGTCCTCGGCCGGGCGCCAGTCCAGGTCGCGGAGCTGGCCCTGCGGGTCGCGGACCACCACGGTCGCCTTCGGCCCGCTCATCGGCAGGCCGGCCGCGGCCACCGCGTCGGCCGCCGTGGTCCCGGCGGCGACGACGACGGGGTCGGCCACGACGGGGGTACGGGGTGCGGACACGGTGACTCCTGTCGTCGACGGTACGAAGGGCCGGTGACCGGCCCCTGCGATGCTATCGGTCGCCCGGACCCGGACCGCCGCCGACGCCGGTGCCCCGTCTCCGGCGAGTTCCGTGCGGTGTTGAACCTTTTCGCCCCGCCGCCCGAACTACCAGGTGGGGCCGGAGCCGGTGCCGGCCCCAGTCGAGAAGGATGGGGACGACCATGAGGATGACCCGTCGGGGCCGGTGGGCGGCGGCGTTGCTGGCGGCCGTACTCGCCGGGGCGGTGGGCTGGCCGGGCGCGGCGAACGCGGCCGGGGTGACAGTCACGACCTCACCCGCCCAGGTACGCCAGGGCGACGCGATCCAACTGTCGGTGGTGGTGCCGGCGGACCGGCCGGGCAGCCGCACCACCAGGATCGAGCTGACGATGCCCTCGGACGCCCCGATCGGTGAGGTGTACCCGCTGTCGGTGCCGGACTGGGCGCCGACCATCACCACCCGCACGCTCGACCAGCCGATCCCCGGCATGCACGCGTCCGAACTGAACCAGGTGACCCACTCGGTGAGCTGGCTGCGGATGCCCGGCACCGGCACCGGGCCGGCCCGGCTGCCGCTGGGCATGGGACCGATGCCCGCCACCGACCGGCTCACGTTCACCGTCGTGCAGACGTACGACGACGGCACCGTGGTCCGGTGGGCGGACCCGGCGGGTGGCGCGCACCCGGCACCGACCGTCGACCTGCTGCCGCCGCTGCCCGGCACCGTGACGCACGACGGCGCCCCCGGCGCGAACGGCGCCGGGCACGGCGGTCACGGCGCGGCGGGCGGCCCCGGCGCGGCCCGTGGGGCGCAGAGCGGTGCGGCGGGCGGCGCGGCACCGGTGGCCGACGACGGACCGAGCGCGGACCTGCTGCTCGGCGGCGGCCTGCTGGCCGGGCTGGCCGGCGGCGCGGCGATCGGCTGGCTGCTCAACCGCCGCCGGCGCGACACCATGACCCTCCCGCACGACGACAGCCCAACCCCCGACGTGCCCGCCGCCACCGGACGTCCGGACACGGACCCCCGCTCCGACTCCTCCGAGCCGGCCCCTGCTCCCGCCGCCGACACCCCCGCGCCCCTCGAGCCCGTCCCCGCTGGTGGTACGCGCTGGCACGCATGATCGACTCCAGCTCGCCGAGGTGGCTGCATCCCTCCCCCGCCGACCCCGCCACTTCCCCGAACTGGGGCGCGCACCCACGACCACCACAGCCGGCGAGGGCGGGCGGGCGGTCAGGCGGCGGTGAGCCAGCCGGGCAGCGGCTCGCGGGCGGTCAGCCAGCCCTCCGGTACGCCGCCGGGCACGCCGACCCCGGTGTACGCGGCCACGATCCCGCCCACGATGGCCGCTGTGGTGTCCACGTCGCCGCCCGCCTCGACGCAGGCCCGGATCGCGGCTGGGTAGTCGTGCAGCAGCGTGGCGGCGACCCAGAGCGTGAACGGCACGGTGTCCTGCGCGGTGACCCGCGAGCCGTTGCCGAGCGCGTCGGCCGTCGCAGCGGCCGGGTGACCGAGCAGCGCGGCGGCCCGGCGTACCCCGCGGTGCACCTCACCGGCCGGGTCGAGCGCCGCGGCGACCGCGGCGAGCAGGCGGGCCGGGTCGGGCCGGTCGCCGTCGAGGCGGGCCCGGGCGGCGAGCGAGGCGGCCACCGCGACCGCCACCGCGCCGGCCACGCCCTCCGGGTGTGCGTGGGTCACCTCGGCGGAGTCGCGGGCCTGCTCGGCGGCGCGCCGGGTGGAGTCGGCGTGCCAGGCGCCGAGCGGCGCCACACGCATCGCGGCGCCGTTGCCGCAGGAGCCCTGCCCGTCGAACGCGGACGCGGCGGCCACCGGCCACGGCGTGCCGGTACGGATCAGCCGCAGCACGGTCACCGCGCCCGGCCCGTACCCCCGGTACGGCTCGCAGCGCTGCGCGAACGCCAGCGCCAGCCGGTCGGAGTCGATGCGGCCGGCGGCGGCCAGTTCGGCCACCACCGAGCAGGCCATCTCGGTGTCGTCGGTCCACTCCCACGGCGGCGCGGGCAGCCGCCCGGCGGCGAGGTCGTCCGGGTGCCGGCCGGGGACGAAGAACTGGGAGCCGAGGGCGTCGCCCACCGACAGGCCGGCCAGCGCGTCGCGGGCGAGCGTGAGGCGGGTGTCGGGGAAGAGCGTGAACGTCATCGCCGTCCCAGCTTGCCCGGTTGGCCGGACCGCCGCAACGCGACCGGCTTGCCATGCCGAGTACGGTGCTGACGTGGCAACCGTCCTGCTGGTCGAAGACGACCACGTCGTGCGCGGCGCCATGCTGCGCTCGCTGACCGACCGGGGGCACGCGGTGCACGCCGTCGGCACCGCGCTGGACGCGCTGCGCCGGGTCGCCGCGGAGACACCGGATCTGGTGGTGCTCGACCTCGGCCTGCCCGACCTGGACGGCTCGGACGCGCTGCGCATGCTACGCGGCATCACCGACGTGCCGATCATCATCGCCACCGCCCGCGACGACGAGCAGTCGGTGGTACGGCTGCTGCGCGCCGGCGCGGACGACTACATGGTCAAGCCGTTCACCGGGGCGCACCTGGACGCCCGGATCACCACCGTGCTGCGCCGGGCCGGCCGGGCCAGCCGTACCGTGCAACCGGCCGTGCACACCGTCGGCGGCCTGCGGGTGGACGTGGGTGAGCGCAGCGCGGTGCTGGACGGGGAGTCCCTGGCCCTGACCCGCAAGGAATTCGACCTGCTGGCGTATCTCGCCGCGCGTCCCGGCCGGGTAGTGTCCCGGCGGGAACTCTTGGAGGAGGTATGGCGGCAGCCATCGGTCGGCGAGGACCAGACCATCGACGTTCACCTGTACTGGCTCCGCCGCAAAATGGGCGAGTCCGCGGCGAAGCCGCGCTACCTGCGCACCGTGCGGGGGGTCGGCTTCCGGCTGGTGGCACCGGACTGAGGCTCACGCTCGCCGGGCTCACCGCCGGCCTGTGCGGCCTGATCGCGCTCGCCTTCCTCGTCCCGCTCGGGCTCACCCTCGCCGACCGGGCCCGGGAGGCGGAACTGGCCGACGCCGCCCGCCGGGCCGCGCTGGTGACCGGCGCGCTGG
This sequence comes from Micromonospora sp. CNB394, assembly GCF_000374985.1. NCBI lineage: Bacteria > Bacillati > Actinomycetota > Actinomycetes > Micromonosporales > Micromonosporaceae > Micromonospora > Micromonospora sp. CNB394. The sequence goes on along the minus strand of NZ_KB895827.1, from coordinate 161,908 downwards.
CGGTCAGCACCGACACCGCGACGATCGAACGGGCGGTGGCCGCCGCGGCCGGCGACGATCCGGCCCTGCGGCCGGTCGTGCACGGCATCGGCGCCGACGAGTCAGCCGGGCGCGCCGACCCGCGGGTGCTGGCCGACGCCGCCGCGCAGCGGCGGTCGGTGGTGACCGAGGTGGACGGCGGGGTGCTGCGGCTGGACCCGGTGGTGCTCGGTGACCGGGTCGCCGTGGTGGAGGTCTTCGTCCCCGACGAGGTGCTCGACTCCGGCGGCGGCGGACGGTGGCTGCTGCTGCTCGCGATCGGCCTGGCGCTGGTCGGCGCTGCGGTCGCCGTGGTCGACCGGGTGGCGGCCCGGGCCGTGGACGCCACCGGCGACCTGGTCAAGGCGGCGCTCGCGGTGGGCGACGGCGAGCTGGGGGTACGGGTCGAGCCGACCGGTCCGCGTGAGCTGGCCGAGGCCGGGCACGCGTTCAACCGGATGACCGAACGGCTGGTGGCGCTGCGGGCCGACGAGCACGAACTGGTCGCCGACCTGTCGCACCGGCTGCGCACGCCGCTGACCGCGCTGCGGCTGGACGCCGAGGCGCTGGAGTCCGACGACACGAGCATCGGCACGTTCAGCGAGGCGGAGCTGGACCGGCGGCGCGGCATCCGGCGGATCCGGCAGGCGATCGTCACGCTGGAGGGCGAGATCGACCAGCTCATCAAGACGACCCGCAAGGCGGTGGCCCAGGAGACGGCGCCGGCGTCGTGCGACGTGAGCGAGGTGGTCCGGGACCGGATGGTCTTCTGGTCGGCGCTGGCGGGTGACCAGAACCGGCCGCACCGGGTGCTCGGGGCGCAGTTGCGGATCCCGGCGCCGGTGCCCCGCGCCGAGCTGGCCGCCGCACTGGACGCGGTGATCGGCAACGTGTTCCGGTACACGCCGCAGGGCACCGCGTTCGAGGTGGCGGTGAGCCGCCGGGACGGCTGGGTGGCGATCCGCATCGACGACGCCGGACCGGGCATCGCCGACCCGGACCGGGCGTTGCGCCGGGGTGAGAGCGACAGGGGGTCCACCGGGCTCGGGCTGGACATCGCCAAGCGGGTCGCGTTGCAGGCGAACGGTTCGGTGAGCATCGACCGGGCCCGGCTCGGCGGGGCGAGCGTGGTGATGCTGCTGGCCGACCCGGATGCGGCACCCCGGCCGGTGAACCGGTTCGGGCTGGTCGGGCGGATGGCCCGGGAGGTACGCGAGCCGCGGCCCGGGCGGCGCTGGCCGCGCCCGCGCTGACCCGTGGCTGTGTACGGGCGCAAGTTCTCCTTAAAGGTGGTTTAACGATGGCCGCGAAACCGGCGTGAACTGCCAGGATCGATGACAGAACCCATCAGTTCCGCCGGCCGGGACGCCCCGTAAGACCTTCCGGCCGACGGATCATGCGCGCGGCGGGAGTCCGGTCCCCCCACACCTCGCTCCCGTCGCGCGCGCTCTCCCGTCGAACCCGGGCGTGAGGTGACCGCCATGCCACCGGCCGTCAGTCGTCTGCTCCGCTGGGCCGCCGTCATCGGCCTGGGCATCGCGCTCACGCTCGCGGTGTGGCAGGACCCGGTGCTCGCGCACGGTCCCGCCCGGCCGGCGCCCGCCGGTCCCGGTCACGCCGCCACGCTCATCGCGCTGACGGCGGTGCTGCTGACCGCGCGGCGCCTCAGCGTGCCGCGCTCGCCAGGTACGCGTCGATCTCGGCGGTGATCCGGGCCTGTTCGGCCGGTGCCAGGAACGCCGCGGCGACCGCGTCGCGGGCCAGCGCGGCCACCCCGTCCGGGCCGAGTCGCAGCAGCCGGGCGGCCACCGCGTACTCGTCGTTGAGCGTGGTGCCGAACATCGGCGGGTCGTCGGAGTTGATGCTGACCGGCACACCGGCCTCGACCAGCCGGGGCAGCGGGTGCGCGTCCAGGCTCGGTACGGCCCGCGTGCGCACGTTCGAGGTCGGGGCGATCTCCAGCGGGATCCGCCGCTCGGCGAGGTAGGCCAGCAGCGCCGGATCCTGCGCGGCGGAGATGCCGTGGCCGATCCGCTCGGCGCCCAGCTCGCGCAGCGCGTCCCAGATCGTCTCCGGGCCGGTGGTCTCACCGGCGTGCGGCACCGAGCGCAGCCCGGCCGCCCGGGCCTGGTCGAAGTACGGCTTAAACTGCGGTCGGGGCACCCCGATCTCGGGGCCGCCGAGGCCGAAGCTGATCAGCCCGTCCGGTCGTTCGTCGAGCGCGATCCGCAACGTCTGTTCGGCGGCGGGCAGGCCGGCCTCGCCGGGGATGTCGAAGCACCAGCGCAGCGCGATGCCGAAGTCGGCCTCGGCGCGCTTGCGGGCGTCCTCGATCGCCTCGCCGAACGCCGGCGCCGGGATGCCGCGGCTGACGTGCGAGTACGGCGTGACGGTCAGCTCGGCGTACCGGACCTGCTGCCGCGCCAGCTCCCGGGCCACTTCGTGGGTGAGCAGCCAGACGTCGTCGGCGTCGCGGATCAGGTCCACCACGCTGAGGTAGACCTCGATGAAATGGGCGAAGTCGCGGAACGCGAAGTAGTCGGCGAGCGCCTCCGGGTCGGCCGGGACGGGACTGCGCCCCTCGTGCCGGGCGGCCAGCTCGGCGACGATCCGGGGCGAGGCCGAGCCGACGTGGTGCACGTGCAGCTCCACCTTGGGCAGTCCGGCGATGAAGGTGGGCAGGTCGGTCACGAGTTCTCCTCTGCGCGGGCGCCGGTACGGGCCACCGTGAAGGTCCGGCGGAACGGGAAGTACACCTGACCCTGCCGCGCCGGGTACGCCTGCGCGGGCCGTACCCCCAGCTCGGCGCGGAAGGCGGCCCAGCCGGCGGCGTCCAGCGCGGCGCGGACCGGGCGCAGCGCGGTGCCCTCCGTCCAGGCCAGCACCGGGTGGTCGGCGCCGGTGGCGGGCAGCAGATGCACGTACGTAGTCTCCCAGGCGTCCACCGCGCACCCAGCGCCGGTCAGCAGCGTGGCGTAGCCGACCGGCTCGTCGACGGGCGCCTCGCGCAGCTTGCCGGCGAGCGCGTCGCGCCACCGGTCCTGCGCGGCGACGGCGCGCAGCAGCTGCCGGGGCCGCAGCCCAGGTCGACCACGGCGCGCGGGTGCGCGGCGCCGACGCGGGCCAGCAGGTCGTGGAACGGTCGGGAGCGCTCGTCGCCGTAGCGCGGACAGGTGTGCGGATCCCACCTGACAACCTCGGAACCGTACGTGCGTCTTGTCGGACGGCACGGCCCGGCGCGCGCCCCGGCAACCCGCTCACTAGGCTCGACCGGGTGGAACAGCGCAGCTTCGACCGGCTCGGCCGGCACGTCGGCATCATCGGACTCGGCGCCTGGCAACTCGGCGCGGACTGGGGCGAGGTCAGCGAGGACGACGCGCTCGCCGTGCTCGCCGCCGCCGTCGACGCGGGCGTCACCTTCCTGGACACCGCCGACGTGTACGGCGACGGCCGCAGCGAGGCGCTGATCGGCCGGTTCCTGCGCTCCCGCCCCGGGCACGGGCTCACCGTGGCCACCAAGATGGGCCGCCGGGTGGAGCAGACGCCGGAGGCGTACACCCTCGACAACTTCCGGGCCTGGACCGACCGGTCCCGGGCCAACCTCGGCGTCGACACGCTCGACCTGGTGCAGCTGCACTGCCCGCCCACCGCCGTCTTCGCCGACGACCGGGTCTTCGACGCGCTCGACACGCTCGTCGACGAGGGACGCGTGGCCGGGTACGGCGTCAGCGTGGAGACCTGCGACCAGGCGCTCACCGCCATCGCCCGGCCCGGGGTGGCGAGCGTCCAGATCATCCTCAACGCGGTCCGGCACAAGCCGCTGGAGCAGGTGCTGCCCGCCGCCGCTGCCGCCGGGGTCGGGATCATCGCCCGGGTGCCGCTGGCGAGCGGCCTGCTCTCCGGGCGGTACGACGAGAACACCACGTTCCCGGCGAACGACCACCGCACGTTCAACCGGCACGGCGAGTCGTTCGACGTGGGTGAGACGTTCTCCGGCGTCGACTACGACAGCGGCCTGGCCGCCGTGCGCCGGCTCGCGCCGCTGGTCGGCGACGACCGCACGATGGCGCAGTTCGCGCTGCGGTGGATCCTCGACCAGCCCGGCGTGACAGTGGTGATCCCCGGCGCCCGCTCCGCCGAGCAGGCACGGCGCAACGCCGAGGCGGCCGGGCAGCCGGCACTGACCGAGGTGGAGCTGGCCGCGGTGCGGGCCACCTACGACGAGCTGATCCGCCCGCAGGTACACGACCGGTGGTGAGCCGGCCGGGCGGCGCGGCGCCGGCGGGCGCTCGCCGCGGCGGGCATGCTGGAGCGGAACTGTCGTCGGAGGGGGAACGATGAGGGGCTGGTTCCGGCTCACCCTGGGGCTGCTCGCCGTGGTGCTCGGTGCGCTGTGGACGGTGCTGGGCCTCGGTTTCGTCGAGGGCAGCGTGCTGAGCGACCAGCGGATCTGGGCGATGGCCGGCCCGGTGCTCGTCCTGTTCGGACTGGCCGCGCTCTGGTGGGGCATGCGGGCGCGGCGGCGCTGAGGCGCCGGTCATGGTGAAGCCCCGCCTCCCGGACGGGATGCGGGGCTTCCGGCACCGGCCGGCGCGGCCGGTGCGGTCAGCTCAGATGGGGCGGACCTGCTCGGCCTGCGGACCCTTCTGACCCTGGGCGATCTCGAACTCCACCCGCTGGTTCTCCTCCAGCGTGCGGTAGCCGCTGGTCTGGATGGCCGAGAAGTGGACGAACACGTCAGCACCCCCGCCGTCGACGGTGATGAAGCCGAAGCCCTTGTCAGCGTTGAACCACTTCACGGTTCCCTGCGCCATGTGTATCTCCTTCTAAAACTGGCGGCCGAGCACGCCGTGCGGCCGATTGGCCGTTTTCGAGCAGCGGCGCCTGAGGCGGCCCCCAATGCAGGAGACTTCTCTCAACCCACGCGTCTCTCAACAGCGTGAGACAGCAAACCACGTACGCCAAAACTTCGCACAGCCTTGCGGACGAAATTCTCCGACATGTGACCTGAAGGTCGCGCGGGCGGCGGTGCGCGGTCCCGCCGGAGCCATGCCGAAGGCCCCTCCCCCACGCTCGGGAAAGGGGCCTTTCCGGCTTTTCGTCAGTCCGGCCAGTGACCGGTCAACCGTCGTACGCCGACCGCTCCACCCCGGTCGACGGCGGCCCGCACCGCCGAGAAGATGGCCCCCTGCAGGGCCGCGGCGGCGAGCACCTCGCCCCAGCCACGGTCCTCGTCGGTGGCGCTCGGCGCCTCGCCGTCGCCCGCCGTCACCTTCCAGACCTGGCGGAAGATCGCCCCGGCGACGGCACCTGCGGCCAGGCCGAGCAGCACCCCCACCGGCCGGTACGCCGCCTTGCCGATCTTCCCACTCACCTGTGCCTCCCTCGGACGATCACCAGCACCACCGCGGTCACCAGCGCGCCGGCCGCGATGGCCGCCCACGGCAACGGGTTGCGCCCGACCGCCTCGCTCTTCTCGTACGCCTGCGCCCGGACCAGCCGGGCCCGCTCGGCCGCCCGCCCGCGCATCCGGGCCGCGGTCAGCGACGCCTGCTCACGCATCCGCGCCTTCGCCTGCTCGGCGGAGTGCCGCACCAGCGCCTTCGGATCGGCCCTGGCCGCGAGCAGCTCCATCGTCTCACCGAGTTCCACCCGGGTCCGGCGGATCTCCTCCCGGAGCGCCGCCACGTCCCCGGTCCCGTTACCGGTCATGCCCGCCTCCCGTCCTTCACCGCGGCGGTGACCGTGTCGACGTCCGCCCGAACGCTGCGGACCGCCGCCTCCGGCACCGGCGGGACGGCACGGCTGACCTGCTTCTTACCCACCAGCGCCAGGATCCCGGCGAGCAGGAACAGCGCCACCGCCACGATGAGGGCGGCCAGCCACGCCGGCATGACAAGCGCCAGCAGCAGAATCACGGTGGCGACCAGGGCTCCGGCGCCGTAGAGCGCCATCACCCCGCCGCCGCCGAACAGCCCGATCCCGATCCCGGCGTGCTTGCCCTTCTGGGTCAGCTCCGCACGGGCCAGGGCCAGCTCGTCCCGCACCAGGCGGGTGACCTGCTCGGTGGCGCGCTGTACCAGTTCGGCGGTGGACGGCTCGCTCCCGGTCCGCGACGTGCTGCGACTCGCGACGTCAGCCATGCTGTCCTCCTTTCGTCATCACCGCGCTGTATGCCCGGAGTCGCCGCCCGTCAATCCTGCGCGGCGCGGCCGGTCCGCCCGGCCGCGCGCCGCCGCGACCCGGTGCCGGGCACCGGATCCGGGGCGTGCGCACCACGTCCCCCGCCACCGCCCGGCCAAACCAGTCCGGCCGGAAAGCCGCCCGTACGCGCCGAACCCCCGCCCGCCGTGGGCGGCCGGGGTTCCGGTCGGGGGTACGGGATCAGCGACGCGCCTCGACGTGCTCCTCCCGGCCCACGAACACCTCGCTGCGGGCCTCGCCGTCGTCGCTGCCGCCGAAGACCCGTGCGTCGTCGGGCGCCTCGGTGTCGGCCGCGCGGCGTACCGGGCGGCGCGGCTGCACCGCATGCCAGGGCAGCGGGCCGGTGGCGTCGCCGACCTCGGCGCGCAGCCGGGGCAGGGCGGTCGGGCGCTGGTCGCGCACCCAGGTCACCAGGTGCTCGCGGACCAGGCAGCGCAGATCCCACAGACTGCCCGCGTCGGCGGCGCTGACCAGCGCGCGGACCTTGACCAGGCCGCCGGTCGCGTCAGTCACCTGGAGCACGCAGACCCGCCCGTCCCACAGCTCGGTGCCCTCGCACAGGCGGCGCAGCTCCTCCCGCATCGCCTGCACCGGTATGGCCCAGTCCAGGTCGAACTCGGCGGTGCCGAGCACGGCCGCCTCGGTACGGGTCCAGTTCTGGAACGGCCGGCTGGTGAAGTACGAGGTGGGCAGGATCAGCCGGCGGTCGTCCCAGACCTGCACCACCACGTAGCTGAGCGTCAGCTCCTCGATCCGGCCCCACTCCCCCTCGACCACGACCACGTCGTCCAGGCGTACCGCGTCGCTGAACGCGAGCTGGAGACCGGCGAAGACGTTGCCGAGCAGGCTCTGCGCGGCCAGCGCGGCGACCGCGGCGATCACACCGGCGGAGGTGAGCACACCGGCGCCGATGCCGCGTACGGCCGGGAACGTCATCAGCATCACACCGACCGTGAGGATCACGATCACCGCGATGGTGAGCCGGCGCAGCAGCACGACCTGGGTACGCACACGGCGGGCGTGCCTGTTGTTCGGCACGTCGACCCGGAACCGGGCCAGCGCGGTGTCCTCCGCGACCACCAGCAGCGCGGCCACCAGCCACGCCGTGGCGGCGATCGTCGCCAGCACCAGCGTGTGGAGGACGAACTGCCGCCACGGGCTGCCGACCGCGTACCCGGTGGTGAACCGGACCGCGAACTGCACCGCGGCCACGGTGAGCGCGACCTGGAACGCGCGGTGCGCGTGCTCGGTCAGCTCGGTCATCAGCAGCGACCGGCGGCCGAGGCGGCGGGTGACCCGGTGCACCACCTGGGCCAGCACCAACGCCACCGCCGCCGCGGCGAGCGCGGCGGCGATGGTCACGACGTAACTCTGCACGAACTCTCTCTCCTCCCGCCCGGGCGGCAATCGGGCAAAGGCCCAATCGTGCCCGGCTGCCCGGGTATCGACCAGGATCAGACCTTGCGGTAACGGGACTGGAAGAAGCAGTAGACGCCGAACGCGGCGATGCCGAGCGCCATGACCGCCAGCAGCCACGGCCCGTACGGCTGGTCGCGCAGCGTCCGCAGGGCGGCGTCCAGGCCACGCGCCTTCTCCGGGTCGTAGTTCACCGCGGCGACCACGATCAGCAGGCCGGTGATGGCGAACACGGAACCCCGGGCGGCGTACCCGGCCGTGCCGAGGCGGCGGGTGAGCTGCCGGGTCTTCGGGCTCATCTCGCCGGTCTTGAGGTTGCGCTCGAACTTCTTCTTCAGGCCGTAGATCACCATGCCGACGCCGACCGCGGCGAGCACCAGTCCGGCCAGTGCGACGAGCCAGCGGCCGCCGTCGGAGGCCATCAGCCTCTCGGAGAGCTGCTCCTGCCGGTTCGAGGCGTTGGCGCTGGCGTCCTGGACCACCCTGATCGCGGTCCAGCCCAGCCAGACGAAGACGACGACCCGAACCACCGAGGCGATCCGCTCGAAGATCCGTTCCTTGCCGGTCTTGGACACGTGGCCGATCGCTGCCTCGAAGGCCTGCCAGATCGCCATGGCGAACAGGCCGACCGCCACCGCGATCAGGACGAACTTCCCGAGCGGCTGTTCGCCGAGGGTGCGCAGCGCGCCGTTCTGGTTCCCCTCCTCGCCCGAGTTACCGAAGGCGATCTGCAGCGCCAGCCAGGCGAAGAGGAGGTGCACCACCCCGTATCCGATGAATCCGGCACGGGTCAACAGTTCGAGCCACCGGCTGTTACGAGCCTGGGCGGCGGTGGCTCCGGCATTCCGGGTGAGAGACATGAGCCCTCAGTCTCCCGGCGGGCGGATTTCCAAACGTCTCCACCCGCCGGGCGGGACGGCCGAAACGGATCAGCCGTTGAGGTCGCGGGCGACCCGGACCACGACCTGCTGCTCGGTGACGCTGTCCAGGCTGACCTGGAAGCCGGCGACCTCGGTGGCCTGCTGGCCGACGGTGAGCGAGAGCTGTTCCCCGGCGACCTCGACGGTGACCTGGTCGCCGTCGGCGCCGATCAGCTTCGCCTCGATGCCGAGGATCCGGGCGCTGGCCTCCACGCCGCGGTCGAAGGTGACCGTGCAGGCGTCGAGGCCGCAGTCGGTCTCGGCACCTTCGGAGCTGCATCCGGCGAGCAGTGCGGCGCCGAGGGCGAGGCCGGCGAGCAGACCGGCGGCGCGGCGGGCGGGGACGGAGGTGGCGCGTCGGATCGTCACCCGCCCAAGGATAGGCGGCGTGCGCCACCGCGCCCGCGCGGGCGGGCGGGCGCGGTGGCGCACGCCGGGCGGGGTGTCCGGGGTGCGCGCTAGGGTGCCGGAATGGCTTTCGACGTCGCCCGGGTCCGGGCCGCCTACCCTGCCCTGGGCGAGGGTTTCGCCCACTTCGACGGCGCCGGGGGCACCCAGACCGCCGAAGCTGTCGTCGAGGCGGTGGCCGGGGCGATGCGCGCCGCGACGGGCAACCGCAGCACCGCCTTCCGGCCCGGCCGCCGGGCGCTGGATCTGGTCGCCGGGGCGCGGGCCGCCGTGGCCGACCTGCTCGGCGCGCAGCCGTCCGGCGTGGTGCTCGGGCCGAGCGCCACCGCGCTGACCTACACGCTGGCCCGGACGCTCGGCGCCGGCTGGCGTCCGGGCGACGAGGTGGTGGTCTCCCGGCTGGACCACGACGCGAACGTCCGCCCGTGGGTGCAGGCCGCGCAGGCGGCCGGCGCCACCGTGCGCTGGGCCGGGTTCGACCCGGCGACCGGTGAGCTGCCCCCCGGCCAGTACGCCGACCTGGTCACCGAGCGCACCCGGCTGGTGGCGGTGACCGCCGGCAGCAACGCGATCGGCACCGTGCCGGACGTGGCGGCGATCGCCAAGACCGCGCACGCCGCCGGCGCGCTGGTCTGCGTGGACGGCGTGCACTCGGTGCCGCACGGCCCGACCGACCTGGCCTCGCTCGGCGCGGACTTCCTGGTGACGAGCGCGTACAAGTGGTCCGGTCCGCACCTGGCGGCGATGGTCGCCGACCCGGCGCGCTGGGCGGCCCTGCGCCCGGCGAAGCTGGTCCCCTCCGCCGACGGTGTGCCGGACCGGTTCGAGTACGGCACGCCGAGCTTCCCGCTGCTGGCCGGCGTGACCGCCGCGGTGGACCATCTGGCCGCTCTGGACCCGGCGGCGACCGGCGACCGGCGCGAGCGGGTACGCGCCGGGCTGGCCGCCGCGCAGGCGCACGAGGAGGCGGTCTTCGACCGGTTGCTCGCCGGGCTCGCCGACAGGTCGTTCGTGACCGTGTACGGCGCACCGGCCCGGCGCTGCCCGACGGTGTCGTTCCGGGTGGCCGGCCTGACCCCGGCGCGGACGGCGGAGGCGCTGGGCGAGGCGGGCCTGTGCCTGTCGCACGGCGACTACTACGCCTACGAGTACTTCGAGGGCATGGGCCTGCGGGGGAGCGGCGGCGCCGTGCGGGCCAGTGTCTACCACTACAACACGGTCGACGAGGTGGACCGGCTGCTGGCCGAACTGGACCGGCTGGCCGGGCCCGGAGGGAGAATGATCCGGTGAGCTTTCTGGTCGAGGAGAACACCGCCGAGCGCCGCTTCGAGATCCTGGTGGACGACGCGCTGGCCGGGTTCGCCGCGTACGCGCCCCGGGGCGAGACGCTCGTCTTCACGCACACCGAGGTCGACGACCGGTTCCAGGGTCAGGGCGTCGGCGCGGCGCTGGTCCGGGGCGCGCTGGACCAGGTCCGCGCCCAGGGCGGCCGGGTGGTGCCGCAGTGCACGTTCGTGGCCTCGTTCATCGAGCGCCACCCGGAGTACGCCGACCTGGTGGCCGGCGAGCCGTGAGGCCCGGCCCGGCCGAGGGGCCTTCCCGCCCGGCCGGGCCGGGAGTCAGCGTGCCCCGGTCAGCATCTCGGCGGCGGCCCGCGCCGCGGCGGCGGTGGCGCCGTGGGTGGCCAGGTGCACCGCGCCGGTGACCAGTTCGGGCACGCCCATCTCGACCACCACCGCGTCGGGGCGGGCGGCGAGCGCCCGTCGCACCGCGTCCCGCATCCAGTCGTGGCGGTGCAGGTCGCGCACCACGAGCACCAGCGGCCGGCCGGCGGGCGCCGCGCCCGGGTCGGCCGGTACGGCGTCGGCGGCGTAGCGGGCGGTGGTGGTGCCGGGCGCCAGGTGGGCCAGGGGCGCGGCGATGCCCCACGGTGTCTCCTCGCCGATGGCGATGTTGCGCGGGGGCGCGAACTCCACCACGTGGGCCGGCCCGGTCAGCGGCAGCAGCCCGGCGTCGCCGGTGACCCGGACCGCGCGGCGGGCGGCGGCGAGCCCGATCGGTGAGCCGTTCGCGGGCGGCGTGCCGGTGGCCCGGCGGGCGCGGGCGGCGACGCTCCACGCGGCGAGCTGACCGACGCGCTTCGCCGCCTCGGCGAGCCGTTCCTCAGGCAGTTCCCCGCTGATCACCGCCGCGACGATCGCGTCGCGCAGCTCGCGGGCGTCGGCCTCGGTGGCCCGTTCCCCGCCGACGCAGATCGCGTCGGCGCCGGCCACGAGCGCGCGCACCGCGGCGCCGGTGAAGCCGTACCGGTCGGCCACCGCGCGCATCTCCACCGCGTCGGTGACCACCACGCCGCCGAAGCCCATCTCCTCGCGCAGCAGGCCGCCGAGCACGCGTGGGCTGAGCGTGGCGGGCAGTTCCGGGTCCAGGGCCGGCACCAGCAGGTGACCGGTCATCACCGCCTGCGCCCCGGCGGCCACGGCGGCACGGAACGGGGCCAGCTCGACCGCGTCGAGGCGGGCCCGGTCGCCGCCGATGCGGGGCAGGTCGTGGTGCGAGTCGACCCGGGTGTCGCCGTGCCCGGGGAAGTGCTTGGCGCAGGCGGCGACGCCGCCGGACTGCAGGCCGCGTACCCAGGCGGCGGTGTGCCGGGCGACCAGGTCCGGGTCGGCGCCGAAGGAGCGCACCCCGATGACCGGGTTGGCCGGGTTGGAGTTGACGTCGGCGTCCGGGGCGTAGTCCAGCGTCACGCCGACGGCCGCGAGTTCGGCGCCGAGGTCGCGGGCGACCTCCTCGGTCAGCGCCGGGTCGTCCACCGCGCCGAGGGCGTAGTTGCCGGGGCGGGAGCTGCCGCGGGCGGACTCGATCCGGGTGACGTCGCCGGCTTCCTCGTCGATCGCCACGATGACGTCGGGCCGCTCGGCGCGCAGGTTCGCGGTGAGCGTGGCGACCTGCTCGTGGTCGACGACGTTGCGGGCGAACAGGACGACCGAGCCGAGGCCCTCGCCGAGCCAGCGGCACACCCAGGGCGGCGGTGTGGTGCCGACGAACCCCGGTTGCAGGACGGCGGCGGCGAGCGCCGCCAGGTCTCCGGTCGATCCCACGGTCCGCTCGCTCATCTGCTGTCGTACCCCCGTCTCCCCCACGGACCCGCCGGGGCCGGCGGGTGCTGACATGGTCACACCGCGCAGCTAAATAGTCAACAATCCTTACTGTTAGCCGGTGGCGTCCGGCGGCAGGCCGTGGGAGAGTTCCCACATGTCCGCTCTGCCGCTCGCCGACGCCACCAGCGCCGCCGACATCCCCGGCGTGCGCCTGCTCGGCCTGGTGGTCGGCGGCCTGTTCCTGCTGATCGCGATCCGGGCCATGTTCCGGCGCTGATCCCGCGCCCCCGGGTTGGAGCCCGCCGCCGGGGGTAGGGCTTGCCGTCTCCGGACGCGACAGAGCCGTCCGGTCACCGGCGCACCCCGCCGGTCACGGCGGAGAGGGCACACACCAATGAAGATCGGCTACTTCCTGTCCAGCGAGGAGTACACCCCGGCCGAACTGCTGGCCCAGGCGCGCGGCGCCGAGCAGGCCGGCTTCGAGGCACTGTGGATCTCCGACCACTACCACCCGTGGGTCGACGCGCAGGGTCAGAGCCCGTTCGTCTGGTCCACCATCGGCGCGCTCAGCCAGGTCTGCCGGCTGCCGGTGACCACTGCTGTCACCTGCCCGACCATGCGCATCCACCCGGCCGTCATCGCGCAGGCCGCGGCCACCAGCGCGGTCCTGCACGAGGGCCGGTTCGTGCTCGGCGTGGGCACCGGCGAGGCGCTCAACGAGCACATCTTCGGCGACGCCTGGCCGCAGACCGACGTGCGACTGGAGATGCTTGAGGAAGCGGTGGAGGTGATCCGCGAGCTGTGGCGCGGCGGGTTCGTCAACCACCACGGCAAGCACTACACAGTCGAGCACGCCCGGATCTACACCCGGCCGGACACGCCCCCGCCGATCTACGTCTCCGGGTTCGGCCCGAAGTCGATCGAGCTGGCCGGCCGGATCGGCGACGGCTACGTCAGCACCATGCCGGACGCCGGCATGGTGCGCCGGTTCCGCGAGTCCGGCGGCGGCGACAAGCCGTGCCAGGGCGGCTTCAAGGCCGCGTACGCCGACACCGCCGACGAGGGCGCGCGGATCGCGTACGAGCGCTGGCCCAACGCGGGCGTCCCGGGCGAGCTGTCCCAGGTGCTCCCCTCCCCCCGGCACTTCGAGCAGGCCGCCGAGCTGGTCCGGCCGGAGCAGGTACGGGAGGCGTTCGTCTGCGGCCGGAACCCCGACGCCCACCTGGCGATGATCGACGAGTACGCCAAGGCCGGCTTCGACGAGGTCTACGTGGCGAACACCGGCCCGCACTGGCAGGGCCTGTTCGACCTGTACCGGCTCGAGGTCCTGCCCCGGCTCCGGTGACGGGGCGGACGGTTTCGCGCGGGATCACCGGGGGTAGCTGAGGCGCTTGATGAAACTGACCACGCACTCCTCCAGCCTGCGCCGGGCGGCGCGGAACCTGTTCGGCTGGACCGCGCTGCGGCCCAACCAGCTCGCCGCCATGCGCGCCGTGATGAAGCGCCGCGACGCCCTCGTGGTGCTGCCCACCGGCGCCGGCAAGTCGGCGATCTACCAGATCCCGGCCAGCCTGATCCCCGGCCCGACGGTGGTGATCTCGCCGCTGCTGGCGTTGCAGCAGGACCAGATCGCCGCGCTCAACGAACGGCAGCGCCCGGAGCTGCGCGCGGTGCGGGTCAGCTCGGACGAGAGCGCCGCCCAGCAGGCCGAGGCGATCGAGGACATCCGCGCCGGGCGCGCGGAGTTCCTGTTCATCACGCCGGAGGCGCTGAGCAACCCGGACCGCCTCGCCGAGGTCCGTGAGCTGAAGCCGGCGCTGGTGGCGATCGACGAGGCGCACTGCATCTCGGCGTGGGGCCACGACTTCCGGCCGGACTACCTGGCGCTCGGTCACCTGATCGACGGCCTGGGCCGGCCGCCGGTGGTGGCGCTCACCGCGACCGCCTCCCCGCCGGTACGCGACGACATCATCGCCCGGCTGCGGCTGCGCGAGCCGGAGGTGGTGGTCTCCGGGCTGGACCGGCCGAACCTCTTCCTGGAGGTGGCCCACTGCCCGACCGACGACTACCGGTGGCGGCGGCTGCTCGCGCTGCTGCGCGACGACGAGCGGCCCGGCATCATCTACGTGCCGACCCGCCGGGCGGCCGAGGAACTGGCCGAGCGGCTCACCGGCGCCGGTTTCCCGGCCGAGTTCTACCACGGCGGCATGCCCACCGCCGCCCGGCACGAGCTGCACGAGGCGTTCCTGGCCGACCGGGTGCCGATCATGGTGGCCACCTCGGCGTTCGGCATGGGCATCGACAAGCCGAACATCGCCTGGGTGGTGCACATGGCGCTGCCCGACTCGCCGGACAGCTACTTCCAGGAGATCGGCCGGGCCGGGCGCGACGGCTCGCCGTCCCGGGTGCTGCTGCTGTGGCGTTCCGAGGACGTCGGCCTGCAGCGCTACTTCAGCGGCGGGCTGCCCGACGCCAAGGAACTGACCGAGCTCGCCGCGGTACTGCGCGGCAAGGCCCGCAACCGCAAGGAGCTGCGCGAGCTGACCGGTCTCGGTCCGCGCAAGCTGGGGCAGTACCTGTCCCTGCTGGAGCAGGTCGGCGCCGCCGAACCACGGGCCAAGCAGCGCATCGGCGCGCCCCGGTACGCCCCGGCGGCCGCCGAGTCCGGCCGCGCCGCGCTGGCCGAGGCGGAACGGCAGCAGACGGTGACGAGGTCGCGTACCGACATGATGCGCGCGTTCGCCGAGACCACCGGGTGCCGGGGACAGGCCCTGCTGGCGTACTTCGGTGAGCAGATGAACGAGGTCTGCGGGCACTGCGACAACTGCCACGCGGGCACCAGTGTGGCGGCTGACGGCGCGGTCGGGCCGTTCCCGGTGCACAGCCAGGTGCGCCACCCGGAGTGGGGCGCCGGCCTGGTGCTCAGCTACGAGGAGGACCGGATGACCGTGCTCTTCGACGAGGTGGGCTACAAGACGCTGTCCGTGCGCGTGGTGTCCGAACAGGGCCTGCTGGAGCTGGACTAGCCTGACCCGGGCGCCGCGGGGGCGCCCGTCGACAACGACGACCACGGCGAAAGGGGCCTGATCGTGATCGAGCAGCCGGCGTACACCCGGTTCGGCGTCTCCGACGAGGAGTGGGGACTGCTTGTGGGGCTGCCGCAGTCGGTCCTCACCGCGGCGGCCGCCGCCGAGTCCGACGGCACCCGCCGCACCATGGCCGAGAACGCCGCCGGGCTGGAGACCATCGCCGCCGGCCGTGAGTCGGCCAGCCCGCTGGTCGCCGCGGTGGCCGGTGAGGTCGTCGACCGGG
The DNA here is from genome assembly GCF_000374985.1 of Micromonospora sp. CNB394. Taxonomy (NCBI): domain Bacteria; kingdom Bacillati; phylum Actinomycetota; class Actinomycetes; order Micromonosporales; family Micromonosporaceae; genus Micromonospora; species Micromonospora sp. CNB394. Next base: position 146,526 of record NZ_KB895827.1, on the reverse strand, counting down.
TGGGCGACCCGGAGACCGGCGCGGAACTGCCGGTCATCACGCCGCCGGACCCGAAGGCGGTGATCGAGGACGTGCTGGCCCGGGCCGGGCAGGCGTCCGCGTTGCTCGCCGCGCGGGTGGACGAGGGGCAGGCCGGGGCGTACCGGCACTGGCTGGTGGACATCGCCGAGCAGGTGGTGGGCGCGGCCTCCACGGGCGGCATCCTGGGTCTGGGCGGCGACGCGGTGACCGATTCCGAGCGCCGTTTCCGGGACCGGCTGTCCCAGGTGCTGAACGACTGAACGGACTCCTAACAGAACCTGCGCGGCTCCGTCAATGACGGACGTCACGGCCCCACGGGTGGCTCTTTTCGGCCCCGTGGGGCGTCCTGTTCGTGCAGGGGTGTGACGAGCACGGGAGTCGTTGATGGACGGGAAGCTGCACCGGCAGGTCCTCGACACGCAGGCGCTGCCGCCGCAGGAGCGCTTCGGCATGTGGCTGGACCTGATGGCGAGCATCCCGACGCCGCTGCGGGTACGCACCGCGCACGCCGACGACTTCGTCGCCCGGGCGGAGTTCGTCGGCCTGGGCCGGATGCAGCTCATCCGTTACCGCTACCCGTCGGTGGACTGCGCGCGCCCCTCGAAACTGATCCAGCGCTCCGACCCCGACTACTACCTGCTCGCGCTGACGCTCAGCGGCACCAGCCAGGCCGACCAGGAGGGGCAGCGCGCCCGGTGCCGACCCGGCGACCTGACCTTCTACGACTGTTCCCGCCCGTACGAGGTCAGCCACCACGCCGACCCCGCCGGGCCCGGGTACGCGCACTCGATCGTGGCCCTGATGCCGTACGACGCGCTGCCGCTGCCGCCCCGCCGGCTCGCTCCCCTGTTCGCCGGCCGGATGTCCGGCAACGACGGCGTCGGCGGGCTGGTCGCCGACTTCCTCATCCGGATCACCTCTAACCCCGAGCAGTACCACGCGGCCGACGCGGAGCGCCTCGGCGCCGTCGGTCTCGACCTGGTCGCCACGCTGCTCGGCCGCAACCTCGTCTCCGAGGACGCGGTGCCCACCGAGGTCCGGCGGCGCGCCCTGCTGTCCCAGGTACGCGCGTACGTGCGCCGGCGCCTCGGCGACGCCACGCTCGACCCGGGCGCGGTCGCCGACGCGCACCACATCTCGGTGCGCTCGCTGCACCGGCTCTTCGAGGACGAGGAGACCACTGTGGCCGCGTACATCCGGGACGAGCGACTGGCCCGGTGCCGCCGTGACCTGGCCGACCCGGTGCTGAGCGACCGCTCGATCCAGGTCATCGCGGCCCGCTGGGGTTTCCGGGACAAGGCGCACTTCAGCCGCGTCTTCCGGGCCACGCAGGGTGAGACACCGCAGGCGTACCGGGCCCGTCACCTGGAATCGGCACGGATCGTCAACAGCTCGGCATCCGCCGTCAACCTGTCCCGTACACACTGAAACCCGGGCCGGAACCGCTCGCGGTGGGCCCACGGATATCGGGGGGCCGGGCGTGCCGTCCGCGGCGGTCCCGGCCGCGGACGGCCCCGCCCGGTAGACAGCCAGCCCCCGGAACCGCATCGGCGACCGAGATTTCCGGCTCCGTCGCGTTTCCCCCAGAACCGACGGGGCCGGTCGGCGGTCAGCCGGCCTCCTCCAGCAGCGCCAGCACCGACTTCTCCACCGCCTCGCGCGGCATCTCCGGCTGCACCGGCGCCAGCACCCCGTCGTGGTAGAGGTCGACCACACGCGGATCCACGTACGAGGTCCGGGCCACCGTCGGGGTGTTGCCCAGCAGTTCGGCGACCGAACGCATCACCGCCGCCACGGCACGCCTGCGGGCGGTGGCGGAGCGCTGCGGGCCGACGGTGGCCAGTTCGGCGGCGGCCAGCACCGTCGCGTGCCAGGTACGGAAGTCCTTCGCGGTCATCTCACCGCCGCTGGCGTCGCGCAGGTAGTCGTTCACCTCGTCGCTGCGCACGTCGCGCCAGGCGCGGCCGTCCCAGTAGCCGAACAGCCGTTCCTGGGCCCGCCGGCGACGGCGCAGGTTGAGCAGCACCCGGCACAGCTCGGCGTCCTCGATCCGGCGGACCTGGTCGATGCCACCCTTGGCCGGGAACTCGAACACCACGCACCCGCCCCGGGAGCGGGCGTGCTCGGGGCGCAGCGTGGCCACCCCGAACGTGGGGTCCTCGCCGGTGGCGTACTGGTCGCTGCCGACCCGGAACGCGCCCATGTCGAGCAGCCGGGCGACGGTGGCCAGCACCCGCTCCCGGCGCAGGCCGCGCAGCGCCAGGTCGTGCGTGACCCGGTCGCGCAGCGCCGGCAGCCGGTGCGCCACCTCCAGCACGTGGTCGAACTTGGCCTCGTCGCGCTTGCGCCGCCAGTCCGGGTGGTAGAGGTACTGCTTGCGGCCCGCCGCGTCGACGCCGGTGGCCTGGATGTGGCCGTTCGGGTACGGCGAGATCCACACGTCCCGCCAGGCGGGCGGGATCACCAGCTCACGCAGCCGGGCCAGCTCGCCGGCGTCGCGCACCGGCTCGCCGGCCGGGTCGAGGAACAGCCAGCCCTTGCCCCGCCGGCGGCGCGCGTACCCCGGCCGGCCGGGATCGCTACGCCGCAACCGCACCGGAGACCCGTTCCACGTCGGCCACCGCAGCCACCACCTCGTCGATCCCGATGGCGTCCAATGTCGGGTGGGTTCCTACCCCGCCCGACCCGGTCAAATCCGGGTTGACGGTCGTGTGGCCGATCGCACCCAACGCCCGGTGCCGGGGCCGGTCCGGCGGCGGGCCCCAGTGCGCCGCGGGCACCGGCCCGAACAGCACCACCGACGCGGTGCCGTAGCCGGTGGCAAGGTGGGCCACGCCGGTGTCCCCGCTGACCACCAGTCGCGCGCCCGCGACGAACGCGGCCAGCTCGGCCAGCCCGGTCCGGCCGGCCAGCACCGCCTCCGGCGGCAGCCCGGCGTCGCGGGCGACGCACTCGGCCAACTCCCGCTCGTCCGGCGAGCCGGTGACCACCACCCGGTGCCCGCGCGCGGCCAGTTCCCGGGCCAGCCCGGCGAACCGGTCCGCCGGCCAGCGCTTCGCCGGGATCTTGCCGCCCGGGTGCAGCAGCGTCACCCCCGCCGGTACGCCGGTCAGCGCCGGGCGCCGCAGCGCCAGGTCCCCCGGGTCGGCCGGCAGCCCGTACGCGTGCAGCAGCCGGCACCAGCGGCGGACCTCGTGCTCGTCGTCGTCCCAGGCCGGGCCGTCCGGGTGTCCGGCACCCGGGTTGCGGTGGGCGAGCAGCCGGCCGGGGCGTACGGCGGCCAGCGCCCGGTGCGACTGCGGCCCGCGGCCGTGCAGGTTGACCGCCAGCTCGGGGGGCGGACCGGTCCAGGCGATCCGACCCGGTCCGGTGGTGGGCAGTACCCGGTCGACCGCCCCGGTCAGCTCCGCCAGCGGCGCCAGCCAGCCCGGCGCGGCGAGCACCAGCTCCCGGCCCAGGAACCCGGCGCGCAGGCCACGCAGCGCCGGCACGGCGGTGGCCAGGTCGCCGACCCCGAGCGCCCGCAGCACCAGGATCACGGGTACGAGGACTCCTGCGCGGCGCAGACCACCATCTCGCGTACCGCGCAGCCGGCCGGCTGGGACAGCGCGAACATGACGGCGGCAGCGGTGTCGGCCGGCTCGTTGAGCACCGCGTCCGGGCCGGGCTTGTACTGCGCGTCCCGCTCGTCGAAGAACGCGGTCCGCATCCCGCCCGGAATCAGCAGCGTCACCCCGACCGCGCCGGCCAGTTCGGCGGCGAGCGCCCGGGTGAAGCCGACCACCCCGAACTTCGCCGCGCAGTACGCGGTCGCGTCGCTGACCGCCTTCACCCCGAGCGTGGAGGCGACCGTGACGATGCTGCCCCGGGACGCCTCCAGCCAGGGCAGCGCGGCCCTGATCACCGCGGCGGTGGCGAGCAGGTCCACGGTGACGATCCGCTCCCAGGTCTCCGCCGGGATGTCGGCCAGCTTCCCGGGGACGTCCATCCCGGCGGCGGTGACCACGGCGTCCAGCCCACCGGAACGTTCCGCGAGGTCGCGGGTGGCGGCCTCGGCGGCGCGGGTGTCGGCCAGGTCGCACTCGGCCCAGGGCACCCCGTCGGCGGGGCGCTGCCGGTCCAGCACAAGCGGACGTCCGCCGGCGCGGGCCACCGCGGCGACCACAGCCGCGCCGAGTCCGCTGGAGCCGCCGGTGACCAGGACGGTCGGCCCGGCTCCGGGCGCGCCGGCGCTCACGCCGCCACCGTCGGACCGGCGGGCGCGGCCGCGCCGGGTCGGATGAGTCGCTCGTTCATCGTGCTCCCTTCGCCGTGGACCGGACCTGCGCGGCGGCCGGGTCAGCCGGCGCGGCCGGCCAGCCGCTGCCCCGCCCGGCCCGCGCCGCCGCGATCATGTCGGTCGTCGAGCGCCCGTCGAGGTACGGCACGACCACCGTGTGACCGCCCCAGCGGGCCAGGATCTCCGTCTCGGGCAGCGTCTCCGGGCCGCCACCGCTGGCGTAGTCGCCGCCCTTGACCCAGATGTCCGGGCGCAGCCAGGACAGCGCCGCCTCCGGGGTCGGCTCGTCGAAGATCAGCACCGCGTCGACGCAGCCGAGCGCGGCCAGCAGGCGCCCCCGGTCGCCCTGCGGCACGACCGGACGCTCCGGACCTTTCAGCCCGGCCACGCTGGCGTCGGAGTTCAGGCAGACCACCAGGCAGTCGCCGAGCTGCCGGGCCGCCTGGAGCGTCGCCACGTGCCCGGCGTGCAGCAGGTCGAAGCAGCCGCCGGTGGCGACCACGGTCCCGCCGGCCGCGCGTACCCGGGCCACCACCTCGCCGGCCGCCCCGGCGCCGATCCGGTCCCCGCCGCCGGTCACGACCGCCGGAGCGACCGCCCGCACCGGCGCGGGCAGCGCGGCGGCCACGCCGCCGCCGGCCACGTAGGCCGACGCCTCGACGACCGCCTCCTGCACCGCCTCGGACACCAGCGCGCCCCGGGCCAGGGCCAGCGTCGCGGTGGACGCGAACCGGTCGCCGGCCCCGCAGGTGTCCCCCTCGGCGGGCGGCGCCGGCACCACCAGTGGCGTCGACCCGGCGTGGCTGAGCAGCGCACCGTCCCCGCCGAGCGTCACCGCCACCGCGCGCGCCTGCCAGCGGCGGCGCAACGCGTGCGCGCTGCGGGACGCGACGGCCAGGCGGGAGCCGCCCGGCGGTGTCTTGGCCAGCTCGCGGGCCTCCGGCTCGTTCGGCGTGGCCAGGTGCACCCCGGGTACGGCGCCGGGCCCGCGCGGATGCGGATCCCAGACCACCGGCGCCCGGGTGGCGGTCAGCGCGGCACGCAGCGCCGGATGCGCCGCCACGCCCCGGCCGTAGTCGCTGACGAGCACCGCGGACGCGCCGGCGATGAGCCGCAGCACGGCGTCGCTCGGCTCGCCCGGCGCGCCGGTGCTCCCGCCCCGGTCGTGGCGCAGCAGTACCCGGCCACGCGCCCGCAGCCGGATCTTCTCCGGGGTGGCGCCGGCCAGCGGAAGCGCGTACAACCGGACCCCGGCGGCGGCGAGCAGCGTGCCCAGCCGGGCTCCGCCCGCGTCGTCGGCGACGGCGGTGACCAGCGCGACCTCGGCGCCCTGCGCGGCGGCGAAGACGGCGGCCAGCCCGGCGCCGCCGGGCCGGTCGACGGACACGGTCTCGTCCAGCACCGGCACCGGGGAGTCCGGGCAGAGCCGGTTCACCAGACCTTCCACGTCCCGGTCCAGAAGCGTGTCACCGAGCACCACCACCGGTCCGCTCATGCCGGGCCTCCCCCGCCGGCGGGGGCCGTCGGGTCCGGCTCGGTGAGGGCCGGCTCGCCGACGACGACCTCGACACCGGCGCGTACCGGCCCGGCCGCCGGTTCGGCGGCGAGCGCGGCGGGCAGCGCCAGCTCGACGTACTCGCAGAGCACGTGCGAGGCCACCAGGTGCAGTTCCTGCACCACCTGCCCGTCCGGTGAGTCGATCGCCAGATGCTCGTGGCAGAGGTCGGCGAGGGGGTTGGGTGCGGGTCCGGTGAAGGCCCAGCAGCGGATGCCGGTCTGGCGGGCGGCGTGGGCGGCGGTGAGGAGATTGGAGCTGGTGCCGCTGGTGGACATCAGGAGGAGGTGGTCGCGGGGGCGGCCGTGGGCGCGGACCTGCCGGGCGAAGGCTTCGTCGTATCCGTAGTCGTTGGCGATGGCGGTGAGGGCGCTGGTTTCGGCGTGCAGGGCGATGGCGGACAGGGGTTGCCGGTCGTGGCGGAGCTTGCCGACGAGTTCGGCGGTGAGGTGCTGGGCCTCGGCGGCGCTGCCGCCGTTGCCGGCCACCAGCAGCCGGCCACCGGCGGCGAGCCGCTGCGCCAGTTCCTCACCCCAGCGGGCCAGCATCTGTTCCGCCGCCCGCAGCGGCAGCAGTGCGGCCGCCAGCAGGCTGAGGTGGTCCTCCAGCACCGTCGCGCCGGTGCCCGGCGTGGCCGCCGTCATCAGGCGACCACCCGGGTCGGGCGGCGCACGGCGGCCACCTCGCCGTACATCTCGGTGAGGCGGTCCGCGGTGGTGGCCCAGGAGTAGCGGGTGCGGGCCCGCTCCAGCGCGGCCGTGGCGTAGGCGAAGCGGCGGATCCGGTCGCCGAGCAGACCCCGGATCGCCGCGCCGAGGGCCGCCGGCTCCCGGGGCGGCACCAGGTCGCCGGTGCGTCCGGCGACCACCGTGTCGATCAGCCCGCCGACCGCCGTCGCGACCACGGGTACGCCGCAGGCCATCGCCTCCAGCGGGGTGAGCCCGAACGGCTCGTACCAGGGGGCGGCCACGAGCACGTCCGCCGACCGGTACCAGCGGCCCATCTCCTCCCGGGGGACCGCGCCGACCAGCCGTACCCGGTCGGCGACGCCGAGCGAGTGGGCCAGCGCGCGCAGGCGCAGCGCGTACGGGTCGGTCTCCAGCAGCCCGGCCGGCGGCCCGCCGACCACCACGCACTCGGCATCCGGCACCTCGGCGACGGCCCGGACGACGTCCTGGAAGCCCTTGCGCTCGACCAGCCGGCCGACGGTGAGGATGCGGGCCCGGCCGCCGTCGCGGTCGGCGACCGGGCCGAGCGGGGAGAACGTCGTCAGGTTCACCCCCGACGGCACGACAGTCATCCGGGACCGGGGCACACCCATCCGGACCAGTTCCGCGACCTCGTCCTGGCACTGGGCGACCACCCGGTCCACCGAGCGGCCCAGCCTCCGCTCGTGCTCGACCCGGCCCGGCGGGCTGGTGTCCTGCACGCCCTGGTGGCGGCGCTTGACCGTGCCGAGCGCGTGGTACGTCTGCACCATCGGCACCCCGGCGCGGCGGGCCGCGGCGAGACCCGCCAGCCCGCTCATCCAGAAGTGCGCGTGCACCACCTCGGGCTGCCAGTCGCCGGTGCGCCACCGGTCGGCAAGCCACTGCCCGAACGCCGGCATGTACGGCAGCAGGTCGTCCTTGGCCACCGGTTCGGCCGGCCCGGCCGGTACGTGCACCACCTCGTACCCGTCCGGGGTGCGGACGCTCACCGGCAGGTCCACCGCGTCGAGCCGGGTGTGGACGCGCACGTCGTGACCGGCGGCCGCGAGCGCGGCGGAGAGCTCCGCGACATGCGTGTTCTGGCCACCGGCGTCCTCCCCGCCGAGGACGGCGAGCGGGCTGGCATGCTCCGAGATCATCGCGATGCGCATACTTCCTCCTCCAGCAGCCGGTCCCAGTCGGCGAGGAATCGCTCCAGTCCGTAGCGGTCCCGGGCGGCGGCCCGGGCCACGGCGCCCGCCCGGCGGGCGGACTCCCTGTCGTCCAGCAGGCCACGGGCGGCGTCGACGAGCGTGTCGACGCGGGTGGACAGCGCGCCCGCGGCCGGTGGCACCGCCTCCACCGCCTCGGTGGTGGCCAGTGCCACCACGGGCATGCCGATGGTCATGGCCTCGATCAGGCTGAGGCCGAGTGAGGTCCAGCGGCACAGGTGCAGGTAGGCGCGCCGTTTGGCGAGTTCGGCGTGCATGGCGTGCTGGGGTACGTCGTCGTGGCTGGTCAGCCGGTCCTCGGGCAGGCCGAGGTGGGCGGCGAGACCGTCCACCCTCATCCCGTAGACGTCCAGCGGCGCCAGCGCGGCGAACCGGGCGAGCAGGTCGGTGCCGGTGACCCGCCAGCGGCGTACCGGCTCGTTGACGACCACGGCGAGGCGGTCGAGTTCGCCGGTCCACCCGACCGCCGGCGGCACGACACCGTGGTCGACCACTGTGGTCCGGGTGCCGCCGTTGTCCCAGAACAGTTCGTTGAACGCGGTCACGTGGGTCAGCAGCAGGTCGTCGCGGCCGGCCATCGGGTGCCGGGTGTTCGGCACGTCGCCTTTCGGCGTGTTGTGCTCGACGTAGATCGCCGGCACGTCGCGGCCGGGCCGGCGGCCGAGCCACTCCGCGGCCAGGTCGAGTTCCTCCGGGCGTTGCAGGATCACCAGGTCGACGTCGGTGTCGCGCAGGTCCTCGGGAGTGACCTCGACGGCGCTGTCCGGCCAGGGGTAGGTGCGCGCCCGGCCCAACCCGTACGGCCCCCGGTCGGGGGTTACCGGCACCAGGTAGCGGTGCTTGCCGTGCACGAAGGACGTCGTCCACGACCCGTGGACGTGCCACAGCAGGATGTTCATCCGGCCACCCCGCCCGCCACCGGCGCCAGCACGCCGAGCAGCCGCAACGCCTCCAGCACCCGTCCCGGCTCGACCGCCGACAGGCACGGGTGCCCGGGGACCGGGCAGGCGGTGGCGCGGGTGTCCCGGCAGGGCGCGCCCGCGTCGCCGAGCCGCACGGTCGGCACCCGGTACGGCCCCCACTGCCCGAACGGCACAGTCGGGGCGAACAGGCTCACCACCGGCACGCCGAGCGCGGCGGCCAGGTGCGCCGGGCCGGTGTTGCCGACCACCAGCGCGCCGGCTCCGGCGATCACCGCCGCCAGGTCGTCCAGCCCGGTCCGCCCGCCCAGGTCGACGCCGCCCGCCGCGGCGACCCGCGCGGTCAGCTCCCGTTCGTCCGGCCCGCCGGTGACCACGACCCGGTAGCCGGCGGCGCCGAGCACCCGGACCACCCGGGCGGCCAGCTCCTCCGGGCAGGCGCGGGTCTCCACCGAGGATCCCGGGTGCAGGACCACGTAGCCGGGCGCCCCTACGTCGGCCGCGGGCGCCGGAAGCCGGTCGGTGCGGATGCGCAACGCCGGTTCGTCGTGGTCCGGGAGCGCGAAACCGGCGGCGGCGGCGAGGGACAGGGCGCGTTCGGGTTCGGGTACGCCGGCCGGGACGCGGTGGCGCACGTCGAGCAGGCTGCCCGGGTAGTCGTCGCTGATCGCGCTGATCCGGGGCACACCGGCCAGGCGCAGCAGCAGGGCGAGCGGCAGGGCGGACTGGTGGAAGGAGGTGAACACGACCGCCTCGCCGGCCCGTACCGCCGCGAGCCGGTCGGTCAGCGCGCGCACGGCACCGGGGTCGACGGGCGGGGCCGGCGCGTCGATCCACGGCAGCGGCGCCTCGATGATCTCGTCCACGCCGGGGAGCAGTTCGGCGGCGGCCCGGCCCCGTGGCCCGCACAGCAGCACCACCCGCTGGGCCCCGGACGCGACCGCCCGGATGCCCGGCCCGGTCACCAGTACGTCGCCCGCCGCGTCGCTGCGCACCACGAGCACCGTGCCGCGGCGCGACCGGCGCACCGGCTGCGGCGCGGCCGTCAGGCGCATCCGGGCCAGCACGATGCCCACCGCGTCCGGCAGGTCGGCGGCGACCGTCGGCGCGGCGGCCACCTCGGCGGCCCGGGTGGCGGGCGTGGGCACCATGATCGCCGCGGCGCCGGCCGCGGCGGCGGCGGCCGTGTCCGCGCCGATGTCCCCGATCAGCACGCACCGGGTCGGCGTGGTCCCGAGCGCGGTTGCGGCCTCGTGCACCAGGCCGGGCGCGGGCTTGCGGCAGGCGCACCCGTCGGCCTCGGCGTGCGGGCAGATCGCCCAGTGGTCGAAGGGCCCGAGCAGCTCCTCCACCCGGGCGTTGACCAGGCGCAGGTCGTGCGCCGTGAAGCAGCCCCGGGCCAGGCCGGACTGGTTCGTGACCACGGCCAGCCGCAACCCGGCCGCCCGCAACCGGTCCAGCGCCTCCCGGGCGCCCGGCACCGGCCGTACCTTCTCCGGATCGCCGTTGTACGGCACGTCCTCCACCAGCGTGCCGTCGCGGTCCAGCAGCACCGCGTCGTACAGGCCGGACGGGATCCGGTCAGCACCCGGGTCAACCCGGGCTGACCTGCACTGATCCCGCTCCTGGTCCCGTCGCACGGGCGGCGGGTTCCCGAGGCCCCGAGGAGTAAACGTCGTCGTCGGCGCCAGGCCCCGCGCCGGTGCCGCCCAGCCGGGTGCACGCCTGCCACCACCGGCCCGGTCCGGCGATACCCGCCGTCCCGGAGAAGCTAACCCGGATCGCCGTTAGCGACGGCCCGCACCGGGGTACCGCTCGGTGATGGCGGTTGTGGAGAAGGTGATCGACGCTCCCCCGGAGCAGGTCTTCGAGGTGCTCGCGGACGGGTGGACGTACAGCGACTGGGTGGTGGGCACGGTGCACGTGCGGGACGTGGACGACACGTGGCCGCGCGTCGGCAGCAACCTCCACCACCGGGCCGGTCCGTGGCCGTTCTCGCTCCAGGACAGGTCGACGGTGCTGGAGTGCCAGGCCCCGCACCGGCTGGTGCTGCGTGCCGGGCTGTGGCCGGCCGGGGAGGCGATCGTGGCGTTCGTCCTGGAGCCGCTGGACGGCGGCCGGACCCGGGTCACGATCGGCGAGGACTTCGCCGCCGGTCCGCTGCGGTGGGTCCGGACCAAGCTCAACGACCTGGTGCTGCACATGCGCAACCGGGAGACGCTGGCCCGGCTGTCCGACATCGCGACGAGGCAGAAGCCGGAGCGTTGATCGATCGGTGGCGGGGCGTCCGTGCGGCTGCGCCGCGAAGGACTGGCTACCCTCTCAGGTGAACCTGTCGGCTGACCGAGGATGTCCGTGATGATCGAACCCGTGCAGTTACCCTCCCCGTGGGGGGATGCGCGCCTGACCGTCGTCGTTCCGACCTACAACGAGGCGGGCAACCTCCCGACGCTGGTCGAGCGCCTGCTCGCGCTGCCGCTGCCGGGGCTGAAGGTGCTGGTCGCCGACGACAACTCCCCGGACGGTACCGGCGAGGTCGCCGACAAGCTGGCCATCGAGCACCCGGACCGGGTGACGGTGCTGCACCGCCCGGGCAAGGAGGGCCTCGGCCGGGCGTACGTGGACGGCATCGGCCGGGCCCTCGACGACGGCGCGGACTTCGTCGCGCAGATGGACGCCGACCTGTCGCACCCGCCGGAGGCGCTGCCCGGCATGCTCGGCGCGTTGCTGTCCACCCAGGCTTCGGTGGTCATCGGCTCGCGCTACGTGCCCGGCGGTGAGCTGGACGAGAACTGGCCGCTGTACCGGCGTGCGCTCAGCGGCTGGGCGAACCTGTACGTGCACACGCTGCTGCGGGTGCGCATCCGCGACCTCACCGCCGGCTTCAAGATCTGGCGGTCCGACGCGCTGCGCGCGATCGGGCTGGACCGGGTGCAGTCCAACGGCTACAGCTTCCAGGTGGAGATGCACTATCTCGCCACCAAGCTCGGCCACACGATCCTGGAGGTGCCGATCCGCTTCGAGGAGCGCCGCGACGGCGACTCGAAGATGACCACCGCCACGAAGATCGAGAGTGCGCTGATGCCGTTCAAGCTGCGCAGCCGGCACCGCAACCTCGACTCCTGACCACTCCTGCACCTCCACCGCGCCCTCACGCTCCGTCGCCGTCACCGCGCCTCGTCTCGGGCCCGCCCACGATCTTGGTAGGAAACGGCCCCCAAAGGGGCACTTTCGTACCAAGACCTACGAGGGCTCCGCGACTGGGCGCGGGCGGCGTTCAGCGGGCGCGGCGGCGACGCGGACGGGCCGGGTCAGCGGTAGACGGTGCGGTGGGCGGCGGCGATCGTCCGGGCGTAGACCGCGCCGGTGACGGCCCGGTCGCGGGCCAGCGCAGCCCGCGCCGCGTTCGCCCCCGGCGCACCGTGGACGCCGCCGCCGGGATGAGCGGAGGCGCTGGCCAGATAGAGCCGGTCCACCGGGGTGTCGGCCCGGCCCAGGCCGGGGATCGGCCGCAGGAACAACTGCTGGTACGCGGCGGCGGTGCCACCACCCAGCGCTCCCCCGACCAGGCTCGGCTCGGCGGCCTCCAGGTCGGCCGGTCCGGCCACGTGCCGCCCGACGATCGACGCCCGGAAACCCGGTGCCGCCGCCTCCAGCACCTCCTCCATCCGCTCCACGTGCCCCGCCACCTCCTCGGCCCGCCAGTTCCGCCGGAACGGCAGATGGGTGTAGGACCAGAGCGACTCGGTGCCGGGCGGTGAGTGGCTCTGGTCCGCCACCGACATCTGACCCACCAGCAGGAACGGATCCCGCGGCAGCTCGCCGCGGGCCAACTCGGCCGCGTACGTGGTGAGTCCGTCGAGGTCGGCGCCCAGGTGCACGGTGCCCGCGCCGGCCAGGTCGCGGTTCCGCCACGGCACCGGCGCGGACAGCGCCCAGTCGACCTTGAGCGTCGAGCCGTCCCACTTGAAGTGCGCCAGGTCCTCGACCATCCGGGGCGGCAGCGCCGCCGCGCCGACCAGGTCGAGGAAGAGCGCGGGCGCTGGCACGTCGGCGAGCACCGCACGCCGGGCCCGCCAGTCGGTGCCGCCCGCGGTGCGTACGCCCATCGCCCGGCCCCGGGCGGTGAGCACCCGCTCGACCCGGGCGCCGTACGTGATCCGCCCGCCCCGCTCGACCAGCCGGGCGACGAGCGCGTCGGTGATCCGCTGGGCGCCGCCCACCGGCACCGGCCAGCCCACCTGCTGGCCGAGCATGGCGAGCAGCCAGCCGTACACGCCGGAGCCGGCCTCCTCCGGGGACAGGTCGGTGTGCAGGGCGCATCCGGCCAGCAGGACCGTGCCGCCCTCGCCCTCGAACAGCTCCGCGCCGAGCTTGCGGACCGGGAGCACGAGGCGGCGGGCGAGCCGGAGGGCACCCCCGACCCGCAGCTGCCGCAGCAGGCCCAGCCCGCCGCGTACCGGCGGGAACGGCGTGGTGATGGTCCGCAGCATCGGCTCCGCGACCTGGCACCAGTCGGCGTACGCGTGCCGCCAGCGCTCCCCGTCGCCGGGGGCGAACGCCTCCATCGACGCGGCGGTGGTGTCCAGGTCGCGGTTGACCACCGCGGCCCGCCCGTCCGGCAGCAGGTGCGCCAGCACGTCCGGCGCGTGCGTCCAGGACAGGCCGTGCCGTTCCAGGCCCAGCCCGTCGAGGACCGGGGAGGCGTAGCCGAGCGGGTAGAAGGAGCTGTAGAGGTCGCTGAGGTAACCGGGCGCGGTCACGTACGCGGAGCGGACGGCCCCGCCGGGCGCCTCGGTGGCCTCCAGGACGTCGACGTCCCAGCCGGCGTCCACCAGCAGGTTCGCGGCCACCAGCCCGTTGTGTCCGGCCCCGATGACGACGGCGTCGGCAGTCGAGGTCATCCGGTTCGCCTACCCGGCCGGTCACCGGGCGAAACGCGTTTGCTCCGCCCTTGCCTGGGCAACCACGGCCGCATGTACACGGTTGCGCAGCTCATCGGCGGAGTGTGGGGTGCCGGCGGCGAGGGCGGCGAACTGGTCGTCCACGATCCCGCGGACTCCTCGCCGGTGACCCGTACACCGGTGGCCACCGCCGACGAGGTGGCCAAGGCGGTGGAGGCGGCCCGGGGCGCGGCGGCGCAGTGGGCGGCGACCGCACCGGCGGACCGGGCCGCGGCGCTGCACCGGGCGGCGGACGCGGTCGAGGCGGCGGCCGGGGAACTGGCCGAGGCGACCACAGCGGAGATGGGCAAGCCGCTCGACGACGCGCGGGGCGGGGTGGCTGCGGGCGTCGGCACGCTGCGACAGTACGCCGAACTGGCCCCGGTGCGGGGCGGCCGGACGTTGCACGGCGCGCACGACGCGCTGGACTTCATGGCCCCCGGGCCGCGCGGCGTGGTCGCCGCGATCACTCCGTGGAACGACCCGGTGGCGGTGTCGTGCGGCCTGCTCGGCGCGGCACTGGTCACCGGCAACGTGGTGGTCTACAAGCCGAGCGAGCGGACCCCCGCCACCGGGTGGCTGCTAGCCCGGGCGCTGGACTCGGCGCTACCGGCCGGGGTGCTGTCGCTGCTCACCGGCGGCGGCGAGGTGGGCGCCGCGCTGGCCGGGCAGGAACTGGACGTGATCGCGCACGTCGGTTCCACGGCCACCGGCCGGGCGATCGCCGCCGCGGGCGCACGTACCGGGGCGAAGGTCCTGCTGGAGAACGGCGGCAGCGACCCGCTCGTGGTGGATGCGGACGTCGACCCGGTCTGGGCGGCCGGACAGGCGGCGCTGGGCTGCTTCGCCAACGCCGGTCAGATCTGCGTGGCGGTGGAGCGGATCTACGTGCACCGCGACGTCGCCGAGGGCTTCCTGGACGCGCTCGTGGCGCGCGCCGAGGCGCTCACCGTGGGCCCCGGTCGTGACCCGGGCACGCAGCTCGCGCCGCTTGTGGACCGGCGCCACCGGGACCACGTGCACGGGCAGGTCACCGCCGCGCTCGCCGACGGGGCCCGGGTACGCACCGGCGGCGCGCTGCCGGACGGGCCCGGCGCGTTCTACCCGGCCACCGTCGTCGAGGGCTGCCGCCACGACATGACGCTGGTCCGCGAGGAGACGTTCGGGCCGGTCGCCCCCGTGGTGGTGGTCGACTCGTTCACCGAGGGGCTGCGGTGCGCGGCCGACTCCCCGTACGGCCTGGCCGCCACCGTGCTGACCGGGTCGATGAGCCACGCCCAGCGCGCCTGGCGGGAACTGCCGGTCGGCACCGTGAAGATCAACTCCGTGTTCGGCGGGGCGCCGGGCGGCGCCGCCCAGCCGCGCCGGGGCAGCGGCCACGGATTCGGGTACGGCCCGGAGCTGCTGGACGAGTTCAGCACCGTGAAGGCGGTGCACCTGGAGGCGCCGGGCGGCGGCCACTGGTGAGACGGCACGAAGCGAGCCCGGGACCGGGGCGGTCCCGGGCTCGACGCGTACCCCCGGAGGTCAGCGACCCCCGCGGGCCTTGCGGGTCGCGTTGTTGTTGGCCTTCTCGATCGCCTCGACCAGTTCCGGCTTGGTCATCCGGGACCGGCCGCGCACGTCCAGTTTCTTCGCCACCTCCATGAGGTGGTCCTTGCTGGCGTTGGCGTCCACCCCGCCGGCCGTGTCGGCGCGCCGGGCCGGGCCGCCACCGGCGGCCTGCTTGTCGCTGGGCCCCTTGCGGCCCTTGGGCTCCCAGTGGTCGCCCACCTTCTCGAACTCGTGTTTGACCGCGGCGAAGGCGGTGCGGTGCGCCCGCTCCCCCTCGCCGTACGTCTCGACCGCCGAGTCGTGCGTCTTCTCCCAGGTCCGCTGCGCCTTTGCCGGGGAGCGCCGCAGCGTGCTGGGCAGTACCTCGCGCCCGGGCATCTCGTCCTCCTGGAGTCTCGGTCCGGTATCTGCTGTGGTTCCCTCCCGCCCGACGGGCAAACCGGCACCCGGTTTGTCGATTTCTCCCCGGGGGTACCGCCCGCCCACACCCGGTGGCGGGCCTGGAGGAGGCGGACATGACCGTGACGACACCCCGGACGGCCGGCGGCCGGACGCGGTCGCGCCTGCCCCGCCGGATCCGCCAGCTCAACTGGCGCACCTGGCGCGGAGTGCTGGTGCGCAGCGGCAAGGGTTTCGTCACCGACAACTGCGCCGACTGGGCGGCGGCGCTCACCTACTACGGGGTGCTGGCCCTGTTCCCGTCCACGATCGTGGTGGTCGCGCTGGTCGGCCTGGTCTCCGACGGCCCGCGCACCGTCGACACCGTGATCGATCTGGCCCGGGAGATCGGCGCCGGCTCGGTCGTCGGCAACGACGCGTTCGTGGGCGTGGTGCGTAACGTGGTCGAGCAGCAGGGCTCGGCGAAGGTGCTGCTCAGCTTCGGTCTGCTCGGCGCGCTCTGGTCCGCGTCCGGGTTCATCGGCGCGTTCACCCGCGCCTCCAACGCGATCTACGCGGTGCGGGAGGGCCGGCCGTTCTACCGGCTGCGCCCGTTGCAGATCGGCATGGCAGCGGTAACCATCGTGCTGCTCGCGGTGGTGGCCACCGGGCTGATCGTCAGTGGCCCGGTCACCGACGCGCTGGGCGACCTGTTGAACGCCGGAACGGTGGCCCGTACGACGTGGTCGGTGGCGAAGTGGCCGCTGCTCGCCATGGTCGCCATGACGTTGCTGTCGCTGCTGTTCTGGATCGCGCCGAACGTCCGCCAGCCGCGGTTCCGCTGGCTCACCCCGGGCGGGGCGCTGGCGCTCGTGGCCTGGGTGCTGGTCTCCTTCGGCTTCGGCCTGTACGTGGCCAACTTCGGCTCGTACGACGTCACGTACGGCAGCCTCGGCGCGGTCATCGCGTTCCTCGTGTGGCTCTACCTGTCCAACTGCGCGCTGATGCTCGGCGTGCAGGTCAACGCCGAGTTGCAACGCGGCCGGGCGATGCAGGCCGGGGTCGAGGAGCCGGACGATCCGGTGCTGCCGCCGCGCGCTCCCGCCGACGACGACGAGACCGGCGACGAGACCGGCGACGAGAAGGTCCACGCGGGGAAGGCGGCCGACCGGTTGCCGCCCGGATGACCGGCTCCCCGGCCCGCACCGGTTTACCGGCGGTCCCCCGGGGCATCTCCCAAGGCATGGAACGTGGCAGCAGCAAGCACTCGCCCAGGGTCGACGACCAGATGAGCAGCGAGGTCAGCGGTCTCGTCCAGGGATCGGGCACCGGCGGCTCGCGGGCCGAGGAGTTCCGGATCCCCGAACCGGCCGGCGAGGACCAGCCGGAGGCCACCACGGCCCCGGCCGGGGAGCTGCGCAGCGGCGCGCCGCAGGGCATGAGTTCCGAGGACGTCGAGGCGCGCAGCCGCCTGGGACGGTTCATCACGATGACCGCCCTGCCCGGTGACCGGGAGGCGCTGCTGGCCAACGCGCGGGAGAACGAGGCGCCGACGGACATCGTCGCCGCCCTGGAAGCCCTGCCCGAAGGCACCCGTTACCAGACGATCTCCGAGGTGTGGGCCGCACTCGGGCACAGGAACGAGACGACGCGCTGGTGAGCGGGCCGGCCCACGGCCCGCACGAGACAGACCGGCGGAAGAGGAGGAACCCCGACATGAGCGGCGTTACCGAGCACGTGGACGTTGACGTACCGATCCGGACCGCGTACGACCAGTGGACCCAGTTCGAGGAGTTCCCGCACTTCATGGAGGGTGTGCAGGAAGTCCGGCAGCTCTCGGACAGGATGACCCACTGGACCGTCGAGATCGCGGGCGTGAAGCGCGAGTTCGACGCCGAGATCACCGAGCAGTTGCCGGACGAGCGGGTGGCGTGGCGCTCCACCGGAGGCACCCAGCAGGCGGGCGTGGTGACCTTCCACCGCCTCGACGAGGGGCACACCCGGGTCACGCTCCAGATGGAGTTCGAGCCGCACGGCGTGGTCGAGCAGGCCGGCGACAAGCTGGGCGTGGTCGACCGGCGCGCCAAGGGCGACCTGGAGCGGTTCAAGCAGTTCATCGAACGGCGCGGTCAGGAGACCGGCGCCTGGCGCGGCTCGGTCGACCGGCCGACCCCCTGACCCGTCCCCCCGTACCCCAGTCCCGATGGCCGCCGGTTCCCCGGCGGCCATCGCCGGGTCCGGCCGTTTGCGATCATCCCGTCCGGGTACCGCAGGGGAATGACCGACAACGACCGCCACGTGTGGCGCGACGAGGACCGTACTCCCCTGCACGAGCTGGACCAGGCCGTCGCCCGGTCGGCCACGGACGGCCAGGGCGACGACATCACCGCCAACGACGCCGGCCAGGAGGCCGCGTTCGGCCACGGCCCGGAGGCGGTGGACCGGGGCGCCGGCCCGGAGGCCGAGCGGCGTGAGATGACCGATGCGGACCGGGCCTACCGGCCGTCGACGATCGGGCGGACCGGCCCGGACAGCATGTGATGCCGGTGGCTGCGGGCATCGGTGCCAGTGCCCGCAGCCGCCGGCTTCATGCTCGGCCGAAACGACAAGAAGCGCGGTACGGACGGCCGGGAAAACGGACAGCCCATCTAGAATCGGCCGAACGGCTGACGGCACTCCCCCCGACGCGCGCAAGACTTTCGGGATGCAACAGGGCTCCGGTTTCCTCTCCAACCGTCAGCGCAAGCTCGCCTGGCTGGGCTTCCTGCTCGCCGCGATCCAGGCTCCGGTCTCCGCCCGGTTCACCGAGGACAGCTCCTGGCTGTTCAGCCTGGTGGTGGCGCTGATGGTCGCGACCGTGATCATCGCCGACGACGGCGCCCGCCGTCGCCCGGCCGAGGCACGCTCCTCCGACTGATTCAGCTCGTGCCGGGGCGCGCCTCGTGCCCCGGCACCCCCCGGCTGCGGCGGCGCTCCTTCATCTCCGCCTCGTAGAGGTGCCGCCGGCCCTCGACCAGCTCGTCGCGGGCCTGCCGGTCCAGCTTCCGGAAGAGCGCGTAGTACCCGTCGTCGAAGTCCTCGACGATCTGGAACGTCCACTGCCCGGCGATGACGTTGCGGCCGAGCAGGTCCCGGTCGATCCGCTCGGCGAGCCCTGGATGACCGGCGGCGCGGAACATCTCCACCGCGTCGTCGAGCATCAGGTCGGCGTGCCCGATGAGCTGGTGCAGCTCGTACAGGTGGCCGCGGGCCCGCTCGACGCACTCCAGGGCCTCGCTGAGCTTGCCGAGCGCCTCGACCGTGGCGTCGCTCACCCCCGCCGGGCGCCGGTGCGCCCCGTCCGGTTCGTCGGCCCGCTGTCCCATCGTGTCCCTCCGTGGCCTGGTCGCGTAGTCTGCTTGCCGGACTTCTGCCCCCGCACGGGCGACTCAATCCCGGCGGACGAGGCCGGACCTCCCCCGGACGACCCGGGCATCCGCCACTCGGCCGAGACCGGCCCGCCGCTCCCGGCGCTAGCCTCGGACACCATGCGCGTGCCGAACAACCGGGTCGCGACCCGCTCCGCGGCGGTGGCCGCGCGGACGACCCTCACCACGCTGACCGCTGCCGTCGGCACCGCCGGCCTCGCCGCGGCCCACGCGAACCCCGGGCTGCTCGCCGAGGTCGACCAGCACGCCGCCGGGGTACGCGACAGCCTCCACGGCGACCGCCGCCCGCTCACGGTGGCGGCGCTCGCCGGGTACGCCGAAGGGCTGCGCGAGGCGGCGGCCGAGCACGGCTGGACGCCGCCGGCCGAGCCGGTCGACTGGTCCGAGCCGGACTGGACGCTCACCCGCCTGCTCGCGGTCTGCCTGCTGGTCCGCGGGCTGGACCCGCGCCACCTGGCCTGAGCCGGACACGGCTACGGGGCGTCCGCGATCGCCCCGCGGACACCCCGTCAGCCGCTGCCGTCAGCCGCCCGGCCGACGGAACTGCTGCGTCTCGTCGCCCGCCTCGCCGGAGCGGTACGTGCCCGCGCCCGACATGGACGACTGCTGCTGCGACGCCGGCGTCGGCTGCCCACCCCGGTCGGCCATCCGGCGTTCGTAGTCGCCCCGGCCGGCCTGCTGCGCCTGCCGCTGCTCCCGGAACGCCCGGGACTCCTCCGCGGCCCGGTGCAGCCAGCCGTCCCAGCGGTCCTGCATCGGCTTGATCAGACCACCACCGACACCGACGATCAGGATGCCGGCCACGGTGGCGAGGAACGCCACCAGCACCGGTGTGGTCACCGTGGTGGCGATGCCCACCTGGTTCAGCGCGGCGATGACGCCGAGCGCCAGGATGAAGACCGCCGTCACGTCGGCCAGCACCCGGCCGTACGAGAGCCCGCCGAGCGCGCCGGAGACCAGGTCCCGGACGGCGTTGGCGATGGCGGCCGCGATCACCACGATCACGATCGCCACGAAGGCCCGCGGCAGCCAGGACACCACCCCGCGGATCAGGTCGCTGATCGCGTTGGGCCCCCACACCCCGAAGGCGAACTGCAGGGTGAACAGCAGGACCGCGTAGTAGGCCAGTTTGGCCAGGATGTCGCTGGCGTCGTACTTGGTGCGTTCCAGGGCCCGTTTGACGCCGCCACGTTCGACGGCGCGGTCGAACCCGACCCGTTCCAGTGCCGCGTCCACGATTTTGAGGACGGCTCGGGCGATGAGCCAACCCACGACGAGGATCGCGATGAACGCGATCGCCCGCGGTACGAAGAGCAGCACCGACCTCCAGAAGTCGGTCCAGGCCGCACTGATGTCGACCTGTCCGACCGCGAGGGTTTTCGGCATGATGTCCCTCCTGTCGCGTGAACTGCGCCGCCCGCATACCCGGTGGCCTGGGCAGCACGCCGGGCCGGACCGGGGCAATTTCCCGACAAGGCCCGCCGAACCGGTCCTGACCTGCCCGAACGTCCGCTCCGCAGGACAGCCGCACCCGCCACGGACGCATGATCGGAACCAGCCGGCCACGCTCCGGTTAGGCTGCGGTCATGCCAGGCACCGTCGGTCGGGTTCCCACACCGTCCGCCCCCGCACCGGGAGCGCCCACCGATCCCGTCGTCGGCGGGCAGGCGGCCGGGGCCGCCCACCCCTGGGCCGGCACGCCGCTGGGCGCCCCGCACACGTGGGATCCCGCGGTACGCGCCGTGACCGACGTCGTGCTCGCCTCCCCCGTGCCGATGGCCCTGCTCCTCGGCGACGACCTGGTGGTCTTCTACAACGACGGGTACGCCGAACTGATCGGCGAGCGGCACCCGGACGCGCTCGGCCGGCCGGCGGCCGAGGCGTTCGCCGAGGTGTGGCGCGACCCGGGCGCCGGCGAGGCGCTGGAGCGGGTCTACCGGCACGGCGAGCCGTTCCTGCAGCGGGAGGCGGTGCTGCCGGCCGACCGGCAGGGCCCGGCCGAGCCGGCCGTGTTCACCCGGGGCCACTGCCCGGTCCGCGACTCCACCGGCCGCATCGTCGGCGTGCTCACCGTCTCGGCGCAGACCACCCAGCTCACCCAGCAGTTGCAGAGCCTGAGCGACTTCGCGGCGGCGCTGGCCGGCACGCTCACGCTCGACGACGTGGCACGGGTGACGCTGCGCTACTGCCTGCACTCCTTCGACGCCGACCGGGTGTCCTTCGCGGTGGACGAGGGCAGCGCGTGGCGGCTGGTCCGCCGCATCCGCGGCGAACTGCTCGACGAGGCCGACGAGCGGTTGCCGCCGCTGTGGCGGCGGATGTCCGCCGACACGGCGCTGCCGGCGGTGGTGTCCGCCCGCAGTGGCGTGGCCTCGTTCACCGCCGACGGACAGCCGCTGCGCGGCGTCGCGGTGGACCGGCACGACGAGAAGATCCGCGCGCTGGCCGCCCTGCCGCTGCGGACCACAGTGGTCCGGGGTTCGCTGACGGTGGGCTACCGGGCACCGCGCCCCTGGTCCCCTGCCGAACGGGCGCTGCTGACCGCGTCCGCGGAGCTGGTCGGCCAGGCCGCCGAGCGGGCCCGCCGCTTCGAGACCCAGCACGGCACCGCCCAGATGCTGCAACGCAGCATGCTGCCGGAGCGGCTGCCGGACCTGCCCCGGCTGCGGATCGCCGCCCGCTACGACCCGGGCGTGGACGGCAACGCCGCCGGCGGTGACTTCTACGACGCGTTCCTGCTGCCCACCGGCGCGCTGGGCGTGGTGCTGGGCGACGTGGCCGGGCACGACGTGCAGGCCGCCGCCCGGATGGGCCAGGTACGCGCGGCGCTGCGCGCGCTCGCCCTGGTCGACCCCCGCCCGGACGCGGTGCTCGACGGCCTGGACCGGCTGGTCAGCAGCCTCGGCGTCGAGGGCGGCACCCAGGAGCTGTTCGTGACAGTGATCTTCGGCGTGGTAGAGGCGGACCGGGAGCTGATCACGCTGGCCAGTGCCGGGCATCCCGCGCCGCTGATCCGGCGCTCCGGACCCGGCGCGGCGGTGGCCGAGTTCGTCGACGTGCCGCCCGCCCCTCCGCTGGGCCTGGGCGGGCGGGCGCGTACCGCCGCTGTGCCGTTCCGTCCGGGCGACACCCTGCTGCTCTACAGCGACGGCGTGGTGGAGCGGCGCTGGCAGGACCTGGCCGCCGGGATGGCCGGGCTGGGCGCGGCGGTGAGCGGGGCGGCCGGCGGCGATCCGCGCGCGCTGTGCGCGGTGGCGACCGCGTCGGTGCCGGGCGCCACCGAGGACGACGTGGCGGTGCTGGCGGTGGAGTACGCGGTGCGGCCCAGCCGGTCGGCGAGCATGGAGGTGCCGGCCGAGCCGACCGCGCCGAGCCGGGTCCGGCACTGGATGACCGCACAGCTCGGCGAGTGGCAGGTGCCCGAGGCGGTGATCGGCGCGGCGGTGTTGTGCACCAGCGAGCTGACCACGAACGCGCTGCTGCACGCCGGGACCGCCGCCCGGGTCGAGGTCGACCTGTCCGCGGAGCGGCTGCTGGTGTCGGTGGCCGACTCGGGCACCCGGGGTCAGGTCACCCGGGCGCAGACCGACACGCTCAGCAGCCGGGGCCGCGGGCTCGGCCTGATCGAGGAGCTGAGCGACGCCTGGGGCACCGATCCGACCGTACGCGGCTCGACGGTCTGGTTCGAGATCCTCATTCCGGCGGGCCGGTCGCGCGTCGGCGACGCCCGGGACGGGTAGGAGCCGGGCATGGCCGACGACAAGCGACGCGGTGTCCTCTTCGACGTGGACGGCACCCTGGTCGACACCACGTATCTGCACACGGTGAGCTGGTGGGAGGCGCTGCGCCAGGCCGACCACCGGGTGCCGATGACGCGGATCCACAGATCCATCGGCATGGGCTCGGACAAGCTGCTCGACCATCTGCTCGGCGCGGAGCGGGACCGGGACGCCGACGGCCGGCTGCGCGACGCGCACGACGCGCTCTACGCCGAGTACTGGGAACGGCTGGCGCCGCTGCCCGGGGCCCGGGAACTGTTGGGCGCCTGCGCCGAGCGCGGGCTGCGGGTGGTGCTGGCTACCTCGGCGGCCGAGCACGAGGTGACCGCGCTGCGGGCCGCGCTGGACGCGGACGACGTGATCGACTCGGTCACCTCGTCGGCCGACGCGCAGGAGAGCAAGCCGGCGCCGGACATCCTGGTCGCCGCACTGGACCAGTCGGGGCTGGCCGCCGAGCGGGTGGTGTTCGTCGGCGACTCGGTCTGGGACGTCGCCGCCGCCGGCAAGCTGGACATCCCCTGCATCGGCCTGACCTGCGGCGGCACCGGCCGCGCGGAACTGGCCGGCGCGGGCGCGGTGGCCGTCTACGACGACCCGGCGGAGCTGCTGCACGCCCTGCCGGACAGCGCCATCGCCGCACTCGGTTGACCGGTTGCACAACCGGCTGGCACGCGCAGGCTTAGCCGGGCCCGCTTCGGGGCACTGCTGGACTCCACCGCCCGGCCGACGGGCGACGGAAGGGTGGTGTCGTGGAACCGGTCGATGTCGCGTTCGCTCTGCTGGGCGTCGGTGCGCTGCTGGCCGGGGTGCTGCCCCGGGTGCTGGAGCGACGGCCGCTGTCCATGCCGATCGCGTTCCTCGGGCTCGGCATGCTCGTGTTCGTGCTGCCCACCGGCCTGCCGACGCCGGACCCGCTGCGCTGGCCGGAACTGACCACCCACCTCACCGAGGTCGGGGTGATCGTCGCGTTGATGGGTGCCGGCCTGAAGATCGACCGTCCGTTGAGCTGGGCCCGCTGGTCGTCGACCTGGCGGCTGCTGGCGATCGCCATGCCGCTGTGCATCGCCGCGGTGGCGCTGCTCGGTTGGTGGTGGGCCGGCCTGGTGCCGGCCGCGGCGCTGCTGCTCGGCGCGGCGCTCGCGCCCACCGACCCGGTGCTCGCCTCCGACGTGCAGGTGGGCGAACCGACCGATGTCGAGGACTCGGAGGACGAGGTGCGCTTCGCGCTCACCTCGGAGGCGGGCCTCAACGACGGGCTCGCCTTCCCGTTCGTGTACGCGGCCATCGCGATCGCCACCACCGGGCTCGCCCCGTCCGGCTGGCTGGCCGAGTGGCTCGCCGTGGACGTGGTCTACAAGCTCGGCGCCGGGGTGGGCGGCGGACTGCTCGTCGGGTGGCTGCTCGGCAAGCTGTTCTTCCGCGCCCCGAGCGAACTGCGGCTGGCCCGGCACTCCGAGGGCTTCCTCGCGCTGGCCGCGACGTTCCTCGCGTACGGGCTGGTCGAGGTGATCGGCGGGTACGGCTTCCTGGCCGTGTTCGTGGCCGCCCGCGCGATCCGGGCCGCCGAGCGTACGCACGAGTTCCACTCCGTGCTGCACGACTTCGCCGAGCAGGTGGAGCGGCTACTCACGGTGCTGTTGCTGCTGCTGTTCGGTGGTGCCATGATCGGCGGGCTGCTCGCGCCGCTGACCTGGCCGGCGGCGCTGGTCGGGCTGGCCCTGGTGCTGGTGATCCGGCCGCTGGCCGGGTGGCTGTCGCTGCGCGGGGCGCCGGGCAAGCCGGCCGAGCACTTGGTGATCTCGCTGTTCGGCATCCGCGGCGTCGGCTCGTTCTACTACCTGGCGTACGCCACCAGCAAGACCGACTTCCCGCAGGCGGATCTGGTCTGGGCCATGGTCGGTCTCGTGGTGGTGGTGTCGGTGGTGGCGCACGGCATCGCCGCCACACCGGTCATGCAGTTGCTGGACCGGGAGGGCGAACGCACCAGCGGCAAGGACGCGCCTGCCGGGTCTGCGGCTGCGCCGGTGGGCGCCACCGGCTGAGCGTCCGGGGCGGCGGCAGTCAGCCCAGCCGGGCGGCGAGCGCGCGGCCCAGGTCCCGGCCGGAGCGCCAGGCGGTCTGCACGCGGGGGCGACCGAACGCGTCACCGGCCAGGCCGATCCCGTCGTCGTCCAGGTGAAACGTCGCCTCCCCGGCGTGCGCCGCCGGGGTCGCGTACGTCCAGCGGTGCACGTGCGTCGACACCGCCGGCTCGGGCAGTCCAAGCAGGTCGCGGACCGCCTGCTCGATCGCCGCACGGGCGGCGGTGGGCTGGCGCAGGTGCCCGGCGGCGAACTCGGCGGTGGTGTGCGCGACGAGCACCGGCGCGCCGTCGCCGCGGCGATCACCGTCGTCGCAGACCAGGCTGAGTACGGGGTGGCCGTTGACGAACGCGCCATGGAAGTCCGCCCAGCGGCGGGCCGGGAAGTGCAGCACCCCGGTCAGCGCCGACGACCAGCGCTGCGCGGCCGCCGCCCGGGTCGCCTCGGCCAGCGCCGGGTCCAGCAGCAGCGCGGCCTGCGGGCCGGGCATGGCGAGCACGACCGCCTCGGCCTCGGTGCTGTCCACGCGAGGGCCGGGCTCGACCGTCATCACCAGGCGGTCGTGCGTCACCGGCAGGCCCTCGGCCAGGTGTTCGACGAGCGAGCGCAGCCCGCGCGGGGCGGCCCAGCGCATCGGCCCGCTGACCTGCCTTCGGCCGCCCGGCCCGTACGCGACGAGCGTGTCGGTCCACTCCCGTGCCAGTCCGGCGGCCCGCCACCGCTGCACCACGGCGGCGAAGTCCGGGTCGTCCACGGTGAGGTACGCGGCGCCCAGGTCGGCCGGGCGGCCGTCGAAGCGCTTGCTGGCCATCCGCCCGCCGGTGACCCGGGCCCGTTCGCGCAGCCGTACCGGGACACCGGCCCGCGCCACCTCGGTCGCGCACGCCACCCCGGCGATGCCCGCACCGACCACCACCACGCCTGCCCGCTCCGCCGTCACCAGGTGATCGTAGGCGGCGGGCGGCATGAACCCGCCGGGCCGGGGGTAGTGGTACACCTGTTCGAGGAGAGGTGATCAGCATGGCCGACCGCGCCAGCACCAACGGCAGGAACGTGAACCCGGACGCCGCCGTCAAGGATCCGGACGACTGGGTCACCGGCGACGAGCCGCCCACCGCCGCCCAGGAGTCGTACCTGCACACCCTGGCCCAGGAGGCGGGCGAGCCGGTGCCGGAGGACCTGACCAAGGCCGAGGCGTCCCGGCGGATCGACGAGCTCCAGGCGGAGACCGGCCGGGGCCGCTGAGGTCAGCGCGGGGGCAGGCGGTGCAGCTCGACCCGGTCGAGCCGCCCCGCCGCCACCCGGGCGGTCAGGTAGGTCGCGTACGGCTGCGCCCGCCGGTCGGTGGGTGAACCGGGGTTGAGCAGGCGCAGACCGCCCGGGGCGACGGTGTCCCAGGGGATGTGCGAGTGCCCGAAGACGAGCAGGTCGCGGTCGCCGTACGCGGCGGCGCAACGCTCCTCGCGGCGGGTCTTCGGGCCGGTCTCGTGCACCACGGCGACGCGCAGGCCGTCCAGCTCGGCCCGGGCCACCTCGGGCAGCCGGGCGCGCAGCGCCGGGCCGTCGTTGTTGCCGTACACGGCGATCAGCCGGCGCGACCGCGTCTCCAGCGCGTCCAGCAGCGCCACGTCCACCCAGTCCCCGGCGTGCACCACCACGTCCGCGGCCTCCACCGCCGCCCAGAGCGGCGCCGGAAGATCCCGCGCCCGCTTCGGCACATGGGTGTCCGCCATGATCACGAGTTCCACCCCCTCATCCTCCCCCACCCCGCTCCCTTGCCGAGACGATCATGATGTTGACGGCACCCAGGGAGATCGACTTCGCCGTCAACCTCATGATCGACGCGAGGAGGCGGCGGACTGGGGGGCGGGAGCGCGGGCGGCGGCGTCCGTTATGCGGCCGGCGGCGGTGATCAGACCGATGTGTGAGTACGCCTGCGGGAAGTTGCCGACCTGCTCGCCGGTGACCGGGTCGATCTGCTCGGTGTACAGGCCGAGGTCGTTGGTGCGGGCGGCCAGGCGTTCGAACAGCCGCCGGGCCCGGTCCAGCTCCCCCGCCTCAGCCAGGCAGGCGACCAGCCAGAACGAGCAGATCACGAACCCGGCCGGGTCGCCGTCGAAGCGGAGGAGCAGCCCGTCGCGGGACAGCCGCCGCTCCAGCACGTCCATCGTGGCGCGCATCCGCGGATCGCCCGCCGGCAGGAAACCGACCAGCGGCATGACCAGCACCGAGGCGTCCAGGTCGTCGGAGTCGAACGCCCCGGTGTACGCGCCGACCCGCTCGTTCCAGCCACGGGTGAGCACCGCCGCGCGTACCTCGTCGCGCGCGGCGGCCCAGCGCGCCACGTCGGCGGGCTCGCCGATGCGGGTGCCGAACCGGACGGCCCGGTCCAGCGCGGTCCAGCACTGCACCTTCGACGACACGTAGTGCCGCTCCGGGCCACGCCCCTCCCACATCCCCGCGTCGGGCCGACGCCAGCCGCGCCCGGCCTGGTCGGCGAGCGTGCGCAGCAGATCGCGGACCTCGGGCGACATGGGGTCGAGGTAGTAGCGCATCAGCCAGGCGGCGTCGAGCACCTCGCCCAGGACGTCGTTCTGCCGCTGCCGCCAGGCGTCGTTGCCGACGAGCACCGGGCGGCTGTGCTCGTACCCGGCCAGGTGGTCGAGGTCGTGCTCGGTGAGGTCCCGCTCCCCCTCGACGCCGTACATGACCGGCACCGGCTCGTCGCCGATCCGGCCCATCGCCCGCGCCACCCAGGTGAACTGCCGGTCCGCCTCGTCCGGGCAGGCGGCCCGCCACAGCGCCTGGAGGGTGAGGCTGAAGTCGCGCAGCCACACGTAGCGGTAGTCGTAGTTGCGGTCGCCGCCGAGCCGCTCCGGCACCGAGGTGGTGGCCGCCGCGACGACGGCGCCGCTGGGTGCGTACGTCATGCCCTGCACCGCGAGCGCGCTGCGCCGCACCTCGTCGCGGTACTCGCCCTGGTAGTCGTGCAGCGCCGACCACGACCGCCACCCGGCGACCGTCTCGTCCACCACCTCGGCGGCGTCCGGCAGCGCCGGGGCGGCGCCGGTGTACGCCGGGGCGTACCCGAGGGTGAAGCGGTGGGCGCTGCCGGCGCGGGCGGTGAACCGTCCGGCGGCGGCCCCCTCGACGAGGGTCAGCGGAACGTCGGCGCGCAGCTCCAGCCGGTGGGCGCCGGCGGCGGCGGCCACCACGCCGTCGCGTTCGGACAGGTAGGCGCCGACCCGGCCGTACTCGAAACGCGGCACGTAGTCCACGCGCATCGGCACCTCACCGGTGAGCCCTTCGACCAGGCGGGCGAGCACCCGGGGCGAGCGCTTGCCGATCTCGTGGCCGCGCGCGCCGGACTCCAGCGCCAGCGCGTCGGTGACGGCGACCGCGCCGGTCGCCGTGGTGAAGACGGTACGCAGCACCAGCGAGTCGTCCAGGTAGGACCGGCTACTGGTGGCCGCGCCCTCGGGGCGGATGCTCCAGTACCCGGCATCCTCGTCGAGCAGGCGCCCGAACACCGACGGCGCGTCGAACCGGGGCGGGCACCACCAGTTGACCGCGCCGTCGGTGTCGACCAGGGCCGCGCTGCGCCCGTCGGCGAGGAACCCGTGCTCGCTGATCCGTCGGGTCGGCACGACAGTGCCTACCCAGCCCGGGTGCCGCCATGCCTCGCGACAATCGGTCCCGGTCGGCACGTTACCGCTGCCCGGCGGCGGGAACGCGGCGAGTTGACGAAGGAGGATGCTCATGACCAGACCCTCGACTCCGACCGCGGCCTGGCAACCCGGAATGCCGGGCAGCGACAACCTCCCGTCCGGCCCGGGCGGTCGCCCGACCCCGCCGAGCGGGGACGGGCACGGCCCGCACGCCGGATCGCCGACCGTCACGATCGGCTCGTACCCGGACTATCCGTCCGCCCAGCGCGTGGTGGACTATCTGGCCGACAACCGGTTCCCGGTGGAACGTACCTCGATCGTCGGTACGGACCTCACGCTCGTGGAGACCGTGATGGGACGGCTCACCACGGGCCGGGCGGCCCTGCTCGGGGCCGGCACCGGCGCCTGGTTCGGTTTGTTCATCGGGTTGCTGTTCGGCATCTTCACCGCCGGGAACTGGCTGGCGGTGATCCTGGTCGGGCTGGTGATCGGTGCGATCTGGGGTGCGGTGTTCGGCGCGGTCGCGCACGCGATGACCGGTGGGCAACGTGACTTCACGTCGGCCAGTTCGCTGCGGGCCGCCCAGTACGCGGTGACCGTGGACGCGGAGCTGGCCGGTCAGGCCCAGCAGATGCTCAGCCGGATGCACCTGACACCGACCGGCGCCACCGCCCGCTGACCGGCGGTACGCGACGCGAGGGAGGCCCCGGCGGGGCCTCCCTCGCGTCAGTGGTACGCCTGTTCCCCGGCCCGCAGCGGCACGTCCACCCGGTTCTCCGGCGGGGCCAGCGGGCAGGCCCACCCGTCGTCGTAGGCGCAACTGGGGTTGTAGAGGTAGTTGGCGTCCAGGCGGACCCGGCCGCCGGGCAGCACGGTCAGGCCGCGGCCGAACGTGCCCTTGACCGTGTCGGTGAGGTACCGGCCGCCGCCGTACGATCCGTCGCCGCAGGTGCCGTCGCGCAGCGGCAGGAACAGTCCGCCCCCGTACGCCTCGATCCACCAGAGCGTCAGCGGCCCCCACGGCGTCTCGGCGACCGCCACCCGCCGGTACGCGACCACCCCGTCCGGGCCGCCGGTGTCGATGCGCAGCTCGCCGGAGGCCTGGCGCAACGGCGCCTCCACCACCGCCGACGGGTCGGGCGGGTACCAGCGCAGTCCGGTGAAGCCGGGCCGGTCGGCGGGCGGCACCGGGCTGCTGGGGTGGGTGCGGAACAGCTCGTCGCGCGCGGCCCGGAACCCGGTCAGGTCGAGGTCGGACAGGTAGAGCCGGGCCACCCGCTCCCGCCAGTCGAGCAGGTCGAGATCGTCCATCCCCCGACCCTAGCCGAGCCACCAGTTCAATTTTCGAAGAGTCGACCGAGCCTGGCCTTCCGCACGCGCCAGGAGCACTTGTTTAGATTTTAACTAGTGCTACTCTCGGAGTCATGACGGAGAGCCTGAACGCCGAGCGGACGGCCTGCTGGCGCGCGTACATCGAGTCGAGCCAGCGGCTGTTCACCCGGATCGAGGACGACCTGCGCGCCGACAGCGACCTGAGCTTCGCCGACTACCACGTGCTGGTCCTGCTCTCCGAGGCACCCGGCCAGCGGAGACGCATGGGTGAGCTGGCCGACCGGCTGGTGTTCTCGCCGAGCCGGCTGACCTACCAGATCACCACGATGCGCAAGCGCGGCCTGGTGGCAAAGGAGGCCTGTCCGGCGGACCGGCGCGGCAGCGAGGCCGTGCTCACCGCGGCCGGCCTGCTCGCCCTGCGCGAGGCCGCGCCGCACCACCTGCGCTCCGTCCGCGCCCACCTGATCGACGACCTCGACGACGCCGAGGTCGCCTGCCTCACCCGGGTCTTCGAGCGGCTCGGCCGGCGCCTGCGCGCCGACCACACCGCGTCGTCCACCCCGGCCGACAAGTAGGGAGCCCCGCGATGCCCGCGATCACCGTCGACGACGTCCTCGTCCTGCCCCGCCTGCCGCAGCTCGGCGAGGCCACCGAATACCGCCCGGTCCGCCGGGTCACCACCGCCCCCAGCGGGTACGAGGGCGAAGGCTTCCCGGTCCGCCGGGCTTTCGCCGGGGTGCCGATGACCGAGCTGGACCCGTTCATCCACCTCGACCAGATGGGCGAGGTCGACTACGCGCCGGGCGAGCCGAAGGGCACCTCCTGGCACCCGCACCGCGGCTTCGAGACGGTGACCTACATGATCGACGGGATCATGGACCACCAGGACTCGACCGGGGGCGGCGGCACCATCACCGACGGCGACACCCAGTGGATGACGGCCGGCAGTGGCCTGCTCCACATCGAGGCGCCGCCGGAGCACCTGGTGACGAGCGGCGGGCTGTTCCACGGCCTGCAGCTCTGGGTCAACCTGCCCAGCGTCGCCAAGATGAGCGCGCCCCGCTACCAGGACATCCGCGGCCGGGAGTCGGCGCTGCTGACCACGCCCGACGGTGGCGGCCTGATCCGGGTCATCGCCGGCGAGGTGGCCGGGCACCAGGGTCCGGGCTCGACGCACACGCCGATCACCATCGCGCACGTCACGTTGCAGCCCGGTGCCGAGCTGAGCCTGCCGTGGCGGTCGGACTTCAACGCGCTGGTGTACGTCCTGGCCGGTCGTGGCACCGTCGGCACCGACCGGCGGCCGATCCACCTCGGCCAGCTCGCCGTGCACGGGCCCGGTGAGGCGCTGCGGATCACCGCCGACCGGACGCAGGACTCCAACGCCCCGGCGCTGGAGCTGTACCTGATGGGCGGCCGGCCGATCCGCGAGCCGGTGGCGCACTACGGCCCGTTCGTGATGAACACCCGCGCCGAGCTGATCCAGGCGGTCGAGGACTTCCAGGCCGGTCGGCTCGGAGTGATCCCGACCGGGCGGGTGCCGCACACCGACGGCCAGGGTGACCGGCCCTGACCTGCTCCGGGCGCCCCGGTTCGCCGGGGCGCCCGGCTCCCCCTCCACCGCCTACTCGCGGTCGGTCACGGTGTTCGGCGACGGCGACCCCCCGGCGTGAGTAGGGGCTTTCGTCTGTGCTGGGTCAGCCGACCGGACCGATGCGCTTCGCGAGGTCTACGAAGCCTTGCCAGACAGCCGGCTTGAAGACGAGCGCCGACCCTGCCGGGTCCTTGGAGTCCCGCACGCCGACGATGCCGGGCAGGTTGTCCGCTACCTCCACACAATTACCGCCGCCGGAGCCGCTGCGGGATGACTTGCGCCAGTGAGCGCCGATCAGGTCCACGAGTTCACAACTTCCTTCATCAGCTCGATCGAGTGGCGGCGGGGCAGGGCCTCGTTGCGGACCGTCTCCCACCTCGTCATCAGAGTATCCACATCGGCTGGTTTCTCGATGACCACCCCGCCGAGCTGGTTCTCCATCTCCCCTAGCCACGTGTGCTCTGGCGAGCGCGCGAGACTGAAGGGCCCAGTCAAGCCGACGTGCATACTGATGTCGTCTGGCAGTACGTGCACGCTGATGTTCGGTCGTTCCGCGAGCGCTATCAAGTGCTTTATCTGGGCCGCCATGACTTGCCGGAAGTCCTCGCCCGCCCGGCGTAGCACCGCCTCGGCGATGACGGCTATGAACTGCGGCGCGTTACCCCCGGTGAGGATCACTTGCCGTTCCATCCGATCGGCTAGCCTGCGGTCGACCTCGTCATCGGTGAGCGTGTCGTCGCATCGGATGACGGCGCGCGCGTAATCCGCCGTCTGCAGCAGGCCGGGGACGAGCGACGGTTGCCAGCACCGGAGCTGCGTAGCGGTGCGCTCCGCGTCGAGCCAAGGCAGAAACCACGACGGTACGCCCAGCTTCTCCACCATGCGCTCAAACATCCCGCCCGTGGTGAGGGCCCGGTCGCCGCCCTTGATGAAGTCCATAGTGAGGGCACGCGTTCCGCCTTCCACCGCGCTGACGTGCGAAGCGCTGAAGCCTGCGGCCCGCCCGAACGCCTCTTGCGTCATCCCGGCCGCCCCTCGGGCCCGGCGGATCTCGGTGACGATGAACAGCGCGAGCGGGTGCGGCAAGTCAGCCATCAGCGGTCCTCAAACCTTGAGATCAACTATTCACGCCTCTACAGGTCGGCAGCTGGCCGCCCGGCCCTGCCCAGCTGCGCGAAGGGCCTTCCGAGGGTAGCGGCCTCCACACCAGAGTGTCACCAGCGGAACCGCTTGCGGAGCACAAGCCGGGGGCGGAACCGGGCGGAGCCGTCCCGGGAAGGGGCGGGGCGGCTCCGCACGCTCATCGACCCGAAGGAGACCACTCGTGCGAGTCCGTTTCTGGCACCGTGACCCCGATTCGCCGAGGCCCGGCCCGCGCCCGGCACCACAGCGCCCGGCTTGGGCCACCGCCCCGACCGACGTCTTCCCGACCACGTGTCCCGGCCGCGCCGGCAACCTGACACCGGCCCAGATGTACCGGGCGAACGGGGGCCGGTCGTGATCTCGTCCATGCTGCCGTTGCCGTCCCCCGGCCCCACACCTGACCGGCCGCGCTACCGAACCGAGACGGTCCCGCCGCACACACCGCTGCGCCCGGTGTGGGCGTGCCGGTCGTGCGGCAACCCGTGGCCGTGCCCGGACGCCCGCCTGCTGCTCCGGGCCGAGTACGAGGACAACCCACCGGGCCTGTCGATCTACCTGACCGGGCTGATGTTCGAGGCGATGCGCGACCTGTATCACCTCAACCCGCACGACGGGCAGAGCCCGCGCGAGATGTTCGACCGCTTCGTCTCCTGGGGTCCGTTCCGTAAGCCCGCAACCGAGCCGAGGCCGTCGGCTGATCGCGCATAGATTCCCGCCTGCTGCCGGCCCGACCAAGCGGCGACGGACGGGTGCACAAGCACCACCCCCGCACAGGAACCATCGGAGCGGACATCCATCTCCGCACAACGAGAGCACCGGAAGGGACCGCAATGACTGTCACCACAAGCACGTCGGCGACGATCGCCGCCGACCCTCAAACGCTGGTCGACGCCGAGACGTTCGGCAAGCTGGTCGACTACTTCGCCGCCGACACGCACGTCACCCGGGCCTACGCGGAACAGGCCGTCGAGCAGTTCCTGATCTTCTTGAAGGCGCATGCCGACAACGTGACGAGCGAGGGCTTCGGGATGCCGTTGCCGGACGGGTCGATCGGTCGCGTCGTGCCGACCCTCCCGGTCGACGCCGTATGGCACTCCGTGCTGCAGCACACCGTCCCGTACGCCGCCGCGTGCGAGCAGATCGCCGGAGGCTTCGTCCACCACATCCCCGTCCTGACCGAAGGGATGATGGACGGCACCGCTGCGACCTTCACGCTGGCGGCCCTGCACAAGACCGGCTTCCGGGTCGACATGGAATTCTGGTACGGCGAGGCCGAGTCGTGCTGCCCGCCCAACCCGCCGCAGGCCGGCGGCGGCAGGTAACTCCCGAGAGGTAACCCATGCGCAGCGAATGGTCTGCTCTGCCCAAGGGGGTAAGGACCGAGATCGCCGAGCGAGTCGGCGGTGTCGTCGCCGTGAACCCGGCTCCGACGGGCAACCATGCGGAGATCGCATCGACCGTCGTCGGCTCGTCCGGCAAGGTCTTCGTCAAGGCCGCCTCGAACGGGCTGGGCGTACAAACGCTGCGCTACGAGCTGGTGGCGACCAGAGCGGTCAACTGGTTCCCGCCGGCCGTCCTGTGGCACTTCGAGTGCAACGGCTGGTTCGTGGTGGGGGTCGAACATCTGGACGGCCCTCACCCCGACCTGGCTCCCGGAAGCCCGGACCTGGATCTCCTCCAGGCGGCCCTGAAGGCCCTTCAAGACACACCGGCCCCGACCGGAACCTGGTTCACCCCGGCCGGCCGCCTCGGACTCGCCCTTCCGGAGATGGAAGGCGGGGCGCTCGTCCACTCCGACATGAACCCGACCAATCTCATTCTGACCTCGGGCGGCCTACGGATCGTCGACTGGGCATGGATGACCAAGGCCGCCGCATGGGTGGAGCTGGCTCTACTCGCGCCGTGGTTGATCGGCAGCGGCCACAGCCCGGCGCAGGCCGAGGAGTGGCTGGGCCAATTTCCCGCGTGGCCCTCCGTCCGCAGCATGGTTCTCGACTCCTTCGCCGCCGTGAACGCCGCGAAGTGGAAGGCCAAGGCCGAGCAGAACAATGACGGATGGATACACGACCTCGCGGCCTGGATGGGCCAATGGGCCGACCACCGGAGCCGGCCCTGACCTGCTCCGGGCGCCCCGGGCGCGGCCTCAGGACACGGCGAAGATGCCGGCCACCCCGAGGATCACCATCAACAGGACCGCCACCAGCGCACCCCGCTCCCCCTCCACCGCCTGCCGGTGGTCGTCGGTCACGGTGTTCGTCGTCTCGGCGGGCATGCGGTGCCTCCTCGGTTCGCGATCCAGGGGTCCGGCGCACCCCTGACGCGCACCGACGCCGACCTGCTGCTCGACGTGCGGGGCCCTGCCGGGGGTCCTACCGTGTGAGGACGTCGTCGACCTCGGGGGTGAAGCGTGACTCTGCGGGACTGGTTCCTCACCGCACAGGAACGCGCCAACCCGGCATCTGAGTTACCCGTCTGGGCCGATGGAAACCTCGCCGAGCCGCTGATTCACGGTGCCGCGTACTTCGAACGCCTGGTCAGCGAGGTGGAGTCGCTCTCGGCGGGCGACCACCTGTTCTTCACCGACTGGCGGGGTGACCCGGACGAGCGGCTGCGCCCCGACGGCCCGACGGTGGCGCAGTTGTTCGCCCAGGCCGCCCAGCGCGGGGTGATCGTCAAGGGCCTGATCTGGCGCTCCCACCTCGACACGCTCTCCTACAGCGAGGCGGAGAACCGCGACCTCAGCGAGGCGATCGGCGCGGCCGGCGGCGAGGTGCTGCTCGACCAGCGGGTCCGGCGCGGCGGCTCACACCACCAGAAGCTCGTGGTGCTGCGCCGTCCCGGCGACCCGCGCCGCGACATCGCGTTCGCCGGGGGCATCGACCTGTGCCACAGCCGTCGCGACGACGCGAGCCACTCCGGCGACCCGCAGCCGGTCGGCATGTCGCCCCGGTACGGCCCCACCCCGCCCTGGCACGACGTGCAGCTCGCGGTGCGCGGGCCGGTGGTCGGGGCGCTCGACACCACGTTCCGGGAGCGGTGGACCGACCCGATGCCGCTGGACTCGGAGAACCCGATCGCGTACCTGCGGGACCGGCTGCGCGGCTCCGACCTGCGCCCGGACCCGTTGCCCGAGCAGCCCGCCGACCCGCCGCCCTGCGGGCCGCACCACGTGCAGGTGCTGCGCACCTACCCGGCGGTGCGGCCCCGCTACTCCTTCGCCCCGGACGGCGAGCGCACGGTGGCCCGCGGCTACACCAAGGCGGTACGCCGGGCCCGGCGGCTGATCTACCTGGAGGACCAGTACCTCTGGTCGACCGAGGTGGCGGAGTTGTTCGCGCAGGCGCTGCACGAGCATCCGGACCTGCACCTGGTGGCGGTCGTGCCCCGGCACCCCGACGTGGACGGCCGGCTGGCGCTGCCGCCGAACACGGTCGGCCGGGAGCAGGCGCTGTCGCTGTGCCACCGGGCCGCGCCGGAGCGGGTGCACGTCTTCGACGTGGAGAACCACGACGGCACGCCGGTGTACGTGCACGCCAAGGTCTGCGTGGTGGACGACGTCTGGGCCAGCGTGGGCAGCGACAACTTCAACCGCCGGTCCTGGACGCACGACAGCGAGCTGTCCTGCGCGGTGCTCGACGACACCCGCGACGAGCGGGCGCCGGCCGACCCGGCCGGGCTGGGCGACGGCGCCCGTGTGTTCGCCCGCGACCTGCGGCTGCGGCTGTGGCGCGAGCACCTGGACCGCGATCCCGGCGGCGCGCAGGACGACGACCTGCTGGACCCGGCGAACGCGGTGGCGGCGGTCACCGCGGCGGCCGACGAGCTGGACCGCTGGCACGCCGGGGGCCGGACCGGTCCCCGTCCGCCGGGCCGGTTGCGGCCGCACCGCCCGGAGCGGTTGCCCTGGCGTACGCGGCTCTGGGCGCTGCCCGCGTACCGGCTGGTCTACGACCCGGACGGCAGGCCGCTACCGGCCCGGCGGGCCGGCACCTGGTGAAGGTCCGCCGGCTCGTGCGGCACGTCCGGGCGGGCCGGGTAGGCGAACGAGACCCGCGGCGAGTAGAAGCCCCAGCAGATGTGCAGCGGGTTGGCCGGCCGCAGCGCGTGGACCGGGTGCTCCGGCACCGGGAACTCCACCGACTCGACCTCGAACGGCGACACCGGCTCGGCCACGTACGGGTAGTCGGTGACGATCAGCTCGCCGTCGTGGCGGGTGAGGTAGCGGTGGTGGCCGTAGTGCGCCGCGGTGCCGGTGTGCCCGACCCGGGCGGTGACCCGGATCAGCAGCGTGCCGTCGGCGGCGCGGGTCTCGGCGGTGAGCTGGTCGCCCCGCAGGTCGAGGCGGGTCTCTCCGGCCGCGGCCGGTACGCCTCGTGCGGCGGCGTACCGCCGGACCCGCTCGCTGGAGGCGAGGTAGTGCGTCCACCAGCCGCCCGGCGTCTCGCCGTCGGGCGGGTCCATGTCCGCCAGTGAGACTCCCAGGTAGGTCAGCGAGTACGCCCCGAAGCCCGAGGTCTGCGTCTCGTCGTCGACCACGTACTGGTTGACGAACACCTGGCGCTGCGGGTGCGGGCGCAGACCCGCGGGCAGCAGTGTGTCGACCGCGCCGGGGTCCGCCGGGAGCCAACTGAACAGCAGGGTCCGGGCGTTGATGACGAGCTGTGGCGCGGCGGGATCCAGCACGGTGCCTCCGTTGACGTGTCGCTACGGACGCTACGGGCGGCCCTGTCGGCGGGACAACGACAGAAAGGCGACACTTCGCCCGCCCTGTCGGATTCCACGTTGACCGGTCGGGGTACGACCGAGGCCGACCGGTCGACGTCATCCGCCGCCCCGCCGAGCGTGATATAGACCCATTCACGTCCTTTTCTGGCCGCTTACACCTTAAGTGCATCGTACTTTCGGCTAGATTTCCGCAGGACGATCGGGCTATGGTGACTTCCGAACGTACGACCGACACCTAAACCTAAGCGTCACGTCTTTTTTCTTCCGTGGACGAGGTGCAGGGAGGACCACCCATGACCGCTCCCACGATCAGCGCCCCGGCGACCACGCCGGCCGCCTCCGCGAAGCTCGCCCCCCGCTCCCTCACCGACAGCGCCGCCGACCTGCTCGCCGCGATGGCCGCGCTGCCCGCCGACCACCCGTCCCGGCCGGCGCTGCGCGACCGCGCCATCGAGGCGTGGCTGCCGCTGGCGAACCACCTGGCCCACCGCTACAGCGGCCGGGGCGAGCCCAACGACGACCTGGCGCAGACCGCGGCGATCGGCCTGATCAAGGCGATCGACAAGTTCGACCCGTCACGCGGCGTCGACTTCGCCGGCTACGCCATCCCCACCATCATCGGCGAGCTGAAGCGCCACTTCCGCGACCGCACCTGGGACATCCGGGTGCCGCGCCGGCTCCAGGAGCTGCGCCTGGCGATCTCCGACGCCAACAGCACACTGCTCCAGACGCTCGGCCGCTCGCCGACGGTCGCCGACATCGCCGCCCACCTCAAGCTCACCGAGGAAGAGGTGCTGGAGGGCCTGGAGGGCGCCCGCGCGTACAATGCGGTGTCGCTGTCCACCCCGACCGGCGACGGCGAGCGGGCCACCGAGCTGGGCGACCTGCTCGGCGGCGAAGACGGCGAGTTCGAGCTGGCCGAGATGCGGGTGGCCCTCGGCCCGGCGCTCGCCACGCTCGACCAGCGCGAGCAGAAGATCCTCACGCTGCGCTTCTACGGCAACCTGACCCAGTCGCAGATCGCCGAGCAGATCGGCGTCTCGCAGATGCACGTGTCCCGGCTCCTGGCCCGGGCCCTCACCAAGCTGCGCGGGCAGCTCGACGGGACGTACTAGCAAGGAGGGCGGCGGCCGGGTCGGCGGACCCGGTGCGGCGGCCCACCCGGCCCGGTCGGCGGTGCGCCGGCCGGGCCGTTCCGCGTCCCGGGGGTGACGCGGACCGTCCGGCGGCGCGGTGCGAGAGTGGGCCGGTGCTCGCCGACATCCCGCTCGACCTGCCGGTGCGCCCGGTCCTGCCGGCGCTCGTCGGCGCGCTGCGCGAGCGCGGCGCCGCCGTCCTGGTGGCGCCGCCGGGCACCGGCAAGACCACCACCGCGCCGCTCGCCGTCGCCGACGCGGTCACCGGCCGCGTGGTGATCGCCCAGCCTCGGCGGGTGGCCGCCCGCGCCGCCGCGCACCGGATGGCCGCCCTGCTCGGCGAGCGGGTCGGCGACCGGATCGGGTACGCGGTGCGCGGCGAGCGCCGGACCGGACCCCGTACCCGGGTCGAGGTGGTGACCACCGGCCTGCTGGTCCGCCGCCTGCACCACGATCCGGAGCTGCCGGGCGTGGACGCGGTCCTGCTCGACGAGTGCCACGAACGGCACCTCGACGCCGACCTGGCGCTGGCGTTCAGCGTCGAGGCCCGCGCGACGCTGCGCCCGGACCTGTGGCTGCTGGCGATGTCGGCCACTCCGCGGACGGACCGCTTCGCCGCGCTGCTCGGCACCGGCGGACCCGCCCCCGTGGTACGCGCCGAGGCAGCGCTGCATCCGGTCGAGCGGGTGTGGGCACCACCGCCGCGCCCGGTGACGCCGCCCGGTGCCGGGCGGGTCGATCCGGCGCTGCTCGACCACGTGGCCGCCACCGTGCGCCGGGCGCTGCGTGAACGCGACGGCGACGTGCTCGTCTTCCTGCCCGGCGCGGGTGAGATCGCCGCCGTCGCGGGCCGCCTGGCCGGTCTGCGCGAGGTCGTGGTGCTGCCGTTGCACGGACGGCTGCCGGGGCCCGCCCAGGACGCGGCGCTCACCCCTGCCGCCGGGCGGCGCGTGGTGCTCGCGACAGCGGTGGCGGAGAGCAGCCTGACAGTGCCCGGCGTACGGGTGGTGGTGGACGCCGGACTGAGCCGGGTGCCCCGCACCGACCTGGCCCGAGGGCTGGGTTCGCTGGTCACAGTGCCGGTGTCGCGGGCGGGCGCCACCCAACGCGCCGGCCGGGCCGGACGGGAGGCCCCCGGGGCGGTCTACCGCTGCTGGTCGGAGGCGACGCACGCGCGGCTCGCCCCGCAGCCCGAACCGGAGATCGCCACCGCCGACCTGACCGGGTTCGCGCTGGAACTGGCGGCCTGGGGCACACCGGACGGTGCCGGGCTGGCGCTGCCCGACCCACCGCCGCCGGCCGCGCTCACAGTGGCGCGGGAGACGCTCACCACGCTCGGCGCGGTGGACCACGACGGCCGGATCACGGCCCGGGGGCGGGCGGTCGCAGCGGCCGGTACGCATCCCCGGCTGGCACGGGCTCTGCTGGACGGTGCTGTCCGGGTGGGTGCCGAGCGGGCCGCCCAGGTGGTGGCGATCCTCGGCGAGGACACGCTGGGCGGCACGGGAGACGACCTGCCCGCCCGCTGGCGGCGACTGCGTGACGGCGCCGATCCGGCCGCCACCGCGCGCTGGCGCACCGAGGTACGCCGCCTGCGCGCCGCCCTGCCCACCGACGGCGCGGACGAGCGGGAGCGTCTGCCGGACGATCTGGCCGCGGGGCTGCTCGCCGGGCTGGCGTACCCGGAACGGCTGGCCCGGGCGCGGCGGCCGGGCGGGTCCGCGTACCTGATGGCCGGCGGGACCGCCGCGGAGCTGGCGCCCGGGTCGGGGCTGGCCGGAGCGGCGTGGCTGGCCGTCGCGGTGGCCGACCGCTCCCCCGGTGCGCCCGCCGCCCGGGTGCGGCTGGCCGCGCCGATCGACGAGGCGACCGCCCGGGAGGCCGGGGCGGCGCTGCTGGACGCCGCACGGGAGGTGGCCTGGTCCGGCGGTGACGTGGTGGCCCGCGAGGTGGTCCGGCTCGGCGCTGTCGAACTGGTCGACCGGCCGCTCACCGCGCCGGACCCGGAGCTGGTCGCGGCGGCGCTGCTGGACGGGCTGCGGCAGGAGGGGCCGGGGCTGCTGCGCTGGACGCCGGACGCGACCGGGCTGCGCCGCCGGCTGGCGTTCTGCCGCCAGGCGCTCGGCGACGGCTGGCCGGACGTCTCCGACGCGGCGCTGCTCGCCCGCGCCGGGGAGTGGCTGGGCCCGGAGCTGGCCCGCGCCCGGCGCCGGGCCGACCTGCACCGGGTGGACGTGGCGGCGGCGCTGCGGCGGCTGCTGGACTGGCGGCAGGCGGCGCGGCTGGACGAGCTGGCCCCGGAGCGGGTGGCGGTGCCCAGCGGGTCTCGGATCCGGGTCGACTACGCCGACCCGGCCGCCCCGGTGCTGGCGGTCAAGCTCCAGGAGACGTTCGGCTGGCGGGACGTGCCGCGCATCGCCGACGGGCGGGTGCCGGTGCTGCTGCACCTACTTTCCCCCGCCGGGCGGCCGGTGGCGGTCACCGCCGACCTGGCGTCGTTCTGGCGCACCGGATATCCGCAGGTGCGGGCGGAGTTGCGCGGACGCTACCCGCGTCATCCCTGGCCGGAGGATCCGACCACCGCCGAGCCGACCCGGCGGGCGGCGCCACGCCGGCGGTGACCGCCTACTCCTCGACGACGTCGGCGATCACGACGGTGATGTTGTCCGGGCCGCCGGCCCGTAGTGCCAGGTCGATCAGCCGGGTCGCGCAGGCGTCGCGTTCCGGCTGCTCGCTGAACACCTCGGTGAGCGTGTCCGCGCGCACCACGTTGGAGAGACCGTCGCTGCACAGCAGCCAGCGGTCACCCGCCCGGGGCACCATCGTGGCGTACGACGGGGACACCTCGTCGCCCTGCAACGCCTGGGTCACCACCGCGCGGCGAGGGTGGCTGCTGGCCTGCTCGGCGGTGATGACGCCCTGGTCGACGAGCATCTGCACGAACGTGTCGTCGCGGGTGACCTGCTTGAGCACGCCCTCGCGGTAGAGATAGGCCCGGGAGTCGCCGACGTGCGCCAGCGCGAGGCAGCTGCCGGTGCGGGCGAACAGCAGCGCGGTGAGCGTCGTGCCCATGCCCTGGCGCTCCGGGTCCTCCTCGACGGCCTGACGGATCCGCGAGGTGGCCAGTTCGATCCCGCCCTGGAGCGCGGCGACGAGGGCGTCCTCCGGCGTCTCCACGTCCAGCGGGACGATCGCGTCGATGGCGATGCGGCTGGCCAGGTCGCCGGCCGCCATGCCGCCCATGCCGTCGGCGACCGCGACGAGCCAGGCGCCGGCGTGCTGTGCGTCCTGGTTGCCGCTGCGGATCAGCCCACGGTCGCTCGCTCCGACGGAACGAAGCTTCAGGGTCATGGGTCGCAGCCTGCCAGGTCGAGGGCTCGGATGTCTCTAGGAGATCACTGACATCGTACGTGGCGCGCCGAATCCCGCCGCGCGCGGGCGCGCAGCCCTCATCGGGCCGGATCGATTGACAGGGACGGAACGCGGTGGAAACATCGGGCTGATATTGGGAGCGCTCCCAGCTTCCGGTCTCCCCCACCACCCCCGAGCACGGAAGGAACATCCGTGACCCGATCCCGTCGTCGGCTCGCCGCGCTCGCGGCCACCACGCTGGCGCTCACCGGCCTCACCGCCGGCCCGGCGAGCGCCGAGGTGCCGCCGGACGCGCCCGAACAACTCCGCAACGGCGACTTCAGCGCCGGTGTCTCACCCTGGTTCTCGTACGGCACCGGCGACCTCGCGGTCGTCGACGGCCGCCTCTGCACCTCCGTGGCGGCGGGCACCGCCAACCCGTGGGACGCCGGCATCGGCCAGGACGCGGTGCCGCTGACCCAGGGCGCCGAGTACGAACTGTCCTTCGACGTCTCCGCGACCCCCGGCGCGGCCGTCAAGGCCGTGCTCCAGCTCGGCAGCGCCCCCTACACCACGTACGCCAGTGTCGACGCGACAGCCACCGGCACCGCGCAGCGCGTCACCGCCACGTTCACCTCCCCGGCCGACAACCCCACCGCCCAGCTCATCTTCCAGGTCGGCGGCAGCGCCCAGGCGCAGACGTTCTGCCTGGACGACGTGTCGCTGCGCGGCGGGGAGCCGGCGCCGCCGTACGAGCCGGACACCGGGCCCCGGGTGCGGGTGAACCAGGTCGGCTACCTGCCCGGCGGGCCCAAGCACGCCACCGTCGTCACCGAGGCCACCGAGGCGCTGCCGTGGCAGCTCAAGTCGGCCGGCGGCGCGGTAGTCGCCAGCGGGCAGACCACGCCGCGCGGCACCGACGCCGCCTCCGCGCAGAACGTGCAGACCGCCGACTTCTCCGCGTACCGCACGCCGGGCACCGGCTACACGCTGACCGTGGACGGCGAGACCAGCCACCCGTTCGACATCTCCGGCGCGCTCTACGACCGGCTGCGCGCCGACTCGCTGCAGTTCTTCTACGCCCAGCGCAGCGGTATCGCCATCGACGGCGACCTGATCGGCGAGGAGTACGCCCGCCCGGCCGGCCACCTCGGCGTCGCGCCGAACCAGGGCGACACCGACGTGCCGTGCCAGGCCGGCGTCTGCGACTACTCGCTGGACGTGCGCGGCGGCTGGTACGACGCGGGTGACCACGGCAAGTACGTCGTCAACGGCGGCATCGCCACCCACCAGCTCCTGAGCACCTTCGAGCGGACCAAGACCGCGGAGACCGCCGACGGCGGTGCCGCCCTGGGCGACTCCACGCTGCGGCTGCCCGAGCGCGGCAACGACGTGCCGGACGTGCTCGACGAGGCCCGCTGGGAGCTGGAGTTCCTGCTGCGCATGCAGGTGCCGGCCGGCAAGCCCCTGGCCGGGATGGTCCACCACAAGATCCACGACCGGAACTGGACCGGCCTGCCGCTGCAGCCCGAGGACGACCCGCAGCCGCGCGAGCTGCACGCGCCGTCCACCGCCGCCACGCTGAACCTGGCCGCCGTCGCGGCGCAGTGCCAGCGGCTGTACGCCCCGTACGACGCCGCGTTCGCCGCGCGCTGCGGCACCGCCGCGAAGACCGCGTACGCGGCGGCCAAGGCCAACCCGGCGATCTACGCCCCGGCCAGCGACAGCACCGGCGGCGGCGCGTACGACGACACGAACGTCACCGACGAGTTCTACTGGGCCGCGGCGGAGCTGTGGCTGACCACCGGCGACAAGGCGTACCTGGCCGACGTCACCGGCTCGCCGCTGCACACCGCCGACGTGTTCGCCCCGAGCGGCGCGTTCGGCTGGCAGAGCGTCGCCGCGCTGGGCCGCCTCGACCTGGCCACCGTGCCGAACACGCTGCCGGCCGCGGAGAAGACCCGCATCCGCGAGTCGATCACCGCCGCCGCCGACAGCTACCTGGCCACGATCGCCGGCCAGGCGTACGGGCTGCCCTTCCCGGGCAGCGCCGACGCGTACGTCTGGGGCAGCAACAGCAACCTGGTCAACAACGCGATCGTGCTGGCCACCGCGTTCGACCTGAGCCGGGACGCGAAGTACCGGGACGGCGCGGTGCAGGCCGCCGACTACCTGTTCGGCCGCAACGCGCTGAACATGTCGTACGTGACCGGGTGGGGCGAGCAGCACGCCCG
Source organism: Micromonospora sp. CNB394 (assembly GCF_000374985.1). Taxonomy (NCBI): domain Bacteria; kingdom Bacillati; phylum Actinomycetota; class Actinomycetes; order Micromonosporales; family Micromonosporaceae; genus Micromonospora; species Micromonospora sp. CNB394. The sequence continues at coordinate 102,484 of NZ_KB895827.1, read as the reverse complement.
CAACCAGCACAGCCGGATCTTCGGCCACCAGCTGAACCCGGAACTGCCGCGCCCGCCGGCCGGCTCGCTCGCCGGTGGCCCGAACGCCGCCCTGCAGGACCCGTTCGCGGCGAACCTGCTCGCCGGATGCGCGCCGATGTTCTGCTACATCGACGACATCAACTCGTACGCGACGAACGAGGTGGCGATCAACTGGAACTCGGCGCTGGCGTGGCTCGCGTCGTTCCTGGCCGACCAGGGTGACGCCGGTGCGGTGCCGGCGCCGTCCTGCGCGGTCGCCTACACCACGCACGGGAGCTGGCCGTCCGGCTTCACCACCCAGGTGACGGTGCGCAACACCGGCACGACGGCGGTGAACGGGTGGAACCTGCGCTGGGCCTTCCTCGGCGACCAGAAGGTGAGCCAGGCGTGGTCGGCGCAGCTCGGCCAGAGCGGCGCCACGGTCACCGCGAAGAACCTGTCCTGGAACGCGAAGCTGGCGCCGGGCGCGTCCACCACGTTCGGCTTCAACGGCACCGCGTCCCGCTTCCCCAACCCGGATCCGGGGCTGGTCACCCTGAACGGCAAGGCCTGCACGGTCTCCTGACCGGCTTTCCCGCTCCGACCGGGCGCCATCGCAGGACCGGGTACGGTCCTGCGATGGCGTACCTGTTCCTGCTCGGCGCGATCACCGCCGAGGTGATCGGCACCAGTCTGCTAAAGGCCACCGACGGCTTCACCCGGCTCTGGCCCACGCTCGGCCTCGCCGTGGCGTACCTGTCCGCGTTCGGGCTGCTCTCGCTCGCAGTGAAGGACATCCCGGTCGGCGTCGCGTACGCGGTCTGGTCCGGCCTCGGCACCGCCGCCATCGTGGCGATCGGCGCGGCGTTCCTGGGTGAGCCGCTGAGCGTGACGAAGGTGGTCGGGGCGGCACTCGTCATCGCCGGGGTGGTGGTGCTCAACCTCGGCGGCGCGCACTGAGCGCGGCGGGGCTCAGCCCGGCCGCCCCGCCGCGCGCAGCAGCCGGAGCTGCCCGATCTCGGCCACGTTCTTCATCAGCTCGGCGTTCACCCACGCGGCCAGGTCCGCGACGGTGAACCCCGCGTCGGCGGGCCAGGGGTACGCGGACGGCCGGTCCAGGTCGGCCTCGGTCAGCCCGTCCAGCGCGTCGGTCCACTCCGCCCGCAGCTCCCGCAGCCAGGCGACCGTGTCGTCGCCCGGCCCGGGCCACCGGATGGCGTCGCGGTCCCGGGCCGGGCGCTGCCGCACGTGGTCGGCGGCGACCGACCACCACCAGCCGACGTGCCAGGTCAGCCAGGCGATCGTGGGCACCGGCACCGGATCCGGCTCGGTGTCGGCCCAGTCGGGACGCCACCCGCCGTCCGGGTCCTGGCGCATCGTCCAGCAGAGCGCGGCCGGCTCCCAGAGGAAGTCCGCCGGCTCCAGCCGGTCGAGGTGGTATTCGGCGAGCGCCCAGGTCAGGTCGAACTGCCGGCGCAGCAGGGCGGTCACGGAGGCGGGCACCGCGCGATCGTGGCACGGCAGGCGCCCCCGGTCGACCGGTTAACGGCGCTTCTCCGGCGCACGGCGCGTCGCCTCGGCACAGAAGAGGCGTCCGTCCGACGGTATGACTCCCGGTCATATTTATGCCTCAGAGTCATACCGCTCGGAAGCTCACCCTTCTTTCGGCGGGAACTGCCGGCCGCCATCGCGCAGCCAGGCCGACGCGAGCGCCGTCCGCTACGCGTCCGGCTGCCTAGAGAATCGGCTGGACTCACGTCAGCGGGTGCGCGACCGTGACCCTCGTGAGCGGCGACGCGGAACGTCGGGTGTGGGCGGCAATGCCAGCCGGTAGCCGCGACGCGCTCGCTGCGCTCCCGGCCGCGGACCTGCGAACGCTGCTCCTCGACGTCGCCCATGACCGCGCGGCGGCCGTCCGTCCGGCGCAGGTGTTGCGGCGCTGGCGTGAGGACCGGTTCGTCCGGCCGTCGGCGGCCGACCTCCGTGCGCTGTCCCGGGTGGAGGGGCGGATCTGGTCGTTGTTGCCGTCGGATGTGGCCGGGCTGGAGTTGTCGCCGGTGGCGCCCCTCGGCACCTGCGCCGCCGTCGCGCCGGTCAGCCAGCACCGCATCGTCTCCACGGTGCGCGGCACGGAGGTGGTCAGCGACCCGACGAACGCGCGCTGGCCCAGGCACTCGGCCGGGGCCTGCTCACGCTGCTGGTGCTCAGCGGCGGTCCGGCCGGCTGGCTGGTCCTCGGCGGGGTCTTCGCCGCCGCCGGGCTGGCCGCCCCGGCGCTCGCCCGCCGGGCGATCGCGAACCGGCCGGTCCCGGAGACCCGGCCCGCCGGGGTGCCCGGGTGAGCGGCGTGTAGCAGCATGGCGGCATGACCGACCAGCAGAGCATCACCATCCGCCCGGGTGGACCCGGCGACGCCCCCACGCTCCTGCGGCTGCTCGACAGCGCCACCGCCTGGCTGGCCGAGCGCGGGCGTACCGACCAGTGGGGCACCGAGCCGGCGTCGATCGACCCGCGCCGCATCGCCCAGGCCGACGCGTGGGCGGCCGGCGACGGCCTGTACCTCGCGGAGATCGACGCGACTGTGGTGGGCGCGCTGGTGGTGGGCGCGGCGACCGAGTACGTGCCGCCGGCCACCGAGCCGGAGCTGTACGTGAACCTGCTGGTCACCGACCGGGCGTACGCGGGGCGCGGGGTCGGGGAGCGGCTGCTGGCGTACGCGGCGGAGCTGGCCCGCGAACGGGGCGTCGGCCTGCTGCGAGTGGACTGCTTCCGCAGCCCGGACCGGGCGCTCGTGCGGTTCTACGAGCGCTGTGGGTTCACCTCCACCGAGCCGTTCGTCGTGGAGCGGCCGGGCCGCCCGACGTGGACCGGGCAGGTGCTGGAGCGCCGGGTCGGCTGAGTCGGCCGGTCTCCTCCCAGCGTCGCCAGCAGGCCGAGCCGGCGGGCCAGCGCCGCACCTAAGGTCGCGATGGCCGGGAAGACCACGACCTCGAACGGAGCTTCCACGAACGACGAGCCTGGCCGCCGGCGGGCCGAAGTGTGATCAGGCGGCGGAGCGCAGCTTCGGCAGCACCTCGGCGCCGAACGCGTCGATGAACGCGCGCTGCTCCTGCCCGACGTGGTGCAGGGCGATCTGGTCGAAGCCCAGCGCCACGTACTCCTCCAGCCAGCCGGTGTGCCGGCCCAGGTCGGCGGAGACGTTCACGGTCTCGGCGACCTTTGACATCGGCACGTCGGCGCTCGCCACGTCGAAATGCTCGGGGGTCTCCAGGTCCCAGCAGATCGGCGGCGCGAACACGTTGCTGCGCCACTGCTCGTACGCGATCGCCTCGGCCTGCTCCTGCTCGGGCGCCCAGCTCACGTGCACCTGGAGGTGCAGCGGGCCGCGTCCGCCCGCGTCCCGGTAGGCGTCGATCATCCGCCGCAGGTGGTCCACGGGCGCGTTGACGGTGATCAGCCCGTCCGCCCACCCGGCGCACCAGCGCGCGGTGGCGACGCTGACGGCGGCGCCGACCAGCGCGGGCGGCTCCTCGGGCCGGGTCCACAGCTTCGCCCGGTCCACCGTGACGAGGCCGTCGTGGCTGACCTCCTCGCCGGCCAGCAGCGCCCGGATCACGTCCACGCACTCGCGCAGCCGGGCACTACGGACGTCCTTGCGCGGCCAGCCCTGGCCGGTGATGTGCTCGTTCGACGCCTCGCCGGTGCCCAGCGCGGCCCAGAACCGGCCCGGGTACATGGCGCCGAGCGTGCCGATGGCCTGCGCGATGACGGCCGGGTGGTAGCGCTGGCCGGGCGCGTTCACCACACCGAAGGACAGGTTCGTGGCCTGGAGCGCGGCGCCGAGCCAGGACCAGGCGAACCCGGACTGGCCCTGCCGCTCGCTCCACGGTGAGAAATGGTCGGAGCACATGGCCGCGTCGAACCCGGCGCGTTCGGCGTGGATCACCGCCTCCAGCAGCCGGGCCGGGTGGATCTGCTCGTGGGATGCGTGGAAGCCGAACGCCGTCATGGTCGCCACTCCTACCCACCCCGAGGGAGATGTAAGCAGGGGCCCCTTCTTAACGCCTCCGGTAGAGGAAGGGGCCCCTGTTAACACCGCTACTCGGAGTGCGCGCCGGCACCCGCGCCGGCCTCGCCCTCGCCGATCCACACGGTCTTGGTGTTGCAGAACTCGCGCATGCCGGCGGCGGACAGCTCGCGGCCGTACCCGGAGTTCTTCACACCGCCGAACGGCAGCTCCGGATAGGACGTGGTCATGCCGTTGATGAAGACGTTGCCCGCGTCCAGGTCGACGGCGAAGCGCTCCTGCTCGGCCGGGTCGTTGGTCCAGGCGTTGGAGCCGAGGCCGAAGCTGGTGCCGTTGGCGACGGCGATCGCCTCGTCGTACGAGCCGACCCGGTAGAGCCCGGCGACCGGCCCGAACACCTCCTCGGCCCACATCCGCATCTCCGGGCGCAGGTCGGTGACCACTGTCGGCGGGTAGTACCAGCCGTCCCCGGCCGGTTTCTCGCCGCCGCAGAGCACCGTGGCGCCCTGGTCCACCGCGTCGGCGACCTGGGCGTGCACCTCGTCGCGGCCGCGCTCGCTGGCCAGCGGGCCGACGTCGGTGCCGTCGTCCATCGGGTCGCCGACGCGCAGCGCCGCCATCCGGGCGGCGAACTTCTCGGCGAACGCGTCGAAGACGTCGGTGTGCACGATGAACCGCTTCGCGGCGATGCAGGACTGCCCATTGTTCTGGCAGCGGGCGGTGGTGGCGACCTCCGCGGCGGCGTCCAGGTCGGCCGAGGGCATCACCACGAACGGGTCGCTGCCGCCCAGCTCCAGCACCGTCTTCTTGATCTCCCGGCCGGCGATCTGGGCGATGGACCGGCCGGCCGGCTCGCTGCCGGTGAGCGTGGCGGCGCGGACCCGGGGGTCGCTGAGGATCCGGTCGACCGCGTCGGAGCCGACCAGCAGTGTGGTGAACGCGCCCTCGGGGAACCCGGCCCGGCGGAACAGGTCCTCCAGGTAGAGCGCGGTCTGCGGCACGTTGGAGGCGTGCTTGAGCAGGCCGGTGTTGCCGGCCATCAGGGCCGGGGCGGCGAACCGCATCACCTGCCACAGCGGGAAGTTCCACGGCATCACCGCGAGTACCGGGCCGATCGGCTGGTAGCGCACGTACGCCCGCTTCGCCTTGACCGCGGCGGCGTCGGCCGGCTCGTCGGCGAGCATCCGGGGCGCGTTCCCGGCGTAGAAGCGGCAGGCGGTCGCGCACTTGGTGACCTCCGCCTTCGCGGCGGCGTACGTCTTGCCCATCTCGGTGGTCATCAGCCGGGCCGTGTCGTCGCGCTCGGCGTCGAGCAGGTCGGCGGCGGCGGTGAGCCACCGGGCCCGCTGCGCGATGGTGGTGTCGCGCAACTGCCGGAAGGCGAGGTCGGCCCGCTCGATCGCGGCGTCGATCTGCTCGTCCGACATCGCCTCGTACGTCTTGAGCACCTGTCCGGTGGCGGGATTGGTGGTGGCGATGGGCATGTCGTACTCCTGTCACTCGAACAGCGAGTGCCGCACGCCCGGCTCCTCCCGGCGGCGCGCGGCTCGGCGGCGCTGGATCACGACCAGGTCGACCACCGCCACCACGGCGAGCAGCACGCACACGACACCCAGCCAGACGATCTCCGCGGCGAACGCGAGCACCGCGAAGACGGTCATCACGACCAGACCGAAGGTGGCGAGCGCGAGCCGCAGGTTCAGGGCGCTGTTGGCGTGGCCGACCGTGCCGCGGGCGCGGCGGGGCTGTGATCGGGTCATTCCTGCGGCCTACCCCGGCACGGGCGGGGATAACCGGCCGGGGCGGGAACACCGGTGATCCGGGACACCCCGGGGGCAGCCGCCGGATGCGCCCGGCGGGCGGGTGCGTTACATCGGTGTGCCGGTACCGGCGGAGATCCCGCGGACGGTGGAGAGGATGGCATGACCACGATGCAGGCCGTACCGGTGACCGTCGCCGTGTCCCGGCGCGCCGACCCGGCGCGTACCGACGAGGTGGTGGCGTGGATGCGGGCCGGAACGGCGCTCGCGGAGAGCTTCCCGGGCTTCCTCGGCGCCGGTTTCGTCCGCAGCGCCCGCGATTCCGGCGAGTGGCACGTGATGTACCGCTTCGCCGACGCGGACACGCTGCGCGGCTGGGAGGACTCGCCGCAGCGGCGCTGGTGGCTCGGCTCGGCGCAGGGCATCGTCGAGCACACCCGGGTGGAACGGCGCACCGGCATCGAGGGGTGGTTCGACCCGCCGGTGGACCACGTGGTCGAGACGTTCGGCGAGCCCGAGCCCGAGCCGGCCGCACCGCCGCGCTGGAAGCAGGCGGTCACGATCTGGCTGGCGTTCTTCCCGCTCAGCCTGGCCGCCACGCTGCTGACCACCCGGTTCCTCGCCGGTGTGCCGCTGGCCGGGCGGACGCTGCTGATGACGCTCGTGCTCACCCCGCTGATGACCTACCTGGTGCTGCCCCGGATCACCCGGGCGCTGCACCGCTGGCTGCACGGCCGGCCTGCGCCAACACGACAGATGTGAACGACCGGGGTCGATGCCGATAGCCGACAGAACCGCCACCGGGGCCCGGCCGGGGCATAGGGTCGACGCGCCCGTTGCCGCCGCTGGACGGGGGACCGATGAGACGCTGGATCGCCGCGCTGGCCTGCCTGGCGGCGCTCGTCGCGCTCGCCTGTGACGGCTCCGGCGAGGCGTCGCCCCGACCGTCCGGCACACCCCGCCCCGGGGAACCCCGGGTGCTGGCCGCGCTCGGCGACTCGGTCACCAGCGGCTACGGCTCCTGCCTGCTGCTGGTGAGCTGCGAACGCAACTCCTGGTCGACCGGGGACGGCCTGCGGGTGGAGAGCCTCTACCGGCGGCTGCGCGCCGACGCGCCGGGGCTACGTGCGTCCAACCGGGCGGTGCCCGGGGCCCGCGCTGCCGCGCTGGCCGGCCAGGCCCGATCGGCGGTCCGCGACCAGGCCGACCTGGTCACCGTGCTGATCGGCGCGAACGACGCCTGCCGGGGCGACGTCGGCGACATGACGCCCGTCGCGACCTTCCGCGATCAGGTCGACGCGGCCCTGGCGGTGCTGCGCGAGGGCCGGCCGAAGGCCCGGGTGCTGGTGGTCAGCATCCCGGACCTGTACCGGCTCTGGCAGGTCGGGCACACCGAACCCCGCGCCGTGCGAGCCTGGTCGCGGGGCGTCTGCCCGTCGCTGCTCGCCGACGCCACGTCGACCGCGCCCGCCGCGGTCGCCCGCCGGGCCCGCGTCAGGGACCGGATCGAGGCGTACGACGGGCAGCTGCGCGCCGCCTGCCGGGCGTACGGGTCACGCTGCCGCTGGGACGGCGGCGCGGTGCACCGCCACCGCTTCGACCTGGACCAGGTCAACTCGCTCGACTGGTTCCACCCGAACGCCGCCGGTCAGGGCCGGCTGGCCGAGGTGGCCTGGAACGCCTCCGGCTGGGCGGACTGACCGGCCGGAGCCGGCCGCCCCGGTGGAGCGGTCGGCGAGTGGCCGGTCAGGGCCGGCGCGGACCGGGTAGCTGCCGGGGGCCGGCGGCCCGATAGAGGGCTCGCGTGCGGTCGGCCAGTTCCTTCGTCGCCGACGAGTTGGCCCAGGTGCCGAGCACGATCGCCGCGCCCGGCACGACCTTGGCGAACATCCGCTTGGCGGCGCGCACCCCGGCCATCCGGGCCAGCCGGACCCCGAGCTGGAGCATCACCCGGCCCAGCGCCCGGTCACCGGCGGAGCCGAACAGCGCCCCGGCCCGCTCCCGGCCGGCGGCCACGCCGAGCGCCAGGCGGGCCGTCTCGGCGACCTTGTGCACCCGCTGGAGCACCAGCAGGTCGGTGGCCCGGTCGGGGTGTGTCGGGTCGGCGCCGTAGGCGGCCGCGACGTGCAGCACCAGCCGGGCCTGGGTCCAGGCCAGCACGCCCACGTCGATCACCGCGCCGGGCAGCCCGGCCGCGCCGGACACCGCGCCGGAGAGCCGGGCGTGGTTGACGAACTTGCGTACCGCCTGGTCGGCGAGATGCTCCGGCGGCGCGTCGGGCCGCAGCGCCCGCTCCCGGGCGGCCCACTGCGCGGCCTCCGGGCCGAGCCGGCGTACCGCCTCCAGGGCCAGGTGTTCCGGCGCGTAGTGCGGGTCGTCCCGCATCCGGTCCCACAGTTTGGCCGGTGGCGCTCCGGGCGCCTCCACCGGCGGCGGGACGGGAGCGGTGGGGACGGCGTCGGGCTCCCCGTCGACGGGGGCGGGGTCGGTCACGAAGGGCTCCGGAGGCTCGTGCGGCAGGGGGTGACGCGGGTCAGCGCCGGCGCGACTGCAGCCGGTTCGCGATCTGCCGCAACCGGGCCTGGTTCTCCGGCTTCGACATCTCACGCCGGCCGCGGTCGACCAACTGCTGGCCGCGCGGCGACCGCAGGAAGGCGGTGATTCGTTGCATCAGCGACATGAGATCCTCCATCCCGCGGTCCCCTTCATGTGTACCTGGGACCGGCAAGCCCCTGATACCCGAATCGGCCCTCCGGCAACCACCCGTCCGGTCAGCCCAGGATCTCGGCCACCACTTCGCCGGCCCGCCACTCGTGCTGGGCGTACGCGTCCGGGAACGCCGAGATCTGCACCGCCTGGGCGGCCACCGAGAGCGGGAGGTTCTGCCAGCCGGGGATCTCCGCCAGCGCGGACAGGAACGCCTTCGTCGCGTACTCGGGGTCCATCAGCTGCCCGACGGTGCCCCAGCCGCTGCTGGGACGCTGCTGGAACAGTCCGACCGAGTCGTGGTCCCAGCCGATCGCCTGGTGAGGGTAGTCCTGCGACTCGGGCAGCACGCCGCTGGCGTAGTTGAGCAGGGTGCTCTCCTGCATGGCCGTCGCCACCGCGATGACCAGGGCACGGCGCGGCATGCCCATCTCCTTGCCGGCCTGCACGATCTTCTCGGCGTTGTTCATCTGGGTGCGGTCCAGGCCGGCGACCGGGACGATCCGCCGGACCGTCTTCGTCGGCTTGGGCTCGGCGGTCGCCTTCGGGCTGGCCGTCGCGGAGGGGCTGGCGCTGGGGGTGGCGGGGGCGGTGCTCGGCCGGGCCATGGCCCGGGAGGCCCGGTCGACCACCGCGCGCTCGGCGACCTCCGCCGAGGGCGCCGGGCCGGCGGCGCGGTCCGGTGCGCCGAAGCCGGCCTGGGTGAAGCCGACCAGGCCCAGGCAGCAGGCCGCGCCGGTGGCGACCGCCAGCTTCGTCCGGCCGGGCCGGGGGTTCGTGGGTGTCCGGAAGCGGGTACGCCGGGCCAGTCCCCGGAGTGTGGCCAACCGGTCGGTGGATGGAGTATCGTCCGAACGGTCAGCCGGGCGGCCGGAGCCGAACGGGTCGTCGAGGTTGCCGTCGTTACGCATCCGACGAGGCTAGGCAGGGCAAACCGGGATCACCCAGGCCGAAAGGGTGGCCCTCACCACACTTCCGCCGATCCGAACCGGACCGCCCGCCCCAGCCCGGGACGGCGGACCACGGACCTCGGAGACCGGACCAATCACCCGGGCGACGGCACGCGAATCGAGCCGGGCAGGAACGCCCCAGACCTCCCGCTCCCGCCCGAAGATCGACTAACTCGTCCGTTCGGACGATCCGGATATGGGTCGGCGGACCAGGGCGTAGCCGAATCGTGATCATCATTCGGGCATCGGACGTGGCCGTAACGGAATGGACCACCCGCCCCGGTACGTTTGCCGAACCGGGAGGCCGCACGCTCGGCGCTCCCCGAACGCGTCGACAGGGAGGACCCCACCGGTGCTCGATCCACACGAGCTCTACGAACTCACCGACGAGCTGCCCGAGCTCGGCCAGCCGGTGCTGATCCAGGCGCTCACCGGCTTCGTCGACGCCGGCAACGCCACCCGGCTGGCCCGGGAACAGCTGCTCACCTCGCTCGACGCCCAGGTGATCGCCCGCTTCGACGTGGACCAGATGTTCGACTACCGCTCCCGCCGCCCGGTGATGACGTTCGTCGAGGACCACTGGGAGTCCTACGACGCCCCGGCGCTGGAGCTGCACCTGCTGCACGACGACGACGAGACCCCGTTCCTGCTGCTCACCGGCCCCGAGCCGGACCTGCAGTGGGAGCGTTTCGTGGCCGCCGTCGCCGGGCTCAGCGCCCGCCTCGACGTCCGGCTCACCGTCGGGCTCAACTCGATCCCGATGGCGGTGCCGCACACCCGGCCCAGCGGCGTCACCGCCCACGCCACCCGCAGGGAACTGGTCGCCGGGCACGAGCCGTGGTTGCAGAAGGTGCAGGTGCCGGCCGGCGTCGGTCACCTGCTGGAGTACCGCCTCGGCGAGCAGGGACGCGACGCCCTCGGCTTCGCCGCGCACGTGCCGCACTACGTCGCCCAGGCCGAGTACCCGGCCGCCGCCGAGGCGCTGCTGTCCGCCGTGTCCCGCAGCACCGGCCTGCTGCTGCCAGTCGAGGAGCTGCGGACCGCGGCCGAGGCGGTCCGGGTGGAGATCGACCGCCAGGTCACCCAGACCGAGGAGGCGGCGACGCTGGTGCAGGCGCTGGAGGAGCAGTACGACGCGTTCGCCCGCGGCCGGGGCGAGAAGAGCCTGCTCGCCGGCGAGACCGGGCCGCTGCCCACCGCCGACGAACTCGGCGCCGAGCTGGAACGCTTCCTCGCCGAGCAGACCCGCCCCGGCGACACCCCGGAGCGCTGAGGCGGCGGGGCGGGCGGGGATGCGGCAGGCTGGGGACATGCGCCTGGCGACCTGGAACGTGAACTCGGTGAAGGCCCGCCTGCCCCGGCTGCTCGACTGGCTGGCCACCACGAAGCCCGACGTCGTGTGCCTGCAGGAGACCAAGTGCCCCGACGGGGCGTTCCCGGTCGCCGAGGTGGGCGAGCTGGGCTACGAGGTGGCCAGCCACAGCGACGGGCGGTGGAACGGCGTCGCCGTGCTGTCCCGGGTCGGGCTGGCCGACGTGGCGGTCGGTTTCCCGGGCGAGCCCGGGTTCCCCGACCCCGAGGCCCGCGCCATCTCGGCCACCTGCGACGGGCTGCGGGTCTGGTCGGTGTACGTGCCGAACGGCCGCGCGCCGGCCGACCCGCACTACGCGTACAAGCTGGCCTGGTTCGCGGCGCTGCGCGACGCGCTCGAACCGGAGGTGGGCGGCGCGCTGCCGGTGGCCGTCTGCGGTGACTTCAACGTGGCGCCCACGGACGCGGACGTCTGGGATCCCGCACTGTTCGCCACCTCCACCCACGTCACCCCGGCCGAGCGGGCCGCCCTGGCCGCGTTGCGCGACCTGGGGCTGGAGGACGTGGTGCCCACCCCGATGAAGGGGCCGCACCCGTTCACCTACTGGGACTACCGGGCCGGGATGTTCCACCAGAACAAGGGCATGCGGATCGACCTGGTGTACGCGAGCGCGTCGTTCGCCCGCGCGGTCCGTTCGGCGTACGTGGACCGGGAGGCCCGCAAGGGCAAGGGGCCCTCGGACCACGCCCCGATCGTGGTCGACGCGGACCTGGCACCGGCTGTCGAGACGTTCTGAGGGCGGCGCTCGTTAGGGTGTACGCATGGCTGTCGTGAAGATCAACGCGATCGACGTCCCGTCCGGCGCCGGCGAGGAGCTGGAGAAGCGGTTCGCGGCCCGGGCCGGCGCGGTGGAGAACTCCCCCGGTTTCCTCGGCTTCGAACTGCTGCGTCCGGTCGCCGGAGACACCCGCTACTTCGTGTACACGCGCTGGGAAAGCGAGGAGGCGTACCAGGCGTGGGCGCAGGGCCCGTCCCGGGCCGCGCACGCCGAGGGCGGCGAACCCCGCAAGCCCGTCGCCACCGGCGCCACCCTGCTGGAGTTCGAGGTGGTCCAGCAGGTCCCCGCCAAGCCCTGACCCACCTTCCCTTTCGGTCGATCATGAACTTGGCGGCACCAGGCGTCCGTTTCGTCACCGCCAACCTCATGATCGACGGGCGCAGGGCCAGGACGCGCGGAGATCTTGGAAGATTCGCGCCCCCATAGGGGCCGTTTCCTACCAAGATCTCCCACGGACCTGGCGCTCCGGATCTCCGCGCGGCGATCATGGAGTTGGCGGTGACGAAACGGGCACCCGGGGCCGCTAACCTCATGATCGACGCGGTCAGGGCGACCCCGGGCGGGGGCGGCCGGGTGAGAGTGGTCAGCGGGTGAGGGACGCGAAGACGATCACGTTGTCCTGGTAGCCGGTCCGGCCGCCGACCCACTCGCCACCGCAGGTGATCAGGCGCAACTCGGCCGGGCCCGAGTCGCCGTAGACCCGCGCGGCCGGCAGGTTCGCCTTGTCGAAGTACTCGACGCTGTCCACCGTGAAGCTCACCACGCTGCGGTCCGCACGGGTCACCTGGATCTTGGCGCCGGGCTTGAGCGAGCGCAGCCGGTAGAACACGGCCGGGCCGCTCTTGGTGTCGACGTGACCCACGATGATCGCCCGGCCCGGGTCGCCGGGCACCGCTCCCCTGTCGTACCAGCCGGTCTGGTCGTGTTCGGTCAGCGGCGGCACGTCCACCGAACCGTCCCTCGCCTGCCCGACGGGCGTGACCGGTGCGTTGACCTTGATGGCCGGCACCGCCAGGCGTACCGGCCGGCTCGCGGGCTTCCGGACCGGCGCGGCGGCACTCGCCGGCGCCGCCCCCGCGCCCGTCCCGCTCGACCGGCTCGACTCGGTCGACGCGTCGGCGAAGTCGAACGGCCCGGCCGTGCGACCGAGCCCGGCGCCGGTGGCGAACACGCCGACCAGCACCAGCACCACTGCCAGCGGCTTCGACCAGGAGCCCCGCCCCCGGTCGCCCCTGCCCGGCGACGCCGGTGGCGGCTCGACCAGCGGCGGCCCGGCGGGCCGTGGGCGCAGGGCCGGTGGCTCGGCCGACGGCGGGTACCACGGTCGCGACGCGGCGGGTGGCGGCATCCACGGCCGCGACCCGGAGACCGGCACGGCCGACGAGCCGGTCCGGGCAGCCGGATCAGTGCCGGAAGCCGGGCCGCCACCCGGCCGCGCCCCTGACGACGGCACGACTGACGACCCCGTCCCGGCGGCAGGCCCACTTCCCGGCCGCGAGCCGGCACGGGGCGCGGCGGCCGGATCAGCCCGGGACAACCGGGCCGCCTCGGTGGACGGCGCGGTGGGAGGGCCGGTCCGGGACGGGCGGGCGGCGTCGGTGGGTGGCGCGGCGGGCGGGGGCAGGGCCAGGAACGACCGGCCGGAGCGCCGGGATCCGGCGGGCGGCGGGACGACGTGCTCGGCCATGGCGGGCCTCAGCCTCCGGCGGCGCCGCGGGCGTGCCGGCGGGACGCGGCCACGCCGAGCCCGGCGCCGACCACAGTCACCGCCAGCCCCACCGGCACCAGCAGGCCACCGAGGTCGGGACCGGCGGTGCCGCCGAAGCCGGTCGCCGGGCCGCGGCTGGGCAGATGGCTGGGCCCGTGGCTCGGCTGCCGGGTGGGCTGTCCCTGCTTCACCACCTGGAGCATGGTCGAGGCGGTCTCCCCACCGGGGCACTCCAGCTTGACCCGGTAGTTGCCGGGCCGGGTGCGCTCGTGGACCATCGGCGTGGCGGTGAGCAGGCCGCGCTGCGGCTGCACCTGGATCTTGCCGAACGCGTCCGAGGTCACGATCGCCGGTACGGTGTTGTTCCGGCAGCTCGCCCGGATGCCGACGAGGTAACCGGGCGAGACGGTGCCCGGGGTGACCTCCACGAAGATCACGTCGGCCGGGGGCTGGTCCGGCACCGGTTCGGCGGCGCGCGGCGCGGCCTGGGCGGCCACCGCACCGACCAGCGGGGCGGCGCACGCGGCGACCGCGACCAGCAGCGCCTCACGTACCCTGAACGACCCCATGACCCCTCCCGGCGTACGGGATGAATCCTCTCACCCCTGGCCGCACATCACATCCGATGCGGGCTAGGCTCGGGTCGCTGTGACCCTTCCCGACATCGCCGCCAGCCGCATCCGCACCTTCCATCCGCGTCGCGGACGGATGAGCGAGCGGCAGCGCGACGCGCTCACCCGGCTCTGGCCCGCGTACGGCCTCGAGATCGCCGCCCTCGACGGGCCGTGCGATCCGGCGGTGCTGTTCGGACGACGGGCGCCGCTGGTGCTGGAGATCGGCTCCGGCATGGGCGACGCCACCGCCGCCATGGCGGCGGCCGACCGGGACCGACACTATCTGGCGGTCGAGGTCCACACGCCGGGAATCGCCAACCTGCTCGACCTGGTGGAACGCCACGGTCTGGACAACGTGCGGGTGGCCGAGGGGGACGCGCTGGACCTGGTCCGGGCCATGCCGGAGGGCTGCCTGGACGCGGTGCACGTCTACTTCCCGGACCCGTGGCCGAAGACCCGCCACCACAAGCGGCGGATCATCGCGCCGGCGCACGTGGCGCTGCTGCGGTCCCGGCTGGCGCCGGGCGGCACGCTGCACTGCGCGACGGACTGGGCGCAGTACGCCGAGTCGATGCGCCAGACGCTCACCGCCGACCCGGAGCTGGTCGACGTGTACGGCGGCTACGCGCCCCGTCCGACGCACCGGCCGGTGACGAAGTTCGAGCGGCGCGCACTGACCGCGGGCCGGGAGGTCTTCGACCTGATCCACCGGCGGCGCTGAACCCGTTGCGCTGAACCCGGTTGGCGCGGCGTGATGTGATCCAGGCACGATGGGAGCCGCCATGACTCTCACCGCCGCGCTGCCGAAGACCGCCGATCCCGACACCCTCTACGACGCGTTCGCCTCCTGGGCGTCCGAGCGCGGCCTCGACCTCTATCCCCATCAGGAGGAGGCGGTCATCGAGATCGTCTCCGGCGCGAACGTGATCATGAATACGCCGACCGGCTCGGGCAAGAGCCTGGTGGCGATCGCGGCGCACTTCGCGGCGCTGGCCGACGACCGGACGACCTTCTACACCGCGCCGATCAAGGCGCTGGTCTCGGAGAAGTTCTTCGCGCTCTGCGAGGTCTTCGGCGCGGAGAACGTCGGCATGCTCACCGGCGACGCCAGCGTCAACGCGGACGCGCCAATCATCTGCTGCACCGCGGAGATCCTGGCCAACCTGGCGCTGCGCGAGGGCCGCCGCGCCGACGTCGGCCAGGTGATCATGGACGAGTTCCACTTCTACGCCGAGCCGGACCGGGGCTGGGCGTGGCAGGTCCCGCTGATCGAACTGCCGCAGTCCCAGTTCGTGCTGATGTCCGCCACGCTCGGCGACACCACCCGCTTCGTCGACGACCTGACCCGGCGCACCGGGCGGCCGACCGCCGTCGTCCGCTCGGCCGAGCGGCCGGTGCCGCTCCTCTTCTCGTACGCGACCACGCCGCTGCACGAGACCCTGGAGGAGCTGCTGGAGACCAAGCAGGCCCCGGTGTACGTCGTGCACTTCACCCAGGCCGCGGCGCTGGAACGGGCGCAGGCGCTGATGAGCGTGAACGTCTGCACCCGCGCGGAGAAGGACATGATCGCGAGTGCGATCGGCAACTTCCGGTTCACCTCGGGCTTCGGCAAGACGCTGTCCCGGCTGGTCCGGCACGGCATCGGCGTACACCACGCCGGCATGCTCCCGAAGTACCGCCGCCTCGTCGAGACGCTCGCCCAGGCCGGCCTGCTCAAGGTCATCTGCGGTACGGACACGCTCGGCGTCGGCATCAACGTGCCGATCCGTACGGTGCTATTCACCGGCCTCTCGAAGTACGACGGGGAGCGGACGCGCCTGCTGAAGGCCCGCGAGTTCCACCAGATCGCCGGACGGGCCGGACGGGCCGGGTTCGACACGCTGGGCCGGGTCGTGGTGCAGGCCCCCGAGCACGTGATCGAGAACTCCAAGGCACTCGCGAAGGCCGGTGACGACCCGAAGAAGCGCCGCAAGGTGGTGAAGAAGAAGCCGCCGGAGGGCTCGATCGGCTGGGGCGAGCCGACGTTCCAGCGCCTGGTCGAGGCCGAGCCGGAGCCGCTCACCTCCAGCTTCCAGGTCAGCCACTCCATGCTGCTCAACGTGATCGGCCGCCCCGGCGACGCGTTCGCCTCGATGCGGCACCTGCTCACCGACAACCACGAGGATCCGGCCGCCCAGCGCCGGCACATCCGCCGGGCCATCGCGATCTACCGGGCGCTGCGCGCCGGCGGCGTGGTCGAGGAACTGCCCGAACCGGACGAGACCGGCCGCCGGGTACGCCTCACCGTCGACCTCCAGCTCGACTTCGCGCTGAACCAGCCGCTGTCACCGCTGGCGCTGGCCACCGTCGAACTGCTCGACCGCGAGTCGCCCTCGTACGCGCTCGACGTGCTCAGCGTGATCGAGTCGATCCTGGACGACCCGCGTCAGGTGCTGTCCGCGCAGCAGTTCAAGGCCCGCGGCGAGGCGGTCGCCGCGATGAAGGCCGAGGGCATCGAGTACGAGGCGCGCCTCGAACTGCTCGACGAGGTGACCTGGCCCAAGCCGCTGGCCGAGCTGCTGGAGTCCGCGTACGAGATGTACCGGCAGGGCCACCCGTGGGTCGCCGACCATCAGCTCTCCCCCAAGTCAGTGGTCCGCGACATGTACGAGCGGGCCATGACGTTCCCCGAGTACGTCCAGTTCTACGGGCTGTCCCGGTCCGAGGGACTGGTGCTGCGGTACCTCGCCGACGCGTACAAGACGCTGCGGCAGACCGTCCCCGAGGACGCCAAGACCGAGGAACTGGTCGACCTCATCGAGTGGCTGGGCGAACTGGTCCGCCAGGTCGACTCCAGCCTGATCGACGAGTGGGAGCGGCTGCGCAACCCGTCGGACGTGGCCGAGTTGGCCGCCTCGCTGGACGACCGGCCGCCGGCGGTGACCCGCAACGCGCGGGCGTTCCGGGTGCTGGTGCGCAACGCGATGTTCCGCCGCGTCGAGCTGGCCGCGCTGCGCCGCTGGGACCTGCTCGGCGAGCTGGACGCGGGCGACGGCTGGAACGCCGACGCCTGGGCCGACGCGCTGGAGCCGTACTTCGAGTCGTACGACGCGATCGGCGTGGGGCCGGACGCACGCGGGCCGGCGCTGCTGATGATCGAGCAGGGCCGCGACAGGTGGACCGTCCGGCAGATCCTGGACGACCCGGACGGCGACCACGACTGGGGCATCAGCGCCGAGGTCGACCTGGCCGCCTCGGACGAGACCGGCGCGGCGGTGGTCCGGATCACCGACGTCGGCCAGTTGTAGTGGTGCCCGGCTGACGTACGCCGCGGGGGCGGAACCGGTCCGGTTCCGCCCCCGCGACAGTGCCGGATCAGTCGCGCGGTGCCTGGAACGCCACGCGACGACGGCGGAACAGGACGAACAGGACCGCGCCGGCCGCGAGCACGACGGTGCCGACCCCGGCGAGCGTGGCCGCTGGCGCGCCGGTGATCGGCAGGCCGCCGCCGGTGCCGCCGGTGCCGTCTCCGGAGTCACCGGTGCCCGGGCCGCCGTTGCCGACGGCGACGACGATGCGCGCGGTGTTGTTCTCCGGCTTCGACTCGGTCGAGGACGTGGCGCCGTCGACCACGATCGTGCCGTCGGTACCCGGCGTCGACTTGATCTTCAAGGTGTCCCGTCGGGTCGGCAGGCCGGCGGCGAACGGGCCGGCTATACCCCTTTCGCACCCTGGGCGATGTCAGACCCGTCGATTAGAATGTGTGTACTAATCGAGCTTCTGAACTGGGAGGATGCTCGTGACTGCGCCCACCTCCGCGACCCCTGTCACCCCCTACGCCACCCTCCTCGGATTCACCCGGTACGTCGACCGCACCGGTCCCACCAAGGCCACCTTCGTCGGCGGGCTGCGCCGGCAGCGGGCCAGCCGGCACGGCTTCAACCCGCACGGCCAGTTCGTCAAGGCCCTCAAGGCCGACGTCGCCTTCCACACCGGCGGCACCCACCTCGCGCAGGTCGCCGATCTGGTCAAGCCGCGCTGGCGTCCGCTCCACGAGGCGCTCGTGCCGGGCGCGACCCGCTGGCTGCAGTCGCTCGGCGAGCCGGCCGGCGTCGACCTGGCCCAGACCCGCGACGCGCTGGCCATGCTGGGCGACCTGCCCGTGAAGATCAACCCGCAGTTCGGCGTCCGGTACGCCGACGGCCGGGCCGAGGCGATCCGGCTGCACTTCGACGAGGCGCCGCCGAGCGAGGAGGCGACGCTCGCCACGCTGCACCTGATGGCCCGGCACATGGACGCGGTGCTGCCGCATGCCGAGCCGGTACTGGTCGACGTGCGGCGAGGCGAGGCGCACCGGATGCCCGCCGACGTCAAGCCCGAGCAGATCGAGCAGTGGCTGGCCGGTGAGGCAGCGGCGTTCCGGGCCATCTGGTCCACCGCCGCCTGACCGACCGCCGCGACCTGCCATCCGGCGAACCGGGCCGCCGCCCGGCCGACGGCCGTCCCGCTCCCCCGGGGCGGCCGTTCGCCGTCCCGGGGGAGCGGGCCGGAGCGTGACCCGAGCCGGAGCGTCACGAGGGCCGTACCTAACCCGCCGGTGTCGATGCCTGGCAGCGCCTAGCCTGAGGACATGCGATTCGACAGGCACACGGTGGTGCTCCTGGTCCGCCCGGACGACGCGCCGGACCTGCCGCAGGACGCACTCGACCGGATCCAGGACGCCCACCTGGCGCACCAGGCCGGGCTGGTGGAACAGGGCGCGGTGCTCGCGGCAGGGCCGTTCCTGGACGGCGACGACGGGCGGGTCCGCGGTTTCGTGGTGCTGTCGGTGGACCCGCAGATGGCCCGTGAGCTGTACGCGAACGACCCCGCGGTCCGGGCGGGACGGCTGGTCGCGCAGGTGAGCAGCTGGATGGTGCCGGAGGGCCAGGTCCGCTTCGAGCAGGTGCCGGTCCCCCGCTCGATGCTGGAGGCGGCGTCCGGCGACTGAGGCGGCTCAGTCCTCCGGGGCCTGCCTGCTGCCGGGCACGACCGGCGTCGGCCACACGCCGGCGCGGGCGGCCACCGGCACCTCGACCTGCTGGTCGGACCAGACGTACGTCTCGGGCAGCAGGTCGGCGACCGGGATCGCGCGCAGCCCGTCGGGCGGGCCGACGATCACCTTGATCGACGGGAAGTAGTCGAGCAGCACCTGACGGCAGCGCCCGCACGGCGGCAGGACGCCCCGGCCCCGGTCCCCCACCGCGACGATCGTCTCCAGCTCACCGGCGCCCTGGGTCGCGGCGGCGCCGAGAGCCACCACCTCGGCGCACGGGCCGCCGGTGAAGTGGTAGACGTTCACCCCGCTGAACACCCGGCCGTCGGTGCTGCGTACGGCGGCGGCGACGGTGTGGTTGTCGCTGCGGCAGCGCAGCTTCGCGACGGCGGTGGCGGCCTGCACGAGCGCCCGGTCGGTGTCCCGCATGATCATCCCCGCCCCTCGTCGGCCTCGTCCGTCGGCCTCGTCGGCGGCAACCCTATCCGGCGGGGACGGCCCGGACAGGGAGGGCACGCCCGACGCCGGTAACCCGGGGGCGGTCCGCCGCGCGGCTGCCTATCCTTGGCGACGACATGCAGAATCCAGCCGTACCCGCCGCCCCCGAGACCGCCCGCGACCTGCACCGCCGCCTCGCCCCCCTGATGTTCCGCGACCAGCGGCGGCTCCAGCGGCGGCTCGACGGCGTGCGGCGGCTGCGCGACCCGCAGCGGCGGGAGGCCGCGCTGGCCGAGATCGGGGCCGAGGTGACCCGGGCCGAGGCGCGGCTGGCGGCACGCCACGCGGCCGTGCCGGCGCTCACCTATCCGCCGCAGCTGCCGGTCAGCGAACGTAAGGACGACATCGCCGCCGCGATCCGCGACCACCAGGTGGTGATCGTGGCCGGCGAGACCGGCTCCGGCAAGACCACCCAGCTCCCCAAGATCTGCCTGGAGCTGGGGCGCGGCGTCACCGGCCTGATCGGCCACACCCAGCCCCGCCGGCTCGCCGCCCGTACGGTCGCCGACCGGATCGCCGACGAACTCGGCACGGAACTGGGCGACGTGGTCGGCTACAAGGTGCGCTTCACCGACCAGGTGGGCGACAACAGCCTGGTCAAGCTGATGACCGACGGCATCCTGCTGGCCGAGCTGCAGACCGACCGGATGCTGCGGCAGTACGACACGCTGATCATCGACGAGGCGCACGAGCGCAGCCTGAACATCGACTTCATCCTCGGCTATCTCAGGCAGCTCCTGCCCCGCCGGCCCGACCTCAAGGTGGTCATCACCTCCGCGACCATCGAGACCGACCGGTTCGCGAAGCACTTCGCCGACGCCGAGGGCAACCCGGCACCAGTGGTCGAGGTGTCCGGGCGCACCTACCCGGTGGAGGTCCGCTACCGGCCGCTGGTCGAGGTCACCGGGGCCGACGAGGAGGACGAGGCCGACGAGGAGAACGTTCGGGACCAGATCCAGGCCATCGGCGACGCGGTCGAGGAACTGGCCGCCGAGGGGCCGGGCGACATCCTGGTGTTCCTCAGTGGCGAGCGGGAAATCCGGGACACCGCCGACGCGCTGGGCAAGCTGGTGCAGTCCAAGCGCTCGCTGCTCGGCACCGAGATCCTGCCGCTGTACGCCCGGCTGTCCACCGCCGAGCAGCACCGGGTCTTCGCCGCGCACAGCAACCGCCGGGTGGTGCTGGCCACGAACGTCGCGGAGACCTCGCTGACGGTGCCCGGCATCAAGTACGTGGTGGACCCGGGCACGGCCCGGATCTCCCGCTACTCCAGCCGCCTCAAGGTCCAGCGGCTGCCGATCGAACCGGTCTCCCAGGCCAGCGCCAACCAGCGCAAGGGCCGCTGCGGGCGTACCTCGGACGGCATCTGCATCCGCCTCTACGACGAGTCGGACTTCGACTCCCGCCCCGAGTTCACCGACCCGGAGATCCTGCGGACCAACCTGGCCTCGGTCATCCTCCAGATGACCTCGATCGGGCTCGGCGACGTGGCGGCGTTCCCGTTCATCGACCCGCCGGACCGGCGCAACGTCACCGACGGCGTCAACCTGCTGCACGAGCTGGGCGCGCTCGACCCGGCCGAGACCGACCCGGCGAAGCGGCTCACCGCGCTGGGGCGGCGGCTGGCCCAGCTCCCGGTCGACCCCCGGCTGGCCCGGATGGTGCTCGAAGGCGAGCGCAACGGCTGCGCCACCGAGGTGGTCGTGATCGCCGCCGCGCTGTCCATCCAGGATCCGCGCGAACGCCCGGCCGACAAGCAGGCCCAGGCCGACCAGGCGCACGCCCGGTTCGCCGACTCCGAGTCCGACTTCGTCGCGTACCTGAACCTGTGGCGTCACCTGCGGGAGAGGCAGCGGGAACTGTCGTCCAGCGCGTTCCGCCGGATGTGCAAGGCCGAATATCTCAACTACCTCCGGGTACGCGAGTGGCAGGACATCGTCAGCCAGTTGCGCCAGGTGCTCCGTACCTCCGACAAGGGTGAGGGCCGGCGCGGCGCCGGCGCGGACCTGCCCGAGGAGATCGACACCCCGAAGGTGCACCAGTCGCTGCTGCCCGGCCTGCTGTCGCACCTCGGCCTGAAGGACGCCCAGAAGCACGAGTACCTCGGCGCGCGAGGCGCGAAGTTCGCGATCTTCCCCGGGTCAGCCCTGTTCAGGAAGCCGCCGCGCTGGGTGATGGCCGCCGAGCTGGTGGAGACGTCCCGGCTGTGGGGCCGGGTCGCCGGACGGGTCGAGCCGGAATGGGTCGAGCCCCTCGCACAGCACCTGGTCAAGCGCAGCTACAGCGAGCCGCACTGGGAGAAGAAGCAGGCCGCGGTGATGGCCTACGAGAAGGTCACGCTGTACGGCATCCCGATCGTCACCTCACGCAAGGTGAACTTCGGGCGGATCGACGCAGGTCTGAGCCGGGAGCTGTTCATCAGGCACGCCCTGGTCGAGGGCGACTGGCAGACCCACCACCAGTTCTGGCGGGGCAACCAGAAGCTGCTGACCGAGATCGAGGAGCTGGAGAACCGGGCCCGGCGCCGCGACATCCTGGTCGACGACGAGACCATCTTCGCCTTCTACGACCAGCGCATCCCCGCCGATGTGGTCTCCGGCCGGCACTTCGACACGTGGTGGAAGAAGACCCGCCGGGAGCGGCCCGAACTGCTCACCTTCACCCGCGAGCTGCTCGTCAACGACGGCCGGGGCGCTGTGGACGAGGAGGACTACCCGGACGAGTGGCGGGCCGACGGCGTGACGCTGCCGCTGACGTACACGTTCGACCCGGCCGCGCCCACCGACGGCGTCACTGTGGACATCCCGCTGCCGCTGCTCAACCAGGTGCCGGCGGAGAGCTTCGACTGGCAGGTGCCGGGGCTGCGCGAGGAGCTGGTGATCGCGCTGATCCGGTCGCTGCCCAAGCCGGTACGGCGCAACTTCGTGCCGGTGCCCGACTACGCCCGCGCCGCGCTCGCCGCGATCACCCCGGGTGAGGAGCCGCTGCTGGCGGCGCTGACCCGGCAGCTGCGCCGGATGACCGGCGTGACCGTCCCGGCGGACGCGTGGGACCTGGGCCGGTTGCCGGCGCACCTGCGGGTCACGTTCCGGGTGCTCGGCGACGACGACAAGCCGGTCGCCGAGGGCAAGGACCTGCCGGCGCTGCAACGCGAGCTGCGCCAGGAGGTACGCCAGGTCGTGGCCGCCGCCGCGCCGGACGTCGCCCGTACCGGGCTGACCGGGTGGTCGATCGGCGCGCTGCCGCGCACCATCGAGCAGGTACGCGCCGGATTCGCGGTGACCGCGTACCCGGCGCTGGTGGACGAGGGCGCGACGGTCGGGGTGAAGGTGTTCGACTCGGCCGCCGAGCAGGAGGCCGCGCACTGGGCCGGCACCCGGCGGCTGCTGCGGCTGACGCTGCCGTCACCGGCGAAGTTCCTGCAGGGGCGGCTGAGCAACGAGGCGAAGCTGGCGCTGTCCCGCAATCCGCACGGCAGCGTGCCGGAGCTGATCGAGGACGCGGCCGGCGCGGCGATCGACAAGCTGATCGGCGACGCGGGCGGTCCCGCCTGGGACGCCGAGGGCTTCGCCGCGCTGCGCGACCGGGTGCGGGCCGATCTGGTGGACACGGTCGTCGAGGTGATGGAGCGGGTACGCCGGGTGCTCGCGTCCGCGTACGCGGTGGAGCAGCGGCTCGGCGCCACCCGGAACCTCGCGGTGGTGGCCGCCCTGGCCGACATCCGCAACCAGCTCACCGGCCTGGTGCACAGGGGTTTCATCACCGAGACGGGGTACGCACGCCTGCCCGACGTGCTGCGCTACCTGACCGCGATCGAGCGCCGGATGGACCGGCTGCCCGGCAACCCGCAGCGGGACAAGCAGCAGCAGGATCGGATCGCCGTGGTGCAGAAGGAGTACCAGGACATGCTGGCCGCGCTGCCGCCGCCGCGACGCCAGGAGGCGGCGGTCCGCCAGATCCGCTGGATGATCGAGGAGCTGCGGGTGAACGTCTTCGCCCAGGCCCTGGGAACCCCCTACCCCGTCTCGGAGCAGCGCATCTACCGAGCCATGGACGACGCCGAGGCCCGCTGACCCTACGCGCCGATCTTGCACTTTGCGCCCCCGCGCAAGGGCATTCGCACCTTTCTCCGGGGCCGAATGTGCAAGATCGACGGGGCGGCGGGGCGGGGCTACAACGGCTCCACGCCCGGGGGGAGTTCGGCGGTGGCGGTGGCGTCGTGGACGTATTCCAGGAGGATGCGGCGCAGCTCGCGCCCGGCGTGGGTGGGCACCACGTCGCGGCGGCGGGCCACCGCGATGGTCCGGCGGACGCCGGGCGGGACGAGCCGGGTGACCCGGATGCCGGCGCGGCGGGCCACCACGATGCCGGGCACCAGCGCGACGCCGAGCCCGGCCTCGACGAAGCTGAGCACCGCGTCCATCTCCCCGCCGTCCACGGACAGGGTCGGCTCGAACCCGGCCGCCCGGCATGCCTGGAGCGTGGCGTCGCGCAGGTCGTAACCCTCGCGGAACATGACCAGCGGCTGGTCGCGCAGGTCGGTGATGCGCAGCTCCCCGGCGGGCGAGGTGCCCGGCAGCGGGTCGACCGAGGCGACCACCAGGCTCTCGCGCAGGATCGGGTCGGCGCGCAGCCCCGGGTCGGCGCCGGCCGCCGGCATGATGATCAGGGCGAGGTCGAGGTCGCCGCGGAGCAGGTCCCGGACGAGGTCCTGCGAGCCGCCCTCCTCCACGCGCAGGTCGACCGTGGGGTACGCGTCGCGGAACCGGCGCAGCACCGGCGGGGCCAGCGAGGTGGCCAGGCTGGGCGTGGCGCCGAGCCGGACCCGGCCCCGGCGCAGCCCCACCAGCTCCTGCACCTCACGGGTGGCCGTCTCCACGTCGGCGAGGATCCGCTTGGCCAGCGGCAGCAGCACCTCACCGGCCGCGGTGAGTGTGATGTTGCCCCTTACCCGCTCGAACAGCGGTGCCCCCAGGTCGGTCTCCAGAGCGTGAATTTGCTTACTCAGCGAGGGCTGGGTGATGCCGACAAGATCGGCTGCCTGGGTGAAATGTCGTACTTCGGCGACCGCTGCGAAGTACCGAAGCTGATGGAGCTGCATCTACATAGCCTACGGCTATCAACGCTGCGATTTCGATGCATTGGACGCCTGATCGAAGTGCTCCTAGCGTCGAGCCTGTGGTAATCACGAAAACTCGATCGCCCATCCGCTCGAACGTCGGTCTCAAGGCCGTCATGGCGGTGACGGGCATCATCCTCGTGCTGTTCCTGATCGCGCACATGCTCGGCAACCTGAAGATCTTCACGGGCGAGACGTCGTTCGACCACTACGCGCACTGGCTGCGGGACATCGGCACGCCGCTGCTGCCCACGACCTGGTTCCTGTGGATCCAGCGCGCGGCGCTCACCGTGGCCGTCCTCGCGCACATCGGCGCGGCCGTCGTGCTGGCGAAGCGGTCCCGGGCCGCCCGCCCGGTGCCGTACGCGCACCGCCGCAAGATCCACGTGAACTACGCGGCCCGCACGATGCGCTGGGGTGGTGTGATCATCCTGCTGTTCGTGATCTACCACATCCTCGACCTGACCACGGGTCACCTGAACCCGCAGGGCGACCCGGCCAACCCGTACGGCAACGTGGTCGCCGACTTCGCGCCGGAGCGCTGGTACGTCACGCTCTTCTACACCCTCGCGCTGGTGACCCTCGGCTTCCACCTGCGCCACGGCGCCTTCAGCGCGTTCCGCAGCCTCGGCCAGCAGACTCCCAAGGGCGAACGCCGGGCCCGGATCGCCGCGCTCGTCTTCGCCGTCGCGCTCGTCGGCGGCTACCTGCTGGTCCCGTTCGCCGTGATCACCGGATTGGTGGCCTGACATGGATCTCTACACCTCCGGCGACCCGATCGCCGACACCCGGGCCCCGGACGGCCCGATCGAGACGCGGTGGGACCGCCACCGCTTCGAGATGAAGCTGGTCAACCCGGCCAACCGCCGGAAGATGACGGTGATCGTGGTCGGCACCGGACTGGCCGGCGGCTCCGCCGCCGCCACGCTGGCCGAGCAGGGCTACCGGGTGCGGTCCTACTGCTACCAGGACAGCCCGCGCCGGGCCCACTCGATCGCCGCGCAGGGCGGCATCAACGCCGCCAAGAACTACCGCAACGACGGCGACTCGGTGCACCGCCTGTTCTACGACACGGTCAAGGGCGGCGACTTCCGCTCCCGCGAGTCGAACGTGCACCGCCTGGCCGAGGTGTCGGTCAACATCATCGACCAGTGCGTGGCCCAGGGCGTGCCCTTCGCCCGGGAGTACGGCGGCCTGCTGGACACCCGCTCCTTCGGCGGCGCCCAGGTGCAGCGCACCTTCTACGCCCGGGGCCAGACGGGCCAGCAGCTGCTGCTCGGCGCGTACCAGGCCCTGGAGCGGCAGATCGGCCTGGGCAACGTGGAGATGAACGCCCGCCACGAGATGCTCGAACTGGTGATCGTCGACGGCCGGGCGCGCGGCATCGTGGTCCGCGACATGGTCACCGGTGAGATCAGCACCGAGATGGCCGACGCGGTCGTGCTCGCCTCCGGCGGCTACGGCAACGTCTTCTACCTCTCCACGAACGCCAAGGGCTGCAACGTCACCGCCTCCTGGCGGGCGCACCGCAAGGGCGCGTACTTCGCGAACCCCTGCTACACGCAGATCCACCCGACCTGCATCCCGGTCTCCGGCGACCACCAGTCGAAGCTGACCCTGATGAGCGAGTCGCTGCGCAACGACGGCCGGGTGTGGGTGCCCAAGGCCAAGGGCGACCAGCGCAGCCCGCGGGACATCCCCGAGGACGAGCGGGACTACTACCTGGAGCGGATCTACCCGTCCTTCGGCAACCTGGTCCCCCGCGACATCGCCTCCCGCGCCGCGAAGAACGTGTGCGACGAGGGACGCGGCGTCGGCCCGACCGGCCTCGGCGTCTACCTGGACTTCGCCGACGCGATCAACCGGCTCGGCCGCAAGGCCATCGAGGCCAAGTACGGCAACCTCTTCGAGATGTACGAGCGGATCACCGGCGAGGACCCGTACGAGGTGCCGATGCGGATCTACCCCGCCGTGCACTACACGATGGGCGGCCTCTGGGTCGACTACGACCTCCAGTCGTCGATCCCCGGCCTGTTCGTGATCGGTGAGGCCAACTTCTCCGATCACGGCGCGAACCGGCTCGGCGCCTCGGCGCTGATGCAGGGCCTGGCCGACGGCTACTTCGTGCTGCCGAACACGCTCGCCAACTACCTGGCCTCCGGCCCGCTGGACCAGGTCGACGCCAGCCACCCCGAGGCGGTCGCGGCGCGGACCGACGTCGAGGAGCGGATCAAGCGGCTGCTGGCGATCAACGGCGACCGCACCGTGGACTCGTTCCACCGCGAGCTGGGCCAGATCATGTGGGAGCACTGCGGCATGGAGCGCTCCGAGGCCGGGCTGCGCAAGGCGATCGACGAGATCCGCTCGCTGCGCGAGCAGTTCTGGCAGCGGGTGCGCGTGCCGGGCGACGGCGAGGGGCTCAACCAGTCGCTGGAGAAGGCCGGCCGGGTGGCCGACTTCTTCGAGCTGGCCGAGCTCATGTGCATCGACGCGCTGCACCGCGAGGAGTCGTGCGGCGGGCACTTCCGGGCCGAGTACCAGACCCCGGACGGCGAGGCGCAGCGCGACGACGACCGGTTCGCCTACGTGGCGGCCTGGGAGTACACCGGCACCGGTGAGCCCGTGCTGCACAAGGAAGACCTGACCTTCGAATACGTCCACCCCACGCAGCGGAGCTACAAGTGAACCTGACCCTGCGCATCTGGCGCCAGCACGGCCCCGAGGACAAGGGTCGGATGGTGACCTATCCGGTGCAGGACGTGTCCCCGGACATGTCCTTCCTGGAGATGCTCGACGTGCTCAACGAGCGGCTCATCCTCGACGGCGAGGAGCCGGTCGCGTTCGACCACGACTGCCGCGAGGGCATCTGCGGCGCGTGCAGCCTCATGATCAACGGCGAGGCGCACGGGCCGCAGCGCGGCACCACCGCCTGCCAGCTGCACATGCGGCAGTTCTCCGACGGCGACACGATCGACATCGAACCGTGGCGGGCCCGCGCGTTCCCGGTCGTCAAGGACCTCGTGGTCAACCGCAACGCGTTCGACCAGATCATCGCCGCCGGCGGCTACGTGACCGCGCCGACCGGTAGCGCCCCGGAGGCGCACTCGGTGCCGGTGCCGAAGGCCGACGCGGACGCGGCGTTCTCCTCGGCGGCCTGCATCGGCTGCGGCGCCTGCGTGGCGGCCTGCCCGAACGGCTCCGGCATGCTGTTCACCGCCGCGAAGATCACCCAGCTCTCGCTGCTGCCGCAGGGCCAGCCGGAGCGCTACACCCGGGTGATCGGCATGGTGGACGCGCACGACGAGGCCGGCTTCGGCGGCTGCACCAACGTCGGCGAGTGCGCCTCGGCCTGCCCGAAGGGCATCCCGCTGAACACCATCGGCCGCCTCAACCGGGACTACCTGAAGGCGACGGCCAAGCGCTCGGGCACGCCCGGCTCCTGACCGCCGCCGGACGAACCCACGCGACCGCCGCGCCCCGCACCCGGGGGCGCGGCGGTCGCCGTTGACCAGGGGTATCAGGCCGCCGGCGTCGGCGCGCCGCCGATTCAACCCGCCTCTCGCGGGTAGCAGTCCGATGGACGGCACCGGAGAGGGGACACACAGGCATGAAGGCACTGACCTGGCACGGCAAGCGGGACGTTCGGGTCGAGGACGTCCCGGATCCCCGGATCGAGGAGCCGACCGACGCGATCGTCCGGATCACCTCGACCGCGATCTGCGGTTCCGACCTGCACCTGTACGAGGTGCTCGGGCCGTACCTGAAGCCCGGCGACATCCTCGGGCACGAGCCGATGGGCATCGTCGAGGAGGTCGGGCCCGGCGTGACCCGGCTCAAGAAGGGCGACCGGGTGGTCGTCCCGTTCAACATCTCCTGCGGCTCGTGCTGGATGTGCGAGCGGCAACTCTACGCGCAGTGCGAGACCACGCAGGTGACCAGCCAGGGCAAGGGCGCGTCCCTGTTCGGCTACACCTCGCTGTACGGCTCGGTCCCCGGCGGCCAGGCCGAGTACCTGCGCGTACCGCAGGCCCAGTTCGGCCCGATCACGATCCCGGACAGCGGTCCGGACGAGCGCTGGCTCTACCTGTCCGACATCCTGCCCACCGCCTGGCAGGCCGTGAAGTACGCGGACGTCCCGCCCGGCGGCACGCTCGCCGTGTTCGGGCTCGGCCCGGTCGGGCAGTTCAGCGCCCGGATCGGCCGGCACCTGGGCGCCGGCCGGGTGATCGGGCTGGACCTGGTGCCCGAGCGGCTGGAGATGGCCCGGCGCCACGGCATCGAGGTGCTCGACGTCAGCCAGCTCGACGACGTGCCCGGCGCGCTCATCGACCTGGTCGACGGGCGCGGCCCGGACGCGGTGATCGACGCGGTCGGCATGGAGGCGCACGGCGCGCCGCTGGGCAAGGTGGCGCAGACCGCCGCCGGGCTGCTGCCGGACAAGCTGGCCCAGGCGATGACCGACAAGGCCGGCGTGGACCGGCTGGTGGTGCTGCACGCCGCGGTCAAGGCCGTGCGGCGCGGCGGCACCGTGTCGATCTCCGGCGTGTACGGCGGCGAGCAGGACCCGATGCCGCTGATGGAGATGTTCGACAGGGGTATCCAGCTGCGCATGGGGCAGTGCCACGTGCGGCGCTGGGTTGACGAGATCATCCCGCTGCTGGAGCGCGACGACGACCCGCTGGGCGTGGAGGACCTGCGGACCCACCGGCTGCCGCTGACCGACGCGCCGGGCGCGTACGAGATGTTCCAGAAGAAGGAGGACGGCTGCGTCAAGGTCGTGCTCGCGCCGTGACCCGGACAGTGGTCGTCACCGGCGCGACCAGCGGGATCGGCCGGGCGACCGCGCGGGAGCTGGCCGGCCGCGGGGACCGGCTGGTCCTCGCGGCCCGCTCCCCCGCCACACTCGACGAGGTGCGCGACGAGTGCCGGGCGGCGGGCGCGCGGGCGATCGCCGTACCGATGGACGTGACCGAGCCCGGCGCGGTGGCCGCGCTCGCGGACGCGGCGCGGACCGAGTTCGGCGGCGTGGACGCCTGGGTGCACACCGCCGCGGTCATGTCCTACGGCCGCTTCGACGAGACCCCGGCCGAGGTGTTCGAGCAGGTGGTCCGCACCGACCTGCTGGCCGCCGCCACGGTGGCGCGGGAGGCGCTGCGCCGGTTCCGGGACGCCGGCGGCGGCACGCTCGTGCTCACCGGCTCGGTGCTCGGGCACATCACCGCGCCCTACATGAGCGGCTACGTCGCCGCCAAGTGGGGCCTGCAGGGGCTGGCCCGCACGCTCCAGCAGGAGGCGCGGGAGACGCCCGGCGTCGCGATCTGCCTGGTCAACCCGGGTAGCGTCGACACACCCGTCTACCGGCAGGCGGCCAACTACCTGGGGCGGATCGGCCGCCCGCCGCCCCCGATCGCGTCGCCCGAACGGGTGGCCCGGGCCATCGCGCACTGCCTCGACCGGCCCCGCCGGGAGGTGTCGGTGGGACGGCTCAACGTGGTCATGCGCTTCGGCTTCACCGTCCTGCCCGGCGTGTACGACGTGCTGGTCGGGCCGCTGATGCGCCTGGCCGGGCTGACCCGGACGCCGGTCGCCCCGCACGAGGGCGTCGTGTTCACGCCGAACTCCGCCGGCGAGGCGGTCCGGGGCGGATGGCTGCCGGACCCGGCCCGGGTGGTACGCGCGGTCGGCGGGCGGGCCGCCACCGTGGCGTCGGCGGTACGCCGCCGGCTGCCCTGACCGTCGCGCGGGCGGGCCGGAACCGGGTGGTTACCGTGTACGACGGGACACGGCGGAGGGGACGAGCATGCGGGAATCGACGGGGCGGGAACCGGACCGGACGCGCGGCGGGCGGGTCTGGAAGCTCGCCGGGCTGGCCGCCGTCGCCGGCCTGGCCTGGGTGGCGCGGGACGTCCCGGCCCAACTCGGCGGCCGGCTCACCGGCACCCGGGCGGAACGGGCGGCCCGGTCACCGCGCTTCCGCGACGGCACCTTCCACAATCCGGCCGGCGCCACCGCCACGATGGTCGCCGACCCGGGCCGTAACCTCGTCCGGGAGCTGATCTTCGGCAAGCAGAAGCGGCGGCCGGGCAGCCAGGTGCCGCTGCTGCGCCCCGGTGCCGCGCCCGCCGCCGACCCGGTCCGCGAACTGAACGTGATCTGGTACGGCCACGCCTCCACGCTCGTCGAGATCGAGGGACACCGGGTGCTGCTCGACCCGGTGTGGAGCGACAGGTGCTCCCCGTCCGGGCTGGTCGGGCCGCGGCGCATCCACGAGCCGCCGGTGCGCCTGCCCGAGCTGCCCCCGCTGGACGCGGTGCTGATCTCGCACGACCACTACGACCACCTGGACATGGAGACCGTGCGCCGGCTGGCCGACCTCCAGTCCGCGCCGTTCGTGGTGCCGCTCGGCGTCGGCGCCCACCTGGCCCGTTGGGGCGTACCCGAGCACCGCATCGTCGAGCTGGACTGGTCGGAGAGCCACCGGGCCGGCGGGCTGACGCTCACCGCGACCGCCGCGCAGCACTTCTCCGGGCGCGGGCTGCGCCGCGACGGCACGCTCTGGAGTTCCTGGACGATCACCGGTACGCACCGGAGGGTCTTCTACACCGGCGACTCCGGCTACTTCGACGGGTACGCCGCGATCGGCGCCGAACACGGCCCGTTCGACGTGACGCTGATGCAGATCGGCGCGTACGACAGGGCGTGGCCGCACATCCACATGTTCCCGGAGGAGGCGGTCGCCGCCCACCTGGACGTCCGCGGCGGGCTGCTGGTGCCGGTGCACTGGGGCACGTTCAACCTGGCCCTGCACGACTGGTCCGAGCCGGTGGACCGGCTCTGGGCGGAGGCGAAGGCGCGCGACGTGCGGCTCGCGGTGCCGCGTCCCGGCGAGCGGGTCGTGGTGGACGAGCCGCCGTCGGTGGACGGGTGGTGGCAGTCGATCGCCTGAACCACGCCGAAAAATTCGGACAAGGCATGCTTCTGCGCATATTTGCGTACTCTGTTCGCTGACAAGTCAGCGGCCGGAGGACAGCATGCAGGTTCGCCTCTCCCCAGGCGTGGAAGATCTACACACACCCACCTCACAGGCGAGTGTCGCCGCGGCCCTCAAGCGGGGCGTCGACGTCGCCGTCTCGGCCACGGCCCTGCTGGCGGCAGCGCCGATCCTGGCCGTGGTCGCGGTCGCGGTCCTGCTCGGCATGGGCCGCCCGATCATCTTCCGTCAACAGCGGATCGGCCGGTACGGCCGCGAGTTCACCATCCTGAAGTTCCGGTCCATGGCGGGTGGTGACGACCGCTTCTCCCCCGGCGACGACCAGGCGCGGCTGACGCCCCTGGGACGGTGGCTGCGGGCGACCAGCCTGGACGAGCTACCCAGCCTCTGGAACATCCTGCGCGGCGACATGAGCCTTGTGGGTCCGCGCCCGTTCCCGACCAGCTACCGCGACCTCTACACGCCGGACGAGTTCCGCCGGCACGACGTCCGGCCCGGTCTGACCGGCCTCGCGCAGGTGAACGGCCGCAACGAGCTGGGCTGGGCGGAGCGCTTCGCCTACGACCTGCACTACGTGCAGCGCTGGAGCCTCCTCCTGGACGCCCGCATCCTGGCCCGGACCGCGGTGGCAGTGCTCCGCCGGCAGGGCATCAGCGCGCCCGGCACCGCCACCGCGCACGAGTTCCGCGGTACCGCCGGCGAACGGCAGGTGCCCGCGACCGCGGGACGCGGGTCGCGGTGACCCTCGACCTCGTCGTCGTCGGCTGCGGCGGCCACGGCCGGGAGATCGCCCAGATCGTGGCAGCGGTCAACGACGCCTCCATCCGGCCGCCGTGGCGGCTGGTCGGCTTCGTCGACGACAACCCGTCCGAGCGGAACCGCAAACGCGCCGAGTCGTTCGGCGCCCCGTACCTGGGGACCGTGACGGCGCTCGGGCAGCTGCCGCCGGAGACCCACGTCGTGCTCGGACTGGGCGACCCACGCGTCCGGCAGAAGGTGAGCGCGCAGGTCGACGCGTACGGCAGGCCGGCGGCGAGTCTCGTCCACCCGGATGCCACAGTCGGCCCGGACCTGGTGTCGGCCGAGGGCCTGGTGGTGTTCGCCGGTGGCCGGATCACCACCAACGTCACCGCCGGACGGCATCTGCACGTCAACCAGAACGCCACCCTCGCGCACGACTGCGTGGTCGGCGACCACGTCTCCCTGCATCCGCTCGCGGCGGTCTCCGGCGACTGCCGCCTCGACACCGCCGCACTGATCGGCGCGGGTGCCGTGGTGCTCCCGGGACTGCGGGTCGGCACCGGCGCGACGGTCGGCGCCGGTGCGTGCGTGGTCCGCGACGTACCGCCGGAGATCGTGGTCAAGGGCGTGCCGGCCCGCTGAGCGGTCCTCAGAGCACGAAGGCGTCCGTCCAGAGGGCGCCCGAACGCCCCGACAACGCGTCCAGCATCGCCACCGCCTGACCGTCGGTGAGCTGCGCGACGAAGTCGATGATGGCCCGGCCCCGGGCCCGGCCGATCCGGTCCGGGGTACGCGGGTGCAACTCCGCCTCGGCCAGCTCCACCAGGTCGTGCAGCCGGCGCGGCAGCCGGGACTCCTCGTCCGGGTCCAGCAGCCACTCCCAGAGCGCCTCCACCAGCGTACCCAGCAGCCGGGCCTGACCGCGCTGGTGCAGGGCGAGGTCCGGGCGGGCCAGCACGAACCGGTGGTGCACGAACTTGAGCACCTGCACCTCGTGCCACTGCGCCTTCGCCAGCAGCACGTACCCGGAGCGGACGTCCGGCTCCGGGGTGACGGTGATGGCGTCCACGAAACGGGTGGACCAGCGGGCGGAGAACCGGGCCACGTACTGCTCCGCCTCGATCGAGCCGTCGAACGGCAGCGCCAGCAGCCCCTCCACCAGCTCCTCGCGGACGTGCTCGACGGCGGCGGCGAACGCCTCGTCGTCGGCGATCCAGCCGTCCTTGCGGTGCAACTGCCGGCGCAGCCGCTCGATCGCCGCACCGGGCCGCCGGCCCGCCCCCTCCAGCGCCGGCGCCGTGATCGACCGCAGGTGACCGCACTCGCGCTGCCAGGCCATCAGCTCGGCCGCCACCGCGCCCTGCTGGAGCACCCCGACGCGGTAGAAGTCCTCCACGTCGTGGATCGCGTACGCGATGTCGTCGGCGGTGTCCATCACCGACGCCTCGGGGGTCTGCTGCCAGTCCGGGATCCGCCCGGCGAACGGCTCCCGCGCCTGCCGCAGGTCGTCCAGCTCGGTGCGGTACGCGCCGAACTTGACCGACCCGCTCTCCGGATCCTCCGGCGGGGCCGCCGCGCCCCGGGGCGCCGGGTCCAGGTGACGCGGGTGCGGGTCGGGATGGTCCAGCCGGGTCCACGGGTACTTCAGCATGGCCGCCCGGACCGCCGCGGTCAGATCCAGCCCGGTGGTCGCCGCGCCGCGGATCTCGGTGCTGGTGACGATCCGGTACGACTGGGCGTTGCCCTCGAAGCCGTCGGCCAGCCCGAGCCGCTGCCGGGCCAGCCGGTCGAGCACCCGCTCCCCCAGGTGCCCGAACGGCGGGTGCCCGAGGTCGTGCGCGAGCGCGGCGGCCTCCACCACCTCCGGATCGCAGCCGCCGAATTTCTCCAGCAGGTCCCGGTGCGCCGGGTCGGCGGTCAGCCGCTCCGCGATCGCCCGGGCCACCTGGGCCACCTTCAGGCTGTGGGTGAGCCGGTTGTGCACGAGCAGCCCGGAACCACCCGGGCTGATCACCTGGGTCACGCCGCCCAGCCGGGTGAAGAACGGCGAACCGACGATCCGGTCCCGGTCGGCCCGGAACGGGCCGGCGGCCAGGTCGCCGAGCGCCCGGGCGCTGCCACCGAACAGCCGCCGGGCCCGCGGATCCGCAGGTACCTCCATGATCGCCACGCTAGCGCAGCCGACGGCGGGCCGGGCACAGGCAGTCGGAGGCGAACGGCACAATGCAGGGCGGAAACCACCCGAGAAGGCGGATGACAATCGTGACCCAGTCTGTGCACAAGCGGATCGCCGAAGAACTCGGCGTCGCCGAACGGCAGGTACGGGCGGCAGTCGAGCTGCTCGACGGCGGCGCCACGGTGCCGTTCATCGCCCGCTACCGCAAGGAGGCCACCGGCCTGCTCGACGACGCGCAGCTACGCACGCTGGAGGAGCGCCTGCGCTACCTGCGCGAGCTGGACGAGCGGCGCGCGGCGGTGCTGGAGTCGATCCGGAGCCAGGGCAAGCTGGACGAGGCGCTCGAGGCGCAGATCCTCGCCGCCGACTCCAAGTCCCGCCTGGAGGACATCTACCTGCCCTACAAGCCGAAGCGACGCACCCGCGCGCAGATCGCCCGCGAGGCCGGACTGGAGCCGCTCGCGGACACGCTCCTGGCCGATCCGGCCCAGGACCCGAAGACGGTCGCCGCCGGGTTCGCCGACCCGGACAGGGGCGTCGCGGACACCGCCGCCGCCCTGGACGGGGCGCGGGCCATCCTGATCGAGCGCTTCGCCGAGGACGCCGACCTGATCGGCACGCTGCGCGAGCAGATGTGGTCGCGGGGCCGGCTGGTCTCCCGGGTACGCGACGGCCAGGAGACCGCCGGGGCGAAGTTCGCGGACTACTTCGACTTCGCCGAGCCGTACCCGAAGCTGCCCTCGCACCGCATCCTCGCCATGTTCCGCGGTGAGAAGGAGGGCGTGCTGGAGCTGACCATGGACCCGGAGGCCGACGGGGACGCCGACGCGAACCCCGACCCCAGCCGCTACGAGGCGGCCGTGGCCGGACGCTTCGGCATCAGCGACCAGGGACGGCCCGCCGACAGGTGGCTGGCCGACACGGTGCGCTGGGCCTGGCGTACCCGGATCCTGATCCACCTGGGCGCGGACCTGCGGATGCGGCTGTGGCAGGCGGCCGAGGAGGAGGCCGTGCGGGTCTTCGCCACCAACCTGCGTGACCTGCTGCTGGCCGCGCCCGCCGGGGCGCGGGCGACGATGGGCCTGGACCCGGGCCTGCGCACCGGTGTGAAGGTCGCGGTGGTCGACGCCACCGGCAAGGTGGTCGCCACCGACACCATCTATCCGCACGAGCCGCGCCGGCAGTGGGACGCGTCGCTGCACACGCTCGCCACGCTCGCCGCCGCGCACGGCGTCGAACTGGTCGCGATCGGCAACGGCACCGCCAGCCGGGAGACCGACAAGCTGGCCGGCGACCTGATCAAGCGGCACCCGGAGCTGAAGCTGACCAAGGTGGTGGTCTCCGAGGCCGGCGCGTCGGTCTACTCCGCGTCCGCGTACGCCTCGCAGGAGCTGCCCGGCCTGGACGTCTCGCTGCGCGGCGCGGTGTCGATCGCCCGCCGCCTCCAGGACCCGCTGGCCGAGCTGGTGAAGATCGACCCGCGGTCGATCGGCGTCGGGCAGTACCAGCACGACCTGTCCGAGGTGAAGCTGTCCCGCTCGCTCGACGCGGTGGTCGAGGACTGCGTCAACGCGGTCGGCGTCGACGTCAACACCGCCTCCGCGCCGCTGCTCACCCGGGTCTCCGGCATCGGCGCCGGGCTGGCCGAGAACATCGTGCTGCACCGCGACGCCAACGGGCCGTTCCGCACCCGTGGGGAGCTGAAGAAGGTGCCGCGGCTCGGACCGAAGGCGTTCGAGCAGTGCGCCGGCTTCCTGCGCATCCCCGGCGGCGACGACCCGCTCGACTCCTCCAGCGTGCACCCCGAGTCATACCCGGTGGTGCGCCGCATCCTCGCCACCACCGGGCAGGACCTGCGCGCGCTGATCGGCAGGTCGGCCCTCCTGCGCGGCCTGCGCGCGACCGACTTCGTCGACGACACGTTCGGCCTGCCCACCGTCACCGACATCCTGGCCGAGCTGGAGAAACCGGGCCGCGACCCGCGCCCGGAGTTCCGCACCGCCACGTTCGTCGACGGCGTGGAGAAGATCAGCGACCTGACGCCGGGCATGGTGCTGGAGGGCGTGGTGACGAACGTGGCCGCGTTCGGCGCGTTCGTCGACGTGGGCGTGCACCAGGACGGCCTGGTGCACGTCTCGGCCATGTCGCACACGTTCGTCAAGGATCCGCGCGACGTGGTGAAGTCCGGCGACGTGGTCAAGGTCCGGGTGCTCGACGTGGACGTGCCGCGCAAGCGGATCTCGCTGACGCTGCGGCTGGACGACGAGGCGCCCGCCGGTGGCGGACGCCCGGCGGGCGGCGACGGCCGACGGGACCGGGGCGGCGCCAGCCCTCGGCCGGGCGGCCAGGGGCGGGGCGGCCAGCGCGGCGGGCAGGGCGGCGGCGGGCAACGCGGCGGCTCGGGCGGCGGCGGGCAACGCGGTGACGGACAGGGCGGTGGCGGGCAGGGCGGCGCGTCGCGCGGTGCCCAGCAGCAGCGGCCCGGGCGCGGTGGCGGTGCCCCGGTCAACGACGCAATGGCGGAGGCGCTGCGCCGCGCCGGACTGGCCTGACACCACCCTTGATCAACACAGTCTCGCCGAGGTGGTGGCATCGGAGGCTCCGCGACACCACCACCTCGGCGGCCTGGAGTTGATCACGCCGGGCGGCGCCGGTTCCGCGTACCCTCACGGTCGTGGGCGGTGAGGACGACGAGCGGTGGCGGGAGCGGCGGCGCCGCGCGGTGCGGGCGCACGCGGAGGCCGCCGACCGGGAGCGCGCCGCGGAGCAGGCGGAGGCCGCCGACCTCGTGACCCGGTTCGCCGCCGAGGCGCTGCGGCGCGGGCTGCGCGCCGACCGGCTGACCGCGACCGGCCACGACGGTCGCGGGCGCTACCGCACGCGGATCACCGGCTGGTACGTGGACCGGGCGCACAGCCGCGCGGTGGACACCGACGGGCGCTTCTATCTGCTCACCGTGCCGCCCGGCCTGCGCTCGCGGCTGCTCGGGGCCGACCCGCGGCCCAGCGCGCCGCCGCTGGTGGTCGGCCGGGGCGGGCGCGACGGCGAGTCGGTGCCGCTGGCGACGCTGCTCAGCCGACGCCTCGACGCGGGCGACGACTGGCGCTAGGCGGTGCCGGGCCCTCACCGCGAGCAACAACATAGGTGAAACGGATATTCGTTCTGTTCAGGGCAGAACTTCGGATGAGCGGCAGCCGTTGAACCCTCGGTGGCGAGCGGAACTTCGCCCGCCGACAATCCGGAGGGCCGAGAATGGCGGTACACCTACATGCCGATGCTCGACAGACGACCGGCGCGGGGCCGGATCGGGTGCTGCTCTCACCACCGGATGTCGGGCCGCTGGAGGAGTCCTATCTGCTACGCGCGCTGAGGTCGGGCTGGGTTGCTCCCATCGGCCCCGACATCGACGCGTTCGAGCAGGAGATCGCCGAGCGGGTCGGCACCCGCCACGCGGTCGCCCTCTCGTCCGGCACGGCCGGGCTGCACCTGGCGATGGTCGCCCTCGGCATCCAGCGGGGTGACGCCGTCGTCGTTCCCACACTCACGTTCGTGGCGACGGCCAACGCGGTCACCTACACCGGCGCCGAACCGGTGTTCGTCGACTGCCTGCCGGACACCGGCAACCTCGACCCGGAACTGCTCGACCGCACCCTGCGCAAGTTGAGCGCGTCGGGCCGACGGGTCGCGGCAGTGCTTCCGGTGGACATGTTCGGCTCCTGCGCTGACTACGATCGGATCCTGCCGATCTGTGCGGCAGCCGGCGTGCCGGTGATCGAGGACGCCGCCGAGGCCCTCGGCGCCAGCCACGAGGGGCGCCCCGCCGGATCTTTCGGACGGGCCGGGGTGCTGTCGTTCAACGGCAACAAGATCATCACCACCTCCGGTGGCGGGATGCTGGTGTCCGATGACGACATCCTTGTCGAGCGATGCCGTTACCTGGCAACTCAGGCGCGACAACCGGTGCCTCACTACGAACACACCGAGACCGGCTACAACTACCGGCTCAGCAACCTGCTCGCCGCCGTTGGCCGAGCGCAGCTACGAAGGCTTGACGCGATGATGGCGCGACGACGCGCACACCGATCGCGCTACGCGGAGGTCTTCGGCGCAACCGCGGGTGTGCGGATCCTCGGCAGCGGGGACCAAGCGGCGAACTGCTGGCTGACCAGCATCGTCGTCGACCCGGAGGTGTCCGGTTGGCGGTCCGCCGATCTGGCCGCCCACTTGGCCGCAGCCGGCATCGAGACCCGGCCGGTCTGGAAACCGATGCACCTGCAGCCCGTGTTCGCCGACGCGGATGCTGTCCTCAACGGTGTCGCGGAACGGCTCTTCGCCACCGGTCTGACCCTGCCCAGCGGCTCCGGCATGAGCACGGAACAAGCGGACAGGGTGTGCGCGGAGATCGACGACTTCCTGCACGACGGGCCGAGACACGACGCGAAGGCCGGTTTTCCCCGGGCACGGCCGTCTCACGTCGGCGGAACAGCCGACGGCCGGGCGACCTCCCTCTGACTCCCAAGGTTCACCATGCCCAACCAGCACCGTCGTCCACGAGTGATCGTTCTCAACCAGTACGCGCAGCCCCTTTCCCGTGCCGGGGGCACCCGCCACGTGGAGCTGTTCAGCCGGCTGCACGGCTGGGAATGGTCCATCATCACCGCGTCGTGGGATCACTTCAGCCACCGCGAGCTTCCCGTCGACGACACGCACTTCGTGCCTGTGCCGGTAACGCGGTACCGCAGTAACGACCACCGGCGCGTGCTCAGCTGGCTCACCTACGGCTGGAATGCCGCCCGCCTGGTCGTGCGTGGCCCCCGCCCCGATGTCGTGTACGCCTCCTCACCGCACATCCTCGCCCCGGTGGCCGGGTGGGCCGCCGCACGGCTACGGCGATGCCACTTCGTACTCGAGGTTCGCGACCTCTGGCCCGAGGCGATGGTCAGCACCGGTTTTCTTCGCCGGAACTCTCCGACCCATCGCGCGCTGCGGGCGCTGGAACGATGGCTCTACCGACGTGCCGACCGCATCGTCATCGTGGCCGCCGGCTGGCATGCCCACCTCGCCGAGACGGGTGTGCCGACGGACAAGATCGAGTGGATCAGTAACGGCGCGGAACCGGAGGACTTCGAGCCCCGCCCTGACCAGTACCGCACACTACGGCAGCGCGTGCCGGTCAAAGGCAAGCTGCTCGTGTTCGCGGGCTCGCATGGTGCCATCAACGGCCTGCACCGCTTGCTGGACGCGATCGCGGAAGTGCCGGAGCACACCTTCGTACTCATCGGTGACGGCCTGGAGAAACCCGCCCTGATGGCTCGGGCAGCCGCCGAGGATCTATCAAATGTGCACTTCTTGGACGGGGTATCCAAGCAGGAGCTACGCGGCATACTCGGTGGCGCGGACGTCGGCATCCATGTTCTCGCGCACTCCCCGGTCTACGACCTCGGCGCAAGCCCCAACAAGCTCTACGACTACATGGCGGCCGGCTTGCCGGTCGTCAACAACTGCCCTGGGGAACCCGAAGACATCCTGCGCGCCGCCGATGCCGGTTGCACCGTCTCCACCGATGATCTCGCCGCCGGGCTGAGGGAACTGGCCGAACTGGAGTCCGAGAAGCTCGCGGCAATGGGCCGGCGCGGACGCAGCTACGTGGCGGGGAATCGGTCGCGGACGGTGATGGCGTCCAAGCTCCAACGCCTGCTGGACGCTCTGGTCGAAGAAGGCTGAATCCCCTCAGCCTGCCGGATGCCACGCCCGCTCCGTCGCGCGGCGGCCGGGATGACGTGCGTACGGCTGGTCGACGGCCTTCCGCCTTCCGGGTCCGGCGACGCTCGGCCGCGGCCGGGACACGGCTACCACCGCGAAGATCCACATGAAACGCGCATCGTAGTAGTCGCCGGAGAACATGCTGGCGAGAAGCACGTACACGGCGCAGACCGCACAACCGATCTGTTCGGGTGTCGCCGTGCTCCACGCAACCCCGTCGCGGCACCAGCGGACAACTGCCCAGGCAAAGAGCCCGAGCCCGAGAAGGCCCGCCTCCGCGGCGAGACCGGCGACGAGATTGTGCGGGTAACCCATGCCGGTGGCCACGTTGAACGCGTCCATCCCGGCGCCGGCGATCAGGTTGTCCCGGAACAACTGCCAGGCGACGTCGAGCAGCTCGGGTCGCGCGGAGTAGCCGTTGGCCTCCAGGACACCGGCGTTGTAGCGGGTGGCGGCCAACCCGGCGATCGCGCCGCCCATGACCTGCCACACCAACCAGGTCGCCGCGCCGCCCACAACCAGAGTGCTGGCGAGAACGACGACGCGCCGACGCCTGAGGAAGAACAGGAAGAACGCCGTCACGGTGCCGACACCGGCCACCAGGCCACCTCGCGAGCCGGACAGCACCGCCGCTACCGCCAGGACAGGCACCGGTACGAGCAACCACCAGCGACGACGCGCCACGGCGAGGGTGACGGCAGCGATCGCGGCGAGGCAGACAACGCGTACGAACACGTTGGGGCCGCCACCGAACGCCGACACGCGGCCCTGGAGTTGAGCACCCGCGTTCAGGCCGGCGACGGCGTACGCGAGGCCCGCGAGGAGCATCAGAGCCAGCAGGACGCGAGCGGCGCGGCGGGGGTTCCCGGCGGTCAGAGCCGCGGTGCACACCACGAGTAGCCAGAGGAGGACCAGATCCTCCGTTGCCTGCTGCATCCGAGCCGGCCAAGGGGCCCACAGCGCGGACGTGAGCTGCAGCGCGATGAGGGCGGTGAACGGAAGGAGGAACCGTGGCCACGGCCGGACACCACCGCGCCTGACCAGACGCAGCTGCCAGATAAGGACACCACCGGCAAGAATCGCGTAGGTCGGCCGGCGAAAATCCTCGACTCCCAGAGCCTGCAGACCGACTCGCTCCGGGGTGATGCGACCGGCCAGCGCGATCAGGAACAGGGCGGTCAGCAGCGTCGGAGACGAGTCGGCGGCCTCGGTCGGCGTGATCTCGGGCGAACGCCGTGGCTGCCTCCCACCGCCGGTCACCGTCATCGAACGCGTGCTGTCATGTGCCATGCGCGCCTACCGAGTCGTTCGTTGCGGGCAGTGCGGACGCGTTCGCGGCCACCTGGTGAGAGCGGCGGGTACTCGCGAGGAGAGCGATGACCGCCAGTGATGCGCCCGTCGTGTACGCGATCGCGGAGCCGACGGCAGCACCGTACGCACCCCACCTGGGGATCAGTGCCAGGTAACAGGCCAGCGCAACCGCCATGGCGGAGACGTCCGTGGTCAGGGCGATGCGTGCCCTGCCGGTTGCGACGCTCAGCCCGACGGCGACCCGGCTGACGCAGTACGCCACCGCGCCGATGGCGAGCGGCAGGAGCAGCCGTGTGGCGTCGCGGTAGTCCTCGCCGAACACCGGCCCGATGACGAGACGGCCGCATCCGACCATGGCAGCGCCGGTCACGAGGCCGTACGCGGCAACACACAGTACCGGTCGGGAGATACCCAGTTCACCGGCGACGTGCCGTCGGTGCCAACCGGCGGCGCGTGCGTCCACCCACGCCTGCACGGGCCACGCGACCATCTCCGCGATGGTGGCGACGACGATGTAGATGCCGAGCTGCTCGTACGACCCGAGCCACGGCAGCAGCAACCGGTCGGCGCGCAGCATGACCATGCTGGCGACACCAGCCGGTAGGAGCCGGAGACCGAGGTGACGGGACCTCGCGAGGTGCGCCGTGTCGGTACCGGTCTTCCCGGCGCGCCGCCGGCACACCAACGCCCAGGACAGTCCGGGTGCGACGGCGAGCGCGAGGGCGTAGGCGAGCAGCCAGATGCTCGGATCGTCGACACGAAACGCCGCCAGCAGGGCGCCGGCGGCGAGCAGGACGACCTGTGCGGCGACCGTACCCGCGAGGAACGGACCGGTGATGCCGGACGCCGCTGCGGCGGACCGGACCGCCCCACCGGCGACCAGGGCGATCGCGGCCAGCGTGAACGCGATGACGGTCAGGCCCGGTCCGGAACTGCTGCCAGCGCCGATCGACCAGACCAGTGGCAGGACGGTGATCAGCACCAGGACGCCACCGGGACCGGCGAGGCGCAGCATGTCCAGGGTGGCGGACCGAGCCGTGCGGCCCTCGGGGACGTATACCGGATAGGCGCGATCCACGCCCGCGAGGCCGAGCATGTTGACGAGATAGCCGAGTTGCAGGAGGAGAGCTATGTTGCCGCGACCGGCAGGGCCGAGGGTACGCGCGGCGACGACATTGATGACCAGGCTCACCGCGGCGACGGTGAGCTGCGCGGTGGACAGGTGACCGGCTGTGCGGAGGGCTGCGCCGGAGCGGGTGCCAGTCCGGTACCGCGGCAACGGGGCGCCACTCGGCCCTTCGCGGACGAAGGCGGTGCCGTGCCCAACCCGTGCCATGTCCGCCCTTCCGGCCGATCAGCTCCTGAGGTTCAACGAAGCAACGCCGGCAGGGTGTCGCCACGCAACCGACGGGTGCGCTCGGACCCGTTCGCTCGGGACAAGCGTCACCACTCGCTCGTACGCCCACCGCGCTCGCTGTCCGTGTGGTGAGCTGTAGCGGTGGCGGGCGATGTGCTGGGGCTGGTGCTGCACCCGACCCGGGACGTCTCCGAGGTGGTGCGGATCATCACGGACTGGGCGGCCCGGCACCGGATCACGCTCGCGGTACGCGCCGAGGACCGCGCCCGCGTACCGGCCTCGGTGGAGGCGTTCGCCGCGGACGAGCTTGCCGGGCGCTGCGCCGCGCTGATCAGCATCGGCGGCGACGGCACCATGCTGGGCGCGCTGCGGATGGCCGTCCGCGACCCGAAGCCGGTGCTCGGCGTCCACCTGGGCAAGCTCGGCTTCCTGGTCGAGGTGGAGCCGCCGGACCTGCCCCGCGCCCTGGAACGGCTGGTGGAGCACGACTTCACAGTCGAGTCGCACGCCTGCCTGGCCTGTGACGTCTGCGGCGACGACGTGGTGGCGTTCAACGACATCGCCCTGGTCCGGCAGCCCGGAGCCGGCTTCGTCGCGGCCACGCTGGCGGTGGACGGCCAGCGGTACGGCTACTACCGGTGCGACGCGCTGGTGGTGAGCACGCCGACCGGTTCGACGGCGTACAGCTACGCCGCCGGTGGGCCGCTGATCTCACCGGCCACCGAGGCGATGGTGGTGACGCCGTCGGCGCCGATGGCCGGGATCTCCCGATCGGTGCTGCTCTCCGCGCACGAGACGGTGCATCTGGAGCTGCGCGCGGACTCGGCGCCGGTGGCGGTGGAGATGGACGGCCTGCTGATCCGGCAGGCGGCGACCGAGGGTTCGGTGCACGTCCGGTACGTCAGGGACGCCGGCCGGGTGGTCCGCCTCGACCCGCGCCGCTACCAGGAGCGCAGCCAACTCAAGCTGAGCCTGCTGGACCTGCCGCTGCTGCCGGACCAGTTGCGCGAGCTGTTGCCGGACGGGTTGCGGGAGCAGCTCGACCGCCGCGAGCTGCCCCCGCCCAAGTGAGCCGGGTCAGGCGGTGGCCAGCACCCCGTCGACCAGCGCCTTGGCCTCCTCCTGGATCCGGGCCAGATGGTCCGCCCCCTGGAACGACTCGGCGTAGATCTTGTAGACGTCCTCGGTGCCGGACGGGCGGGCGGCGAACCAGCCCGACTCGGTGGTCACCTTGAGGCCGCCGATCGCGGCATCGTTGCCGGGCGCGGTGGTGAGGATCGCCGTGATCGGCTCACCGGCCAGCTCGGTGGCGGTGACCTGGTCCGGCGACAGCTTCGCCAGGACGGCCTTCTCCGCCCGCCCGGCCGGCGCGTCGATCCGGGCGTACGCGGGCGCGCCGAAGCGGTCGGCCAGCTCGGTCCAGTGCTCACTGGGCGTACGGCCGGTGGTGGCGATGATCTCGGCGGCGAGCAGGCAGAGCAGGATGCCGTCCTTGTCGGTGGTCCAGGTGCCGCCGTCGCGGCGCAGGAACGACGCCCCGGCGCTCTCCTCGCCGCCGAAGCCGACGGTGCCGTCGAGCAGGCCGGGCACGAACCACTTGAACCCGACCGGCAC
The DNA here is from genome assembly GCF_000374985.1 of Micromonospora sp. CNB394. Taxonomy (NCBI): domain Bacteria; kingdom Bacillati; phylum Actinomycetota; class Actinomycetes; order Micromonosporales; family Micromonosporaceae; genus Micromonospora; species Micromonospora sp. CNB394. The sequence goes on along the minus strand of NZ_KB895827.1, from coordinate 57,986 downwards.
CTCCAGCAGCGGGCGGCCGAGGTCGGCCGCGACCCGGTCGATCATCGAGGATGAGACGAGCGTCTTGCCCACCGCCGCGGCCGGGCCCCACTGCTCCCGGGTACGGAACAGGTGGCCGATCGCCACGGCCAGGTAGTGGTTGGGGTTCATCAGCCCGCCGTCGGGGGTGACGATGCCGTGCCGGTCGGCGTCGGCGTCGTTGCCGGTGGAGACCGCGTACTCGTCCCGGGCGGCGATCAGCGAGGCCATCGCGTTCGGCGACGAGCAGTCCATCCGGATCTTGCCATCGCCGTCGAGCGTCATGAACCGCCACGTCGGGTCCACGAGCGGGTTGATCACGGTGAGGTCGAGGCGGTGCCGCTGCGCGATCTCGCCCCAGTACGCCACGCTCGCCCCGCCCATCGGGTCCGCCCCGATGCGCACCCCCGCGTCGCGGATCGCGTCGATGTCCAGCGCGGCGGGCAGGTCGTCGACGTACCGGGCGAGGAAGTCGTACTCCCCGGTGGTGTCGGCGGCGCGCGCCCGCGCGTACGGGATGCGTTTCACCTCCTTGAGCCCGGCGGCGAGGATGGCGTTCGCGCGGTCCTGGATCCACCTGGTGGCGTCGGTGTCGGCGGGCCCGCCGCGGGTGGGGTTGTACTTGAACCCGCCGTCGGACGGCGGGTTGTGCGACGGGGTGATCACGATGCCGTCGGCGAGGCCGCCGGTGCGCCCCCGGTTGTGGGTGAGGATGGCGTGCGAGACGGCGGGGGTCGGGGTGTAGCCGTCACGGCTGTCGCGCAGCACCGTGACCTCGTTTGCGGCGAGCACCTCCAGCGCGTCGGCCTCGGCGGGCGCGGAGAGCGCGTGGGTGTCCCGGCCGAGGAACAGCGGCCCGTCGAGTCCCTGCTCGCGCCGGTAGTCGCAGAGCGCCTGGGTGACGGCCAGGATGTGGTCGGAGTTGAAGGCGTTGCGCAGGCTGGACCCGCGGTGCCCGGAGGTGCCGAAGGAGACCTGCTGCGCCGGGTCGTCCGGGTCCGGGTGCTCGGCGTAGTAGGCGGTGACCAGCCGGGGCACGTCGACCAGGTCGGCGGGCTGCGCGGGCTGACCGGCACGGGGGTGGGCCACTGCGGGATCCTCCTCGGTGATGCGGTGGGGACTGCTCAGGGCTCGACGCGTTGGCCCTTGCCGATGACGACGATGCCGTTGTCGGACACGGTGTAGCGCTGACGGTCCTTCTCCAGGTCGACGCCGATCTCGGCGCCCTCCGGGACGTGGACGTTCTTGTCCAGGATCGCGCGCCGGACGACCGCGTGGCGGCCGATCTGGACACCCTCCATCAGCACGGCGCCCTCGACGTGCGCCCAGGAGTGCACCTTCACCTTCGGCGCCACGATCGAGTTCTCCACCAGCGAGCCGGAGATCACCGAGCCGGGCGAGACCATCGAGCTGACCGCGCGGCCGACCCGCTCGCCCCAGGCGTGCACGAACTTGGCCGGCGGGTACGGCGGCTGCTCGGTGTAGATCGGCCACTCGAAGTTATAGAGGTTGAACACGGGGTGCACGTTGATCAGGTCCATGTGCGCGTCGTAGAACGAGTCGAGCGTCCCCACGTCCCGCCAGTAGCCGCGGTCGCGGTCGGTGCTGCCGGGCACCTCGTTGTCCTTGAAGTCGTAGACGTTGGCCTCGCCGCGCTCGACGAGCATCGGGATGATGCTGCCGCCCATGTCGTGCTTGCTCGTCTTGTCCGCCGCGTCGCGCTCGACCGCCTCGCACAGCGCCCGGGTGGTGAACACGTAGTTGCCCATCGAGGCGTAGATCTCGTCCGGCGCGTCGGGCAGTCCGACCGCGTCGGTGGGCTTCTCCCGGAACGCGCGGATGCGCTTGCCGTCCTCGCCGACCTCGATCACGCCGAACTGGTCGGCCGTCGACAGCGGCTGCCGGATGCCGGCCACGGTCACTCCGGCGCCGGAGGCGATGTGGTCCTCGACCATCTGCCGGGGGTCCATCCGGTAGATGTGGTCGGCGCCGAAGACGATCACGTAGTCGGGCTGCTCGTCGTTGATCAGGTTGAAGCTCTGGTAGATCGCGTCGGCCGAGCCGGCGAACCACCACGGGCCGCGGCGCTGCTGCGCGGGCACCGGCGTGACGTAGTTGCCCAGCAGCGTCGACATCCGCCAGGTCTTGGTGATGTGGCGGTCCAGTGAGTGGGACTTGTACTGGGTCAGCACGACGATCTTGAGGAAGCCGGCGTTCGCCAGGTTGGACAGGACGAAGTCGACCATACGGTACATCCCACCGAAGGGGACGGCGGGCTTCGCCCGGTCGGTGGTCAGGGGCATCAGGCGCTTGCCCTCCCCGCCGGCCAGGACGATCGCGAGCACCTTGGCAGCCATGCTCAGACGCTAACCACCCGGAACCGACTTCACCACTCGGACGCCCACACTTGCGTACCGGGTGCGACACGGCGCTCTGCACTAGGGTGCGGGCATGGCACCGATGCGCGTCGACCTGCTCACCCGCGAGTACCCGCCGGAGGTGTACGGCGGCGCCGGGGTGCACGTGGAATACCTCGCCCGCGAGCTGCGCCGGCTCGCCGACGTGCGGGTGCACTGCTTCGGCGCGCCCCGCGACGAGCAAGGTGTCACCGCGTACGCCGAACCGGCCGCGCTGGCCGGCGCGAACGCCGCGCTGCGGGTCATGGGCGTCGACCTGGAGATGGCCGCCGGGACGACCGGCACCGACGTGGTGCACAGCCACACCTGGTACGCCAACCTGGCCGGGCACACCGCGAAGCTGCTGCACGGGGTGCCGCACGTGGTGACCGCGCACAGCCTGGAGCCGCTGCGACCGTGGAAGGCCGAGCAGCTCGGCGGCGGGTACGCGCTCTCCTCCTGGTGCGAGCGGACCGCCTTCGAGGCGGCCGACGCGATCATCGCGGTGAGCGCGGGCATGCGCCGGGACGTGCTGACCGCGTATCCGGCGGTGAACCCCGACCGGGTGCGCGTGGTCTACAACGGCATCGACACCGCGCAGTACGCCCCGGACCGGAACACCGACGTGCTCGACCGGCTCGGCATCGACCCGGGGCGGCCCAGCGTGGTCTACGTCGGGCGGATCACCCGGCAGAAGGGCCTGCCGTACCTGCTGCGCGCCGCCCGCGAACTGCCCGCCGACGTCCAGCTGGTGCTGCTGGCCGGCGCGCCGGACACCCCGGAGATCGCCGCCGAGGTGGAGGAGCTGGCCGCCGAGCTGCGGGCGAAGCGGTCGGGGGTGGTGTGGGTGGCGGCGATGCTGCCCAAGCCCGAGGTGATCCAGGTGCTCACCCACGCCACCGTGTTCGTCTGCCCGTCCGTCTACGAGCCGATGGGCATCGTCAACCTGGAGGCGATGGCCTGCGAGACCGCCGTCGTGGCGACCGCCACCGGCGGCATCCCCGAGGTGGTGGCCGACGGCGAGACCGGGCTGCTGGTGCCGGTCGAGCAGGCCGGTGACGGCTCCGGCACCCCGCTGGACCCGGAGCGTTTCGTCGCCGACCTGGCCGCGCGGATCAACGAGCTGCTGGCCGACCCGGACCGGATCGCGGCGTTCGGCGCGGCGGGGCGGCGGCGGGCGGTGGAGCACTTCTCGTGGGACGCGATCGCCCGGCAGACGCTCGAGGTGTACCGCTCGGTGGGGGTGTAAGGAAGGGCACCCTGTTAACGCCTCCGGTAGAGGAAGGGCCCCTTCTTAACGGGTGGGCTCGGGGCGTGTCCGTGCCCACCACGGCTCCGCCGTGGCCGGTACGATTCCGGCATGAGCGCAGAGGCGGTGGGCAGATCCATGCCGTCGACCGTGTCGCTCGACGACCTGACCGCGATGATGGCCGCGGACGAGCACCATCGATACGAGATCAGCCCTGAGGGAGTTCTCTCGATCATCCCGCCGCCGGGATACGCCCATGCGATCATCGCGACCCGGCTCATGGTGTGGCTCGCCCAGGGCGGCGTACCGGCGGATCACGTCGCCCAGGCGGTCGGGCTGCGCATCCCGGGTCGGCACGGCGGGGTCGGTGGACGCATCCCCGACCTCGTGGTCTGGAGCAAGACGCAGGCCGACAGCGTGTGGCTGCCGCCCGCTGACGTGCTTCTCGTGGTCGAGATCGTCTCGCCCGGCTCGGAGGGCATCGACACCGTGACCAAGCGTGGCGAGTACGCCGCGGCGGACATCCCGCAGTACTGGGTCGTCGAGCAGGACGCGGCGCAGACCGTCACGATGCACCGCCTGGACGGCGCGGACTACCGGGTCCGGGCGACGATGCCGCTCGCCTGGGTCCTCAACACCACCCCGGTCGAGCACGACCTCGGCTGACGGCACGACGTCCGGTCGCGGGGGCGGCGGATACAGTCGCCGGATGCCGGATGCGATCTTCGCCCATCCTCGCCTCGCGCCGGTCTACGACGCGTTCGACGGCGACCGGGACGACCTGGCCGCGTACCTCGCGATCGCCGACGAGCTGGACGCACGCGTGGTGCTCGATCTCGGGTGCGGCACCGGGAGCCTGGCCCTCCTGCTCGCGCGGCACGGCCGTACCGTCGTGGGGGTCGACCCGGCCGGGGCGTCGCTTGATGTCGCCCGGGCCAAGGACGGCGCGGACCGGGTCCGCTGGCTGCACGGCGACGCCACGACGCTGCCGCCGCTGCGCGCCGACCTGGCCACGATGACCGGGAACGTGGCGCAGGTCTTCGTCACCGACGACGACTGGGAGCGGACCCTGCGCGGCGTGCACGCCGCGCTGCGGCCCGGCGGGCGCCTCGTGTTCGAGACCCGCCGCCCCGAGCGCCGCGCGTGGGAGGAGTGGGCGGACACCGCGCCTGTCCTGCGGGACGTGCCGGGCGTCGGGCCGGTGGAGCAGCGCCTCCAGGTCACCGCGGTCGACCTGCCACTGGTTTCGTTCCGGCACACGTACCGGTTCCTGCGCGACGGCACGGTCCTCACGTCGGACTCCACGCTGCGGTTCCGCGACCGCGACGAGATCGAGGCGAGCCTGACCGCCTCCGGATACCGGTTGACAGACGTGCGCGAGGCCCCCGACCGCCCCGGCCGGGAGTTCGTGTTCATCGCCGAGCGGTCAACCTGAACGCCACCCGTTCGGTGGTACGGCATGCGTGCTTGAGCGGCACCGGGCCCGGCGCCCTCGTCGACGCGGGGCTTCTGAGGTGAAGTCGCCGAGCGCGAGACGATCTCGCGCAGTAGGTTGAGCGGGTGACTGGACGGTTCCCGATCGAAGACGTCTCCCCCGTCGTCTCCTGCGGTCGCTACCCGGCCAAGGCGGTGGTCGGCGAGGTCGTACCGGTGTCGGCGCGCGCCTACCGCGAGGGCCACGACGCGCTCGGCTGCAACGTGGTCTGGCTCGGCCCGGACGGCACGGCCCGGCCGTTCACCCGGATGCGCCCCGGCGAGCCCGGCCAGGACCGCTGGCACGCCACCATCCGCCCGGACGCGGTGGGCCTGTGGCGCTTCGCCGTCGAGGCGTTTCAGGACCCGTACCTGACCTGGCAGAACGCGGTCACCAAGAAGCTCGCCGCCGGCCAGGGCGCGGCCGAACTGGCGAACGACCTGGCCGAGGGCGTACGGGTGCTGACCGCCGCGCTCGACCTGGTACCGAAGGCCGACAGTGACCGCGTACGCGAAGCCGCGCGGGCGCTGGCCGACGACGACCTGGAGCTGCCGCGGCGGGTGAGCGCGGCGCTGGACCTGGCCGACCTGCTGTGGGAGCACCCGGTGCGTGAGCTGGTCACCACCGGCGAGGAGCGCACGCTGTGGGTGGACCGGCCCCGGGCGCTCTTCTCCGCCTGGTACGAGTTCTTCCCCCGTTCCGAGGGCGCGACAGCGGCCACCGTCGACGCGCCCGCCCGGTCCGGCACGTTCGCGACCGCGACGCAGCGGCTGCCGGGTGTCGCGGCGATGGGTTTCGACGTGCTCTACCTGCCGCCGATCCACCCGATCGGCCGGGTCAACCGCAAGGGCCGCAACAACGCGCTCACCGCCGGGCCGGACGACGTGGGCTCGCCGTGGGCGATCGGCGCGGCCGAGGGCGGCCACGACGCCATCCACCCCGATCTGGGTACGCCGGAGGACTTCCGCGACTTCGTCGCGGCCGCCGCCGAGCAGGGGCTAGAGGTGGCGATGGACCTGGCGTTGCAGTGCGCGCCGGATCACCCGTGGGTCACCGAGCACCCGGAGTGGTTCACCACCCGGGCCGACGGCAGCATCGCGTACGCGGAGAACCCGCCCAAGAAATACCAGGACATCTATCCGCTGAACTTCGACAACGACCCCGACGGCATCCGGGCCGAGGTGCTGCGGGTGGTGCTGCACTGGGTCGGCGAGGGCGTGCGGATCTTCCGGGTCGACAACCCGCACACCAAGCCGTTCGACTTCTGGCACTGGCTGATCGCCGAGGTCAAGCAGGTCGACCCGGACGTGCTGTTCCTGGCCGAGGCGTTCACCCGGCCGGCGATCATGCACGGGCTCGGCAAGATCGGCTTCACCCAGTCGTACACCTATTTCACCTGGCGCACGACGGCGGCCGAGATGCGGGAGTACTGCGAGGAGCTGGTCGCCTCGGTCGACTGGATGCGGCCGAACTTCTGGCCCAACACGCCTGACATCCTGCACTCGTCGCTGCAGCACGGCGGCCCGCCGATGTTCAAGATCCGGGCGGTGCTGGCGGCGCTGCTGTCCCCCTCCTGGGGCATGTACGCCGGGTTCGAGCTGTTCGAGCACGTGGCCCGGCCGGGCGCGGAGGAGTACCTGGACAACGAGAAGTACGAGCTGCGGCCCCGCGACTGGGACGCCGCGCTGGCGCAGGGCCGGTCGCTGGCGCCGTTCATCACCACGCTGAACCGGGTACGCCGGGACAACCCCGCCCTGCAGCAGCTGCGTAACCTGAGGTTCCACGACATCGACAACCCGGCGCTGCTGTGCTGGTCGAAGCACGACCCGGAGACCGGCAACTCGGTGATCGTGGTCTGCTCGTTCGACTCCCGCGAGGTGCAGTGGGGCAACACCACGCTCGACATGCCGGCGCTGGGCCTGGACTGGCACGAACGGTTCACCGTGCGCGACGAACTGACCGGCGCCGAGTACGACTGGGGGCAGCGCAACGCGGTACGCCTCGACCCGTACCTGCAACCGGCGCACGTGCTCACCGTGCGCCGGCCGGCCGCACCCGAGCCGGCGCAGCCGGACGCACCGGCCCCGGCCGAACCGGAGCACCCGGCCGCGCCCGACCTCACAGTGGAAGACGTACCCGCCGACCTCTCCGGCGGCACCGCCCCGACCGCACCGGCCGACAAGGACGACGCCCGATGGACCAGCTGATCGCCGGCGAGGTACACGACCCGCACGCCGTGCTCGGCGCGCACCCGGCCGACGGGAGCACCACGATCCGGACGCTACGCCGGGGCGCCGGCGAGGTGACGGTGCTCGCCGACGGCGAACGGCACCCGATGAAGCGGGTGCACGACGCCGGTGTCTTCGAGGCGGTGCTACCCGGCGAGGTGCTGGACTACCGGGTCGAGGTGGACGGCACGACGCACGACGACCCGTACCGTTATCCGCCCACGCTCGGCGACCTCGACCTGCACCTGATCGGCGAGGGCCGGCACGAGCGGCTCTGGGCGGCCCTCGGCGCCCGCGTGTTCGACGAGGGCGTCGCGTTCACCGTCTGGGCGCCCAACGCCCGCGCGGTGCGGCTCGTCGGCGACGTCACCGGCTGGGCGCCGGACGACGGATGGCCGATGCGGTCGCTCGGGTCCAGCGGCGTGTGGGAGATCTTCGTGCCCGGCCTGCCGGTGGGCAGCCGCTACAAGTACCGCATCCTGGGCGCCGACGGCCGGTGGCGGGACAAGGCCGACCCGATGGCCGCGCGCACCGAGGTGCCGCCGGCCACCGCGTCGGTGGTGCACGAGTCACGGTACGAGTGGGGCGACGCGGACTGGCTCGCGCGCCGGTCCCGGCAGGCACCGCACCAGGAGCCGATGAGCGTGTACGAGGTGCACCTGGGCTCCTGGCGGCCCGGCCTCGGCTACCGGGAGCTGGCCGAGCAGCTCACCGCGTACGTGCTGGAGATGGGCTTCACGCACGTGGAGTTCCTGCCGGTGATGGAACACCCGTTCGGCGGCTCGTGGGGCTACCAGGTCACCGGCTACTACGCGCCGACCGCCCGGTTCGGCGACCCGGACGACTTCCGTCACCTGGTGGACCGGCTGCACGCCGCCGGCATCGGTGTACTCCTGGACTGGGTGCCGGCGCACTTCCCGAAGGACGAGTGGGCGCTCGCGCGTTTCGACGGCACCCCGCTGTACGAGCACCCCGACCCGCGCCGGGGCGAGCACCCCGACTGGGGCACGTACGTCTTCGACTTCGGCCGCAACGAGGTCCGCAACTTCCTGGTCGCCAACGCGCTCTACTGGCTCGACGAGTTCCACATCGACGGGCTGCGCGTGGACGCGGTCGCCTCGATGCTCTACCTGGACTACTCCCGGTCCGACGGGCAGTGGGCGCCGAACGTGCACGGGGGCCGGGAGAACCTGGAGGCCATCGCGCTCCTCCAGGAGGTGAACGCCACCGTCTACCGGCACCACCCGGGCGTGCTGATGATCGCCGAGGAGTCCACCGCGTGGCCCGGCGTCACCAGGCCGACCTCCGAGGGCGGGCTCGGGTTCGGGTCCAAGTGGAACATGGGCTGGATGCACGACACCCTGCTCTACACCTCGAAGGACCCGATCTACCGGCAGCACCACCACCATCAGCTCACGTTCTCCCTGGCGTACGCGTGGAGCGAGAACTACGTGCTGCCGATCAGCCACGACGAGGTGGTGCACGGCAAGGGCTCCCTCGCCGGCAAGATGCCCGGCGACACGTGGCAGCGGCTGGCCACCGTGCGGGCGCTGCTGGCGTACATGTGGGCGCACCCGGGCAAGCAGTTGCTCTTCATGGGCTGCGAGCTGGCCGACGACCGGGAGTGGAGCGAGGAGCGCGGCCTCGACTGGTACCTCACCCACGACCCGGCCCGGGCGGGCGTGCAGCGGCTGGTGGCCGACCTGAACCGGGCCTACCGGGCCAGCCCGGCGCTGTGGGCGCAGGACACCGACCCGGCCGGCTTCCGCTGGATCGCCGGGGACGACGTCGCCAACAACACGGTGTCGTTCATCCGGATCGCCCCGGACGGGCAGACGCTGGTGTGCGTGGCGAACTTCTCCGCGACCCCGCTGGAGGACTACCGGATCGGTCTGCCGGCCGGCGGTACGTGGACCGAGGCGCTGAACACCGACGCCCACCACTACGGCGGGTCGGGTGTGGGCAACCTGGGCGAGGTGCACGCCGAGAACGTGCCGTGGCACGGCCTGCCCGCGTCGGTGGCGCTGCGCGTCCCCCCGCTGGGCGTCCTCTGGCTCTCACCAAAGGCGTGAAAAGGGCTGGGAACGGTTCCCGGATGCACTATCGGGAGAGGGGGAACTGTCAGACCAGGTCGGCTTCGCGGAGGAGCTTCCAGAGACCGGCGCCGTCGGGGGCGCTCAGCCACTTCTGGCCCACCGGGCCCGAGGACGACCGTCCCGCCGGCGCGGGCAGGCTACCGGCCAACACCGACTGGGTCGGGGACAGCCGCCGGATCGCCACCCCCGCGACGTTGTCCGGGTGCGCGGCGGCGAACTCCCGGTAGATCTCCGGGTCGTGCTGCCCGTCGTCGCCGATCAGCAGCCACCGCACCTCGGGGAACTCCCGGGACAGCCGGGCCAGCGTGGCCCGCTTGTGTTCCCGGCCGCTGCGGAACCACCTGTCGGCGGTCGGCCCCCAGTCGGTGAGCAGCAGCGGCCCGGCCGGGTAGAGGTGCCGGGACAGGAACCGGGTGAGCGTCGGCGCGACGTTCCAGGCGCCGGTGGACAGGTAGAAGACCGGCGCGCCCGGGTGGGCGGTGGCCAGCCGCTCGTACAGCACCGCCATGCCCGGCACGGCGTTGCGGGCGTGCTCGTCCAGCACGAACGTGTTCCACGCGGCGAGCAGCGGCCGGGGCAGCGCGGTCACCATGACGGTGTCGTCGATGTCGGAGATGATGCCGAAGCGCACGGCCGGGTCCAGGACGCGGACCAGTGCCTCCACCGGCTCGGCGTCGGCGACGCTGAGGCGTACGCAGCCCCAGCCGGGGGCGAAGTCGGCCTCGATCACGGTGTCGACGAAGCCGCTGCGGTCGGCGGTCACCTCCTGGCGTACGCCGTCGGCCTCGATGGTCACGGTGACGTGCTTGGCGGGCAGCGTGGCGAAGCTGCGCCAGCCCCGCACCTTGTCCAGCCGGCCCCGCCGCCGCGTGTCAGGACGCCCGAGCAGCACCCGGCAGAGCACGCGCGCCCAGCCCGGGGCGCCGTAGCCCGCGTACGCGATGATGTTGGGCTGCCACCCGGTGCGCCGCAACCGGCGCTCCACCAGGCCGTGCACGGCGTCCTCGAAGCGCGCGGCGCGGTGCAGCTGCGGAATGGCCAACTGGTCCGGTGGTGTGGGCGGCACACGGCAACAGTGCCACAACCGCAGCGGCCGGGCCACGCGAGTGATCCACGCCGATCCGCCCCGGCGCCGGGCGCCGCCGTGACAGACTGCGGTCGGGACGACGACGGGGGCGTTGGTCGTGTCGACGACGAAGCGGGACCCGGCACGACGGCGACCGGACGCGCCGGCGCTGGTGGCGTTGCTGCTCGGCGTCGCGGGGGTCGGGTACCGGCTGGTGCTGACGCTGCTCACGGTGCCCGCGTCGAACAGCGACGAGGCCACGTTCGGCCTGGCCGCACTGCACATCGCCGCCGGTCGGGAGCGGCCGGTCTTCCTCTACGGCCAGCGCTACATGGGCGTGCTGGAGTCGTACCTCGCCGCGCCGCTGGTCGGCTGGGCCGGGCCGAGCTGGCCGGTGCTGCGGTTGCCGATGCTCGCGCTCTTCGCGGTCTTCCTGTGGCTGGCGTACCGGCTGACCCGCCGCCTGTTCACCCCCTGGCTGGCGGTCATCGTGGTGGGCCTGCTGGCGCTCGGCTCGGAGCGGGTGGTCCGCGACCAGCTCACGGTGGTCGGCGGCCGTCCGGAGGTCAAACCGGCCGTGCTGGCGATGCTGCTGATCGCGGTGGCCCTCGGCAGCCGGCGGGTCCGGCACCACTGGCCGGCCACCGGCGCGTTCGGGCTGCTCGCCGGGCTGGCGCTCTGGTCGGACTGGCTGATCGCGCCCTACCTGCTGGTGGCGGGCGTGGTGCTCGCCGTGGCCGTGCCGCGGGACCTGATCGGCTGGCCGGGTGTGCTGTTGGTGGCGGGTTTCCTGGCCGGGGTCGCCCCGATGGTCAAGGACAACCTCGTCGCGCCGCCCGGCCAGGACTCGCTGTCGGTGTTCCGCGAGATCAGCACCAAGGAGGGGGTCGCGCCGTCGCTCACCGAACGGCTGCGTGGCGGACTGCTGGAGGGGGTGCCGCTGGCGTCGGGCCTGTGCCCGATGGACGGCTGCGCGCGCTGGGCGCAGTGGTTCGGTGTGCTCTACCCGCTGCTGCTGGTGGCCGCCGCCGGGCTCGGGCTGGTCGCGTACCGCCGGGCCGCCGACCACGCCGCGCGGGTCCGGGCCGTGGCGGTCCTCGCGCTGGTCGCGGGCGCGGCGCTGACACTTCTGGCGTACGTGCGCAGCCCGCTCGCCGCGACCGACCCGCTCGGCAACGCCCGCTACCTGTCGGTGCTCCAGATCTCGCTGCCGGCCGTGCTGTGGCCGCTCTGGCTGGCCGCCGCGCACGCGCTGCGGGGCACCGCCGGGTGGGCCGCCCGGCTCGGCGGCGCCGCCGCGGCGGTGGTGCTGGCCGGGCTGACCGCCGCGACTGTCGCCGGGACCGTGGCGTTCCTGGCCGGGATGCCGGGCGTACGCGACGAGGAGCTGAGCGCCCGCCGCCTGGCCGAAACCGTGCGGGACGCCGGACTGCGCGAGGTGTACGGGGATTACTGGATCTGCAACCGGCTGATCTTCAACACCGGGGAGACGGTGGCCTGCGGTGTGCTCGACGGCGCGCTGACGCCGGGGCAGAACCGCTATCCGGCGTACTGGCAGCGGGTGGCGCGCGCGGAGCGGCCCGGGTACGTGGTGGCCGTCGGCTCCCCCGCCGAGCGAACCCTGCGGCGGCTGCTGGGCGACCGCGCCGACGCGGCGGTGGTGGCCGAGGTCGGCGGCAGTCGCGTGTACCACCCCGACCGTGCCGTGCGGCCGTGGCGCTGACCCCGGCCCGTACGCTGTGCCGGTGCTCATCCTGCTGCCTCCGTCGGAGGGGAAGGCCGAGGCCGGCACCGGCCGGCGGCTGGACCCGTCCCGGCTGTCCCTGACCGAGCTGAACCCGGCCCGGGAGGCGGTCCTGTCCGCGCTCGTCGACCTGTGCGCCGGGCCGGACGAGACGGCGGCCCGGACCGCGCTGGGCCTCACCGAGGGGCAGCGCGGCGAGCTGCGGCGCAACGCCCGGCTGCGGGAGGCGGCGACCGCCCCGGCCGGGCGGCTCTACACCGGGGTGCTCTACGAGGCGCTCGGCCTGGACACGCTGCCCCCGGACGCGCAGCGCGCGGCCCGCCGCCAGGTGCTGATCAGCTCCGGCCTGTGGGGCGCGGTACGCCTCGCCGACCGGATCCCGCCGTACCGCTGCCCGATCGGGGCGCGGCTGCCGGGGCTCGGGGCGCTGTCGGCGTACTGGCGGGCGGCGCTCGGCCCGGTGCTGGAGCCGGCCGCCGGGCGCGGCCCGGTGCTGGACCTGCGCTCCGGCGCGTACGCGGCCACCTGGACGCCGCGCGGCGCGCTCGCCGAACGCACGGTGACCGTGCGGGTGCTGCACGAGCGGATCGTGGACGGCACGGCGGGCCGGTCGGTGGTGAGCCACTTCAACAAGGCGACGAAGGGCCGGCTGGTGCGGGATCTGCTGCTCGCCGGTGCCCGGCCGCGTACCGCCGACGCGCTGGTGGGGGCGCTGCGGGAGCTGAAGTACACGGTCGAGGAGGCGCCCCGGGCGACCGGCCGGCCCCGGCAGGTCGACCTGGTGGTCACCGACCTCTGAGTCGCGGGCTTCGCGCAATTTTTGCTCAAGGCTCGGGCGCAGCGGTTCCCGGCCCGGCGCTCGGCGGCAACGGTAGAGGCACCCCGATCCTGACCGAGGAGCCGCGCCGATGCTCACCACGCTGCTCGACCACTCGCGCCCGTCGCCGCCGCTGGACTGGCTGACCCTGACCGACGCCTTCGAGATCGCCTGCATGCTGCGCTGCACGCCGCCGCCGGCCGCCGACGCGCGCCGCGTCGGCTCCGGACCGCACCGGGGCGGGATCGCCGAGTTCAACCGCGAGGACGCGGCGCAGCGGATGCGGCAACTGCTGGGCCGCCTCGACGTGCCGGTGGAGCACGAGCTGACCACCGGTGGCCTGCGCCGCCGTTACGAGCTGCACCGGCTGTCGGTGCCGCCGCAGCACCGGGCGGCGTACGCGAATCTGCTGAGCGTGGGCTGGCGGCAGGGCCGCCGGGAGCTGCTCGCCGGGCCGTTCCCGGGCGCGTCGTCGGCACGGCGGCTGTGGCGGCCCCGGCTGGCGGCGGCGGCCTGGCGGGCGGCGCTGCTGGCGGGTGGCCGGCACGTCCGTCGGCACTGCCTCGGCATCCGGCTCGCCGACCGGGACCTGGCGGCGGTGCTGGTACGCGGTGCGGCGCTGCTGGACGTGCCGGCGGCGCTGCGGCCGGGTTCGGGCTGTTTCCTCGTGGTGGTGCCCAACGGCGAGTACCGGGAGCGGATCACCGAGAGCGCGGAGCTGGCCCCGGCGAGCTGACGCGCCCGGCCCGGGCCGGCGCGGCGATCCCTGCACGGCGGTGTCCTGCACCGCGTGGGCTTGCGCCGCGGCGGGTGCACGGCGCAGAGTGCAGCCCGTGAGCCGACACTGGCCTGTGCGCACCGCCGCCCCGCTCGTGCTGGTGCTGCTGCTCGTCGCCGGGCTGTCCGGGTGCCGGGACGAGCCGTCCGAGCCGACCCGCATCCGCATCGCCACGGGCAGTCCGACCGCCGTCTACCACGCCTTCGGCCAGTCGCTCGCGGCGCTGCTCAACCGCGAGGTGCAAGGGGTACGGGCCGAGGTGGTGGTCACCGCCGCCTCGGCGCAGAACGTCCGGCTGGTCGGCGCCGGGGAGGCGGAGCTGGGCTTCACCCAGGCCGACGTGCTGCCGCCGCGCGAGCCCGAGCATCCGTCGGTGCTGGCGGTGGCCCGGGTGTACGACGACCTGCTGCACCTGGTCACCCGCGCGGGCGGGCCGATCCGCACGCTCGGTGACCTGCGCGGGCAGCGGGTGTCGGTAGGCGCCGACGGCTCCGGCACGGAGATCACCGCCACCCGTCTGCTGGCGGTGGCCCAGCTCGGCGGCGACCGGGTACGTCAGGAACACCTGGGACTGGACGAGTCGGTGGCGGCCCTGTGGGAGGGGCGGATCGACGCGTTCTTCTTCTCCGGCGGGCTGCCCGTGCGCGGCGTCGCCGAGCTGGCCCGGCGGACCTCGCTGCGGATCGTGGACCTGGGCGACTGGACCGAGCCGCTGCGCCGGGCGTACGGGCAGGTCTACGTGACCCGGGACGTGCCGCGCTCGGTGTACCGGGCCGACCCGGTCAGCACGGTGGCGAACCCGAACTACCTGATCGTCCGCGCCGACCTGCCCGCCGCGCTGGTGCGGGAGGTGACCCGGCTGCTGATGGACCGCAGGCAGGAGCTGGCCGCCGCGCATCCGGCGGCGGGTCGGATGAGTCCCCGGTCGGCGATCGTCACCACCCCACTGCCGCTGCATCCGGGCGCGGCGCAGTGGTATCGCGCCGCGAAGCCCTGACGCCGGGTCAGCGCCGGATGGCCTCGTCGTCGTGCGCCGGGAACCACAGCTCGGCGACCAGGCCCCGGGGCTCACCCTGGCGCATGGTGAGCCGGCCGTCGGAGGCGTCCACGAGCACCGCCGCGATGGTCAGCCCGAGGCCCGCCCCGTCCACGTTCTGCACGTCCGGCGCCCGCCAGAAACGCTCGGTGGCCTGGTCGAGCTGACTCGCCGTCATGCCCGGGCCGGTGTCGCCGACGGTCAGCACCGTCCCGCCGCCGGCGGCGCGTACGGTCACCGTCACCTCTCCCCCGCTGCCGCTGAACTTCACCGCGTTGTCGATCAGGGCGTCGAGCGCCTGGTCGATGGCGGTCGGCACGGTCCGGGCGTGCACCGGCGCGTCCTCGGCGTCAAGGCGGAGCGTGATCTCACGGTGCCGGGCCAGCGGCAGCCAGGCAGTCACCCGGGACGCGGCGGCGGCGGTGGCGTCCACAGTCACCCGCTGGTTCTCCTCCCGCTCGGCACGGGCCAGGGTGAGCAGCGCGTCGAGCACCGTGGCGAGCCGGTCGGTCTCCTCCAGCGCCAGCCGGTGCTCGGCGCGCCCGTCCGGGTCGGTGAGGCTGGGACCGAGTTCCTCCACCCGCAGCCGCAGCGCGGTGAGCGGGTTGCGGAGCTGGTGGCTGGCGTGCGCGACGAAGGCGCGTTGCCGGTCCATCACGTCGGAGACCGCGTCGGCCATGTCGTTGAAGCTGGTCGCCAGCCGGCGCAGCTCGGGCGGGCCGAGCCGGGCGCGGACCCGCGCGGCGCGGCGGCCCTCGGCGATCTCGTGCGTCACCGCGTCCAGCTCGGTTACCGGGCGCAGCACCCAGCCGGCCAGCCCGAACGCGGTCGAGACGCAGGCCAGCACCGCCAGCAGGCCGATGCCGGCGAGCAGCAGCCACCACACGGTGACGGTGCGGCGCACCTCGTCCGCCGGGCTGGTCGTGACCACGGCGCCGAGCACCTCGCCGCCGTCGTTGATCGGCACGGCCGTCACCACCGGCCCGCCGACCCAGGGCCAGACCGATTCCGGGCCGCTGAACTGCTGTCCGGACAGCGCGGTGTCGAGCGCCGGGCCGGCGCCCGCGCCCGGCTCCCAGCCGGACGAGGCCACCACGGTACGGCGTTCCCGGTCCACCACCGCCGCGCCGATGCCGTAGAGCGCGTCGTAGGCGGCCAGTTCCCCGTCCAACGGGCCGGGACTGCCGCCCCGCAGCGCCGGCCCGGCCAGCGAGGCGAAGCGGGTGGCGTCGGCGAGGCGGTCGGCGCGTACCCGGTCGGTCTCCCGGGTCGCGAGCGTGGCCGCCAACGGGGTCTCCAGGGCGAGTAGGACCAGCACCATCAGCAGCAGATAGCTGATCACCAACCGGCGGCGCACGGGCCCCTCCTCAGGCGTCGCGAAGCCGGTAGCCGACCCCGCGCACGGTCTCCACGAGCGTCGGGTCGCCGAGCTTCCCGCGCAGCGACCCGACGTGCACCTCCACGGTGTGCCGGTCGGCCCAGGTGGTGCCCCACACGTCGAGCAGGATCCGCTCGCGCGGCACCGCCACCCCCGGCTGGCGGGCCAGGGACAACAGGATGTCGAACTCCTTGCGGGTGAGGGTGACGTCCCGGCCGGCCACGTTCACCGTCCGGCCGCCCACGTCGATGCGGACCGCGCCGGCCTCGATCAGGTTGCGCTGCGGCGCGGTGTGCGCGGCCCGGCGCAGCACCGCCTCGATCCGCGCCTGCAACTCCACCATCGAGAACGGCTTGACCACGTAGTCGTCGGCGCCCAGCCGCAGCCCGAGCACCCGGTCGCGTTCCTCACCGCGCGCGGTGACCGCGATGATGCCGAGCCGGCTGCTGCGCCGGCGCAGCTCGCGGCACAGGTCGGTGCCGTCGCCGTCGGGCAGGCCCAGGTCGAGCAGCACCAGGTCGCAGGGGGCGGCGGAGAGCGCGGCGGCCACCGTCGCGGCGTGTTCCACCTGGTAGCCGCGCCGGGTCAGCGCGGACGACAACGCCGCGGCGACCCGGCGGTCGTCCTCGACCAGGAGGATGCGCACCCGTGCCTCCCCTCCGTTCGACGTTTTGCCCTGCGAATGGTGGCAGACGCGCCGCGCGGGCGCGAGGCCGCTCTAGGCTGCTGCCGTGATCTACAAGATTCTCGCCGACGACGAGTGGGCGCAGGCGCGGGCGGACGGGCGGTTCGCCGGCACCGCGATGGACCGGCAGGACGGCTACGTCCACCTCTCCGCCGCCGGCCAGGTGGTGGAGACCGCGCGCAGGTTCTTCGCCGGGGTCACCGGCCTGACGGTGCTCGCCGTCGACGAGGACCGGCTCGGTGACGCGCTGCGCTGGGAGCCGTCCCGCGGCGGGGCGCTGTTCCCGCACCTGTACGCGGCCCTGCCGGTGGACGCGGTGGTCGCCGCGCATCCGCTCCCGGCCGACCGGCCCGCCGCCGAAGCGGTGGCCGAACTGCTCGGGTGAGCGCTCGTTATGCTGCGTCGAGCCCGCCCGACGGCGCGACGCGCCCTGGCATGATGCGAGTTGAGATGACTGACAGCAACGACCGGTCCGCCTCCGTCTTCGTCCACCCGACGGCCGACGTGGAGTCCGGCGCCCAGGTCGGCGACGGCACCAAGGTCTGGCACCTGGCGCACATCCGGTCCAGCGCCCAGGTCGGTGCCGGCTGCGTGATCGGCCGCAACGTCTACGTCGACGCGGGCGTCACAGTCGGCGACTCGGTGAAGATCCAGAACAACGTCTCGGTCTACCAGGGCGTGACCATCGAGGACGAGGTGTTCGTGGGCCCCTGCGCGGTGTTCACCAACGACTTCCGCCCGCGCGCCCAGAACCCGGACTGGACGATCACCCCGACACTCGTCCGCCGGGGCGCGTCGATCGGCGCGAACGCCACGCTCGTGTGCGGCATCGAGGTCGGCGAGTACGCGATGATCGCCGCCGGGTCGGTGGTGACCCGCGACGTCAAGCCGTACCAGCTGGTGGCCGGCAACCCGGCCCGCCCGAAGGGATGGGTCGACGCCAAGGGCGAGGTCGTCTCCCGCGACGTCGACAACCCGCCGCACCAGGGCTGAGCAGACGAGAAGGGGCGACGACCGCGCCGGTCGTCGCCCCTTTCCGGTACGCCTCAGCCGCAGAGCCGGCCGATCTCGTCCCGGAACCGGTCCATCGGGTTCGACCCGGCCGGGCCGAGCAGGTACTCCTTCAGGTCCCGCCGCGCCCCGGTCATCGGGTCGTCCCCGGCCCGGGTCACGTCGAGGATCTTCGTCAGCTCGCCGCAGTCCGCCGCGAGCAGGTACGCCGCCCGCGCGGTCGGGAACTGCCGCCGGAACTCGTCCTCGGGCAGACCGGCCGGATTGGCCACCACGTACGGGCGCTCGCTCTGCACGAAGTCGGAGACCACGCTTGACACGTCACTGACCAGCAGGTCGGTGACGTTGAAGCAGTCGAACAGCCCCGGCGTGCGGCCGGTGACCACCAGGTGCGCGGCGCCGTCCAGCGAGGACGGATCGGTCTCGCCGCCGGCCGCCTTGATCTGGGCCACGATCCGCTCGTGCACGGCGCGGGCCCTGGGCGAGCGCGTCCCGGTCAACGGGTGCGGCTTGTAGATCACCCGCACGTCCCCGGCGGCCAGCAGACCGGACACGATCCGCTCCCCCATCAGCACGAGCGACGTGTGGTACGGGTCGCCGTCGAGCCAGCCCTCCCAGGTCGGCGCGTACAGCACCGTGAAACGGTGGCCGGCGTCGCCGGAGCCGAACGTGTGCACCCCGGCGAGCTGCGGCCGGCCGACCTCCACGATGTCGCGGTCGAGCACGCCGACGTCGGCCCGGGCGTACCGTTCCCGCCCGGCCGGCCCGGCCACCCAGACCTCGTCGTACACCTTGCTGTACGGGTTCACGCTCGCCTGCTTGTCGCTGTCGCCGTGGCCGACGAAGACGTGCTTCACGCCCGGCTCCCGCAGCAGGTGGATGTTGGCGCCGACGTTGGCGGCGTACAGCGCCACGCGCAGCGAGCCGAGGTCCAGGTTCATGAAGTCCACGCCGGCCGGCACGCAGATCACCGGCAGCCGGGTGTCGGCGAGCTGCTCGAACGCGTCCGCGGCGCGCAGCAGCACGACCGCGCGACGGCCGGTCGCCTCC
Organism: Micromonospora sp. CNB394; assembly: GCF_000374985.1. Taxonomy (NCBI): domain Bacteria; kingdom Bacillati; phylum Actinomycetota; class Actinomycetes; order Micromonosporales; family Micromonosporaceae; genus Micromonospora; species Micromonospora sp. CNB394. Next base: position 38,960 of record NZ_KB895827.1, on the reverse strand, counting down.
ACCGGCGCGAGCCACATGTTGGCCTGGTAGACGTCCTTGGCCGGGCCGGCGAAGTACAGCGCCACCTCGGGCCGTTCCCGGGCCATCCAGTCGTGCACGGCGGGCAGCACACCCGGGGCCCTGCCCCGGCCGCGCAGCGCGGTCAGCGTCAGCACCGCGGCGATGACCAGACCGGCGGCGAGCGTGACCAGGCCGGTGACCACCACGGGGGCGACCCGGTCCAGCGCGGCGGCCACCACCGCGGCCGGCACCAGCAGCACGTTGAGCAGCGGCATGCGCAGCCCGGCCAGCCCTTGCGCCCAGGCCGGCGGCACCGGAACCCGCCGCAGCGCGCCGAGGTCGATGTTGCGGGTGTACGCCGGGGGGTCGACCCGGCCGTCGATCACCTTGGTCAGCGCGCCTGTGGCGACGGCAACGGTCCACAGCGCGGCGGGCAGCAGCAGGACAGCGACGGTGCCGGCCACGCCGGGGCGCACCACGGCGATCACCAGCAGGGCCACCGACAGGTCACGCACCAGTCGCCGGAAGGTCGCGCCGAGACCGGCCTTGTCGAGCAGCGTGGCGGTCCCGGTGTGCCGCCCGGCCAGGGCCAGTTCACCGGCGACGGCGACCACCGCGGCCACCGCGTACGGGACCACCAGGCCGAGGACTCCGGCGAGGACCATGACCGCGTAGCCGAGGAGCGTCGCGCCGACCGCGGCGAGACCCTGCTGGCTTCGTACTCTGCTGAACAACGACACTCCCTGTCCGCCGCACCGATGTCGGTGCGAGTCGATCTCCGACGGCTGCGACCTTAAACGGGTCGCGTGACACAAGTATTGCCGGGGTGTCCGGCAGGTGAACGCCGGACGGCGTCACCCCGGCCTCGGCACGCGACGGGCCCCGGCCGTCCCAGACGACCGGGGCCCGTGGAGCCGGTGGATTCAGCCCCCGATGACCACCCGGCGCACGCCGGTCCAGCGCGCCGGGTCGGTGACCCGGCGGCCGTCGACGAGCACTGTCACGCCCGGCAGGTCGGCCGGGGCGAGGGTGCGGTACTCCGCGTGGTCGGCCTGGATGACAGCGGCGCCGACCGGCTCGCCGTCGTAGCCGGGCAGGCCGTGCGCGACCAGCTCCTCGTTCGTGTACATCGGGTCCGAGACGTACGGCACCGCGCCCCGGCGGCGCAGCGCCTCCACGGTCGGGAAGACGCCGGAGAACGCGGTCTCCTTGACGCCACCGCGGTAGGCGGCGCCCAGCACCAGCACGCCCACCCCGGTCAGGTCGCCGTAGGCGGCGGCGAGCAGGTCGACCGCGTACTCCGGCATGGCCGCGTTGGCCTCGCGGGCGGAGCGGACCACCGTGGCGGCCGGGTCGTTCCACAGGTACATCCGCGGGTAGATCGGGATGCAGTGACCGCCGACCGCGATGCCCGGCGAGTGGATGTGGCTGTACGGCTGCGTGTTGCACGCCTCGATGACCTTGGTGACGTCCACGCCGACGGTGTCGGCGAAGCGGGCGAACTGGTTCGCCAGGCCGATGTTCACGTCCCGGTAGGTCGTCTCGGCGAGCTTGGCCAGCTCGGACGCCTCGGCCGAGCCGAGGTCCCACACGCCGTTGGGGCGGTCCAGGTCGGGGCGCTCGTCGAAGTCGAGCACCGCCTCGTAGAACCGCACGCCGTACGCGGCCGACGCCTCGTCGATGCCACCGACCAGCTTCGGGTAGCGGCGCAGGTCGGCGAAGACCCGGCCGGTGAGCACCCGCTCCGGGCTGAACACCAGGTGGAAGTCGGTGCCGGCGGTCAGGCCGGAGCCCTCGGCGAGCATCGACGCCCACCGGTCACGGGTGGTGCCGACCGGCAGCGTGGTCTCGTAGCTGACCAGCGTGCCCGGCTTCAGCCCACGGGCGATCGACCGCGTGGCGTCGTCCATCCAGCCGAAGTCCGGCACACCCTCGGCGTCCACGAACAGCGGCACGACCACGACGACGGCCTCCGACTCGGCGACCGCGGCGGCGGTGTCGGTGGTGGCCGACAGCAGGCCGGCGGCCACCGTCTCCTTGAGCTTGACGTCCAGGTCGGCCTCACCCGGGAAGGGCACGGCACCGTCGTTTACCAGCTGGACGACCCGCTCGGAGACGTCGGCGCCGATCACCCGGTGCCCCTTGGACGCGAACTGCACGGCCAGCGGCAGACCGATCTTGCCGAGCGCGACGACGCAGATGTTCATGAACTACTTTCCTCCAGAGGGCCAGATTCGGCGCAGGCGGGCAAGGAACCGACCGGGGGTCACCGGCGTGATCGCGACGATCACCTGGCCCTTGTGGTTCGTGGTGGGTGTGACGAGATGCCAGCGGACACCGCGCCGGGCCACCAGCCGGGGTGCGGCGACGGGGCGGTCGGTGCGCAACGGCGCCGAACCCGTCCCGCCCAGGGCGGAGACCTCGGCGCGTACGATACGACGCTCGCCTGTCCCCGCGACGACCGCCAGCAACCGGTCCACCGCGAAGTCCGTCCGTACGACGGTACCGGTGCCGGAGGACTCGACCGACGTGACACCCGCCAGGTCGCCCACACCGACCCGCAGCGCCTCCGCGCGCAGCTCGGCCAGCTCGGCCCAGCGGCTGCGCGCGGTGACCACCAGGGCTCGTGCCCCGGCGGCGTCGCGTCCCCAGGCCAGCCCGGTCGCGGTCAGCTTGGCCAGTATCGCGGCGGCCCGCCCGGTGACGTCGTACCAGTCGTCCGGGTAGCCGAACGCCGGGTCGCGGAAGCCGACGTGGCCGGCGTACCAGCGGTCGCCGTCGACGACCACCCCGGGCAGCGACCGGTCGGACTGCTGGCCGATGAGCGTGCACAGCGCGTCCAGGTCGCCGTCCCGCGCCACCGCCACCCGCAGCCGCTCCTCGGACGCCATCCGGGCGGTCACCCCGTCGGTCAGGTACGCCTCGGCCAGCTTGCGAATCCGGTCGTGGACGTGCCGCTGCACGTCCGGGGAGAGGGCGAGGAACTCCGCGCGGAGCAGCTTCGCCACCTCCCAGGTGAAGTGGCGCACCAGCACCGCGTCCCGCCGCGGGCCGGGCTCGATCAGCCCGGCGACGAACCCGACGAGCTCCTCGGCGCAGCGCAACCGCTCTTCGAAGCGGCTGGCGTACGTGATGTTCTGGGCGTTGTCCCGCTTGACCGCGTAGTAGTACTCGTAGTCGCCGAGGACCGACACCTTCTTCGCCCGGAAGCACGCCTCCAGCGTGAACGGCTGGTCGCTGCCCATCGGCATGTCCGTGCGGAACCGCAGGCCGTACCGCTCGATCAGCTCCCGCCGGAACAGCTTCGTGTTGGACAACGACCACGGCAGGTCACTGTCGAACAGGTCGAGCCGCTCCTGCGTGGTGGCGTAGACGGCCTGGTGCACGTAGCGCTTGTTGGTGCCGACCATCCGGCCCAGCACCACGTCGGAGTCCCACCGGTCGGCGGCTTCGACGAGACGCTCCAGCGCCTCCGGGCCGAGGTGGTCGTCCGAGCCGATGAAGAAGACGTACCGGCCGCGGGCGTGGTCGAGCGCCAGGTTGCTCGGCGCCGCCGGGCCGCCGGAGTTGGCCTGGTGCAGCACCCGGACCGTGTCCGGGTAACGCTTGGCGTAGCGGTCCAGTTCGGCGCCGCTGCCGTCGGTGGAGCCGTCGTCGACGGCGACGACCTCCAGCCGGTCCCGGCCGATCGTCTGCCCGACGAGCGAGTCGAGGCAGGCGGTCAGGTACGGCATGGTGTTGTAGACGGCGACCACCACCGTCACGTCCGGCCCGGTCACGCGCTCACCTCCACCTGTGCCGGCTCCACCGGGGCGTGCGCCGGCGGCGTCGGCCGGGGCGGCGCGTCGGGCAGCAGCCCGGAGTAGACCTCGTCGAGGACCCGCGCCTGCGCCTCCCAGGTCCAGCCGGCCAGCAGGCCCGGCCGGTCGTACGCGGCACGGTACCGCTGCGGGTCGGCGAGCACCGCGGTCACCGCGCGGACGAAGTCGGCCACGTCCTCGGCGCGGAACACCTCGCCCTGACCGGTCTCCCGGACAGTCTCGGCCATGGTGCGCACGTCGGAGACGACCAGTGGCAGGCGGGCGTGTGAATACTCGAAGAACTTGGTGATCAGCGCGATCTCGTGGTTCGGCCAGTGCTGGATCGGGATGACGCCGACCTGCGCGCCGCCGAGGTACCGGACCACCTGGTGGTGCGGCACGTACGGCAGCACGTGCACCCGGTCCGCCACGCCCAGCTCACCAGCCCGGGTGACCAGGCCCCTGACGTACGCCGAGTCGGGCTTGTTGACCACGAACGCGACGTGCGCGCCGGGCAGCCGGGGCAGCGCCTCGACCATCACCCCGAGACCGCGCTTGGCGGCGGCCACCCCGCTGTAGACCAGCAGCGGCTCGTCCGGCCCGAGCCCGCAGCGGGCGCGGATGTCCGGCGCCGGGTCGGCCGGATCCGGCGGCAGCTCGCCGACCGCCGGGGCGTTGAGCACGACCGCCGGTCGTTCGGCCAGCCCGTGCTCGGTGCGCAGCAGGTCGGCCAGGCCGCCGGAGACGGTCATGGTGGCGTTGGCATACGGCACGTACTCCCGCTCGTGCGCCACGTTGCCGGGCAGCCAGCGGGCGTTGTCGCGCCACGGCTGCACGCCGGGGAGGTATTCGTGGGCGTCCCACAGCAGCGCGATCCGCCGGCCCTTCGCGGCGGCCCGGACCTTCGCGCGGGCGCCGACGCCGAGCATCCGGAAGTCGTTGGCGTGGATCAGGTCCGGCGCCAGCTCGTCGACCACCGGGCCGTAGGCCAGCTCGTAGTCCCACAGGCCCGGTTCCAGGCGCCGCCACGCGCCGTCGCCGCGCAGCCTGCGCCAGAACAGCGTGTACGCGCGGTCCCAGGGGCCGTCCAGCTTGCGGCCCTTGCGGGCCCGGGTGAGCTGACGGTTGCGGAAACCGACCCACTTGCGGGTCAGGCCGGACAGCTTCTCCTCGGCGCGCAGCGCGGCCCAGGGCAGCCCGCCCGGCCGGCCCGCACCGGACTCCCGGGCGGCGACGGTGAGCGCCGCGCGGCGTACCGCCAGGTCCGCGCGCCAGGCCTTGACCGCCTGGGTACGGTGCGCCGCGATGCCGCTGGGCGGGTAGGCGAGCGGATGCCGCAGCCAGGCCCGGCGGAACTCGTGCCGGCGGCGGGACAGCGGTTCGGGCATCGGCACGAGGCGTACCTCGGCGGCACCGAGGCGCCAGGTCTGCGGGCTGCCGACCGGCGCGCGGCCGAGCAGCACGACGTCCCAGCCGGCGTCGGCGGCGGAGCGGGCCGCCTTCTGCACCCGGGAGTCACCGATGACCCCGTTGTCCACCAGCATCACGACCCGTCCCCGGGTGCCCGCCGCTGCGGTCGTGCCGTCAGATCCCATTCCTGCCCGTTTCGTCGTCGCCAGCACCGCGCCCGCGGACCCGAGCGAGTCTACGACAGCGGATCGGGCCCGGACGCCCGCCGCCGCCGGTGCCCCCCGACCTGCTGTGACTGTTGCTACCCTCCACCCTGTTCAACGACCGGCGCCCGCTCCGGGTCGTTCGCCGGGTCGCCGGCCGCGCCACGCGGGCCTTCGGCCAACCGCAGCTCAGCGCGAACGGGACCGCACAATGGACGTGGTGACCACCGAGGAACCCAGCCGGCCCGCACCGGCCCCGCTGTCCGGGCCGGCCACAGCCGACCGCGCCCGGCCCGGCCCCGTCCGGCGGCTACGCGACGCCGCCCGGGACGCGGCGCCCGCGCTGGCGGTGTACGCGGTGATCCGGCTGATCGGCGTGGTCGTCGTCTACCTGTGGGCCCGCAGCGTCGGCATGTCCCCCGTCGAGCAACTCACCCGGGCCGACGGCAACTGGTACCTCGGGATCGCGCAGCACGGCTACGACGGGTACGACAAGACCCAGAGCAACATGGCGTTCTTCCCGCTCTACCCGGGCCTGACCGCGGCCCTGGAGCGGCTCTCCCCGTTCAGCCCGCGCGAGTCGGCGCTGGTCGTGGGGTGGCTGGCCGCGCTGGCCGCCGCCTGGGGTCTGTACGCCATCGGCAGGCACCTGCACGACAGGCGCACCGGCATCCTTCTCGCCGCGCTCTGGGGCGCCGTGCCGCATGCCGTCGTGGAGTCGATGGGCTACAGCGAGGCCCTGTTCACCGCGCTGGCCGCCTGGTCGCTGTACGCGCTGCTGCGCCGGCACTGGGTGACCGCCGGTGTGGTGTGCCTCTTCGCCGGCCTGACCCGGCCCACCGCCTCGTCGCTGATCCCGGTGGTGGGGCTGGCCGCGCTGCTGGCGGTCGTCAGGCGGCGCGATGGCTGGCGGCCGTGGGCGGCGCTGCTGCTCGCCCCGGCCGGCTGGCTGGGCTACCTGGCCTGGGTGGGTACCCGGACCGGCCGCCTGGACGGCTGGTTCCACATCCAGTCCGCCGGGTGGGGGACGACGTTCGACTTCGGCGTCTACACCGTCGACCGGGGTCAGCAGGCGCTGGTGCAGGTGGCCGCGCTGCCGCTGCTGGTGGTCACCGTGGTGGCGCTGCTGTCGATCATGTTCTTCGCGTTGAGCGTGATCGACCGGCAGCCGTGGCAGCTGCTGCTCTACAGCGGCCTGCTGCTCGTCACCACGCTCGGCGCGGCCGGCTACTACCACTCCAAGGCGCGGTTCCTGCTGCCGGCGTTCCCGCTGCTGCTGCCGGCCGCCGTGGGCCTGGCCCGGGCCGGATGGGCCCGGGCCGGCACGGTGCTGGCCACGCTCGTGGCGTTCTCCGCCTACTTCGGCGGCTACCTGCTGCTGATCTGGACGAAGTCGCCGTGACCGGTCAGCGGGTGAACGGCCGGACGTCCCACACCCAGACGTCCTCGACCCGCTCCCCCGGGCCGTAGAACGCGTCCAGCACGGTCTTCAGGTCGTCGTGGCGGCGGGCACCGCGGTCGGGCAGCACCACGGCGTCGGCCTTCCAGTAGCGGACATCGGCGCGCGCCTGGTCGACGTCGGCCTGGCCGACGGTGGTGTCCCGCTCGCGGAGCGAGACGGCGGTGAGCAGCTTCGCCGTGGGCTGCGGATCGACGCCCCAGCGGCCGGTGTTGTCGGTGGCGGAGACCGGTGCGAGGAAGTAGCCCTCGGGGACGGCGAAGCCGGCCACCGCTGCGGAACTCCAGTACAGCGACGTCATTCCGTTCACCGGCACGGGCACCAGCGTGCGGCCGGGCGCCACGTGGTCACGCCAGGTGCCGGCGGTGACGAAGTCCGGAACCGGGGTGCGGCCCTTGGCGTCCAGCGGCATCGGCAGGATCGGCAGCAGCGCGGCGGCCACCGCTACAGCCCCGACGCGGGCGGCCAGCCGGCCGGACGGTTCGGTGCGGCGGGCGGCGAGCCGGTCACCGGCGACCGCCAGCAGCACGCCGAGCGCCACCGTGGTGATCAGCGCGAACCGGGACACCACCACGGAGTCGAACACGGGCAGGTCCTGCACCAGGGCGAACGGCGCGGGGACGTCGGTGCGCCGGGTGCCGACGGTCCAGGTGGTGCCGATGGAGAACAGCGCCGACACCAGGCCGACGGCCCCGAGCACCCGGACCGTGGTCTCCCGGCGCAGCCACCAGAGCACCCCCGCCGCGAGCACCACCAGGGACCAACCGTAGAAGCTGGCCTGCTCGGTGGTGTTCGGCGCCCAGCCGATCGCGCTGGTCGGGCCGCCGGCGATCGACTTGGTGGCGAACTCGACGAACGAGCCGAGCTTGAGGGCGTAGAGGTCCGGGGTACCGGGGTGGCCGACCCGGTGCTGCGGGCCGGCGAACTGCATCCACAGCGGGTACGCCGCCGCCGCCGACACGAGCACGGCGGTGATCGCCAGGCCGGACAGCAGCGGGCGCAGCCGGCGTACCGCGTCGCGGGGCCGGAAGGCGAGGTAGGCCAGGACCAGCATCAGGCAGCCGAGCGCGGTCAGGAAGAGGATCTCCAGGCTGATGAAGAACTGGGCCACCACCAGCCCGCCCAGGATCAGGCCGTCGCGGACCACCCGCTCGCCGCGGGACAGCGCGACCACCCGCCAGACGATGAACGGCACCAGCCACTGCGCGGTGATGTGCGGGTGGCCGTTGCTGTGCGAGATCAGCGCGGGCGCGAAGGCGCAGAACAGTCCGCCGACGAACGCGGCGGCCCGGGAGTCGACCACGTGCCGGGACAGTACGTGGTACCAGGCGTACCCGGTGCCGGCCAGGTTCAGGGTGATGAACAGCAGATAGGAGAAGGAGGCGCCGAAGAGCAGCGTGACCGGGGTGAGCACCAGGCCGGGCAGCTGCATCCCGACGTTCGTCATCAGGTTCACGCCGGCCGGGGCGTTCTGGAGCGTGGTGAAGAACGGGTTCTCCAGGTTGGTGACCGCGTGCGCCGCGTACGCCAGCATCCACTCGTTGAAGCCCTGGTCGTTCGGGCGGCTGCCGAGCAGCCGGCCGTCGTGGTCGCGCCAGCCCCGGGCGGTGACCCAGAACGCTCCGGCGAGGCAGACCAGCGCCACCAGCGCGTCGGCCCGCCGCCACCGGCCGCGGCGCCGCTTTTCGGTCGCCGTGTCCGGCTCCGGCTGCTCCGCTGCCGCAGTCGTCGTCGGGTTCGGGGTGGACGACCCCGGATCGGACGAGTCGTCGGCCGCGGAACCGTCGCCGCCGGTGGGGGCGGGCTCACGGTCTCGGGTATCGGGCGCAGGCGCGGTCATGGCGTAGGAGTCTACGAAAGCGGAGGCCGCGGTCGAGGACCGGCCGAGACGGCGTGTTCACATCGGGGCGGGACCGCCGTGATCCGAAGCACGGCGCACCCGCGGGCCGCCGGGCGGCGGCAGGTCCGGCGCGCGCAACGGCGTTATTGTAGTGTCCGCAGGCGCTCCGGCGGTCGTTCTGCGGCCACCGGCACAGCAGGTACCGCGTCCGGCCGAGCCGTCCAGGCCGCGACGCGGCATCTCCCCACCTCCCCAGGATCGGAATCGATGAACAACGGGCGAACTCTCTGGGACTCGTTGAAACTCCCCCGGCCGCGACGGTCCGGGTCCCGGCCGCACATGGTCTACCTCGCGATCGGCTTCCCACCGGCGGCCAAGAGCTGCGCCTACCGCATGCGGGAGACCGCCAACCAGTTCGCCGCCGCGGGCTGGGACGTGACCGCGGTCACCATCGCGGACGAGGCCTGGGAACGGGAGTACGGACTCGACCACACCCTTTCCCAGGGGGTGGATCCCAGCGTGCGCGTGGTGAAGCTGCCGCTGTTCCGGGACGACCTCGAGACCGACATCCGCACGTTCACCGAGCAGCGCGCCCTGGCGCACAAGGACTACCTGGCCGACCTGCGCAAGCAGAACCTGAAGGTCTTCCCCGAGCCGGTCTTCGGCGGCTGGCGTCCGGCGCTGGAGAAGGCCCTGCTCCGGATCCACCGGGAGCGGCACGTCGACCTGTTGGTGACCACCTGCGCGCCGTACGTCAACCTGTCCGCGACCTGGAAGCTGTGGGAGACGCACCAGGTGCCGTACGTGGTTGACTTCCGCGACGGCTGGTCGGTCGACGTGATCAACAACGGTGAGGCGTTCACCCGGGAGTCGGTCTCCGGGCAGTGGGAGATCAAGCTGCTCACCAACGCCGTCGCGATCTGGAACGTCAACGAGCCGATCTCCCGCTGGTACCGCGAGCGCTACCCGGAGCTGGCGCACAAGATGCGCATCGTGCGTAACGGCTACGACGCGGCGAGCATCCCGGCCCAGGTGCGCCCCGCCCCGCCGGACCGGCCGCTGACCTTCGGCTACCTCGGTGCGCTGAACCTTCCCGTACCGCTGCTGAGCGCCGTGCTGGAGGGCTGGCGCACGGCACGCGCCGAGGACCCGGCGCTGGCCGACGCCCGCTTCGAGGTGCGGGGACACATCGGTGCCGCCTGGGCGCGCGGCGACAACGCGCACGCGGAGCTGCTCAGGGCCGCCGCCGTCGACGGCGTGCTGGTCGGCGGCTCGGTGCCCAAGGCGGAGGTGGTCGACCTCTACTCCCGCTGGGACGCGGTGGTGCTGATGGTGACCGGCGGCCGGTACATGACCTCCGGCAAGGTCTACGAGTACATGGCGACCGGCCTGCCGGTGGTCTCCGCCCACGAGGCCGACCACGACGCTTCCACGGTGCTGTCCACCTATCCACTCTGGACCGGCGCGGTCGGGCTGGACCCGGCCGAGCTGGCCGGCGCCTTCCGGCGGGCCGCCGCGATGGCCCGTACCGCCGACGCGGCCGAGCGGGAGAAGGCCCGCGCCGAGGCGCGGCAGTATGCCCGCGAGGAGCAGCTCATCCCCGCCGTCCGGGAGGTGACCGAGCTGGTGCTGGGCGCCGGCGGTCCGACCGGCACCCCACAGCCCTCCCCCGCCGGCGCGCGCGTCCTGGCCCGAGAAGGTAGGTCATGATCGAGGTCCTGATGGTTATGGGCACCGTCCCCGGACGGGTGGCGGTCCTGACCGACGCGCTCCAGCAGTTCCGCGACAGGGGCGTCACCGTACGGGTGGCCACCACCTTCGACCCGGTGGAGAAGATCCCGGCGGCGACCGAACTGGCCGAGGTGCACCTGCTGCCCACCGCCACCGAGCTGGGCCCCCGCTTCGGCCGGGCGGTCAAGCGGGCGGCCCCGGCCCGGCGCCCGTGGCTGCGCGCCCAGCGCGACCCGTGGGTACGCCGGCACGCCAAGCAGGCCGACGTCCTGGTCGCGCTCGACGCGCAGGCCCTGCACACCATCTGGCAGCTCGCCCAGCGCTACCGGCGGGCCGACGCCGTCTACGGCATCGCCCCGGCGCTGCGGGCGGTGGAGAAGCGGTCCGCCGACCCGGCGCGCTACCGCCGCCCCCGGCTGAACACCGTCGGCCCGGCCCCGACCGTGCTGGCGAGCGCCACCCGCAACCAGACCGTCGACCTGGCCAAGCGGATGTTCGAGATGAGCACCGGCAAGCGGGCCATGAAGCTCGGCCCGGTGCGCTGGTTCTGGCAGTCCGCCGTCACGGCGCCCGGCCTCCCGGATCGGCACCGCGGCAAGATCGCCCGGCGGGTCACCGGCAACATGCTCAAGACCGGGCACGGCGCCAGCGCGAAGCGGCTGGCGCTGGCGGCGCAGGGCCGGCTGAAGAGCCCGGCGACCAAGGGGCAGCTCCTCGGCCCGATCGTGGACGCGGAACTCAGCCAGGGCAAGGTGCCCGAGCATCTGATGACAGTGGTTCGGGGCCAGCTCAAGCTGGCCGACGGTTACCTGAAGAAGCGCAACCCGGGCAAGGCCGCCCCGCACGTGCTGCGCGCGTTCAACCTGATGTTCCACCGGATCGTGCAGTTCGACCGCACCACCTCGCCGCTGGCCGAGGATCCGGAGAAGTTCCTCGCGCCGCTGCACAGCAGCGAGGCCGGCCGGGCGATGGCGACGCCGCGCGGGCGGCAGAGCCCGGCGGCGTTCCCGCCCGCCGGCCGGCCGCACCGGATGCTCTTCTTCACCGGACTGAACGACAACTTCCTCGGGCCGATCCTGGAGCGCTACGAGGCCATGCCCGGGGTGGAGGTCCGCCGCCTGAACCTGATGGAGGAGTCGATCCTCCCGGTGCTCAGCAACGGCCGCACCAACGTGACGCTCCACATGCTCGCCGGCGCCTCCAAGCGGGCCGGGGAGGTCCAGGAGGCGTGGGGCCCCCACCTGGAGTGGGCGGACACGGTCTTCGTGGACTGGTGCAACCTCGGGGCCGCGATGCTGACGATGATCGACCCGGGCACCACCCGGGTGATCGTCCGCCTGCACAGCTTCGAGGCGTTCAGCTGGTGGCCGCACCTGACCGACTGGTCGCGTGTGGACGACGTGGTCTTCGTCTCCGAGCACCTGCGCGACCTGGCGCTGGCCGCGGTGCCGCGACTGCGCGCGCCGCAGGGCCCGCGGACCCACATGATCAGCAACGCGATGGACCTGCACCGGTACGTGGCGCCGAAGGTCTTTGCCGACAGCCGGTTCACGCTCGGGCTGGTCGGGTTGAGTTCGCTCGCGAAGGACCCGCGCTGGGCCCTGGCGGTGCTGCGGGAGCTGCGCCGGCACGACGAGCGGTACCGCCTCAAGCTGGTCGGCGACGACCTCAACCCGGAGCTCAGCCCGGCGATCGGGGCCTACGTCCGGGAACTCGACGCCGAGCTGGCCGAGCTGGAGCCGTCCGGCGCGGTGGTGCGGACCGGCCGTACCGAGGACGTCCCCGGTGCGCTCGCCGACGTCGGGGTCATCCTCAGCACCTCGCTGCGGGAGAGCTTCCACTGTGCGCTCGTCGAGGGCGCGGCCAGCGGCGCGGTACCGGTCGTGCGCGACTGGCCGTTCTTCGCCGGCCGCCCGCACAGCGCCCGGAGTCTGTTCCCGAGCGACTGGGTGGTGGGTACGCCACAGGAGGCCGCCGAGCGGATCCTGGCCCTCACCGCCACCGAGGAGGTCTGGCGTGAGGCGGGCCGGGCCGCGGCGTCGCACGTGCTGAGCACCTGGGACTGGTCGGTGACGCAGAAGGACTTCGACCGGCTGCTGCTGGAGCCGCCGGCCGCGTCCGCCTGACCGCCGTTGACATGTTCGGCCGGCTCCCCTTCGCGGGGAGCCGGCCGAACCGTTCCGTGCCGGGAGTCAGCGCGCGGTGGCCGCGTACTCCCGCTCGTCGCCGGGACGCCGGGACGCCGGAAGACGCGCCCCACTCCCGGCGGGCGTGCCCAGCAGCGAGCCGTACACCTCGTCGAGGATCCGCGCCTGAGCCTCCCAGGTCCAACCCTCCAGCAGGCCGGGCTTGTCGTAGGCGGTCCGGTAGCGCTCCGGGTCGGCGAGCACGGCCCGGACGGCCCGGACGTAGTCGGCCAGATCCTCGGCGGTGAACACCTCACCCTGCCCGGTGGCCCGCGCGGTCTGCGCCATGGTCTTGACGTCGCTGACCACGATGGGCAGCCGGGCGTGCGAGTACTCCAGGAACTTCGTGATCAGCGCCAGCTCGTGGTTGGGCTTGTGGTGGATCGGGATGACCCCGGCGTCCGCGCCGGACAGGAACGGCACCACCTGCCAGTGCGCCACGTACGGCAGCAGGTGCACGCGGTCCGCGACGCCGAGTTCGGCGGCGCGCTCCCGCAGCGCCTCGGAAAAATGGTTGTCGCCGTTGGGGTTCATGGTCACGAACGCGACGTGCACGTCGGGCAGCTCCGGCAGCGCCTCCACCATGATCTGGCAGCCCCGGCTCGGGTTCACCGCACCGGAGTAGACGAGCACCGGCGTACGGTCGTCGACGCCGCACAGCGCCCGCAGGTCCGGCACGTCGCCGTCGGCCTCGGCCGGCGGCACCATCGGCGCGTTGAGCACCACGGCCGGCCGGTCGGGCAGGCGGTGGGTCTCCTGGAGCAGGTCGGCGAGGGTGTCGGAGACGGTCACCACGGCGTCTGGGTAGGCGGCGTACTCGGCCGTGTAGGCGATCTGGGCCGGCAGCCAGCGCGGGTTGTCGGCCCGGCCGGTGACGCCGCCGACGAACTCGTGGGCGTCCCAGACCAGCTTGGTCCGCCGGCCGGCGGCCCGGGCCCGCAGCGTCGCCCGCACACCGATGCCGAGCATCCGGAAGTCGTTGGCGTGGATGATGTCCGGCTCGAGCTCGTCGAGGGTCTTCCGGAAGGCCAGTTCGAAGTCCCACAGGCCCGGGTCCAGCCGGCGCCAGGCGCGGTCGCCCAGCAGCCCCTGCCAGAACCGCACGGGCAGGCGGCTGAACAGCGCCTCCGGGTCGGTCTGCGCCTTGCGCAGCCGGCGGGTCTCGCCGCTGCGGAACCGTACCCAGCGGGCGAGCGCGGTGGCGGCGGCGCGGGACGGCAGCTGGGCCGCCCGTCCCACGGCGGCCGGCACCCCGCCGCCCAGCGCCTGGGCGCGGACGCGGCGCTCGTACAGATCGGCCTGCCAGGCCTTGATCTCCTGGACCCGGTACGCGGCCTTGGTGGTGGACGCGTACGCCAGCGGCCGGCGCAGCGACCGGCTGTACTCCCGGGGCAGCCGGTGCAGCGGCTTGGGCACCCGCAGCAGCCGCACCTCGGCGCCGCCGATGCGCCAGGTGTCCACGTCGGAGCGGGCGTTGCGGATGCCGAGGAGGAAGACCTCCCAGCCGGAGTCGGCGGCCGAGCGCGCTGCCTTCTGCACCCGGGAGTCGCCGTGGACGCCGTTGTCGACCAGCATCACCACCCGGCCCCGGGTCGGTCGGCCATCGCTGTTAGCGCCAGCTTGCATCGGGTGTTTCTCCTCGTCGACGGTGCTTGTGTGAGTGGTGGGTGGGTCACCGGAGGAAGGTGTCGAAGACCTCGGCGGTGCGTCGCCCGTCGTGGTGGTCACGGACGTGGCGGGTGCCCTCCGCGGCCAGGGCGGCAGCGGCGGATCTGTCGTCGAGCAGCGACTCGATGGTCTTGACGAGCGTGCCGGGGGTGGCGTCGGCGATCGGCGGCCGGACCCCGGCGACCCGGTGCGGCCCCTCGCTCAGGTATGCCACCACGACCCGGCCGGCGGCCATCCCCTCGCAGGACAAGGTGCCGAAGCAGGTCGGGCGTGGTCACGAAGAACGGTAGTCCGCTCTCCTCGGCGGTGCGCCGGTTCCGCTCGGCCACCGCGGTGAGCCGCTCGCGCAGCTCCTCCGGCGCGTCCCGGAACGCGGACTCCGCGTGCCGCTCCAGGTGGGCACCGGGATGGCGGATCTCGCTGCCGTGTGCCAGCAGCGCGACCTTGACCCGGGCCCGGCGCAGCGCGGGCAGGTCCGCGGCGATGTCGTCGCCGTTGGCGCGGCCGAGGACCGGGCGGAACGCGTCCACGATCAGGTGCGTGTACCAGCCGAGCACCCGCGCGGCCTGTTGCATCTGCACGTCGAGCCGGTGCTCGCCGGGGAAGTGCAGGTAGTGGTCGGCCGGGTAGCGGTAGGTGGCCGGCGGCTTGGCCACGACCAGCTCGATGCCGACGTCCGCCCGCGCCGCGCTGATCGCCACGGCGAGGGCGGAGAGCTGCCCGGCGCAGTTCGCCGTGCCCAGTCCCAGCCGGACCGGCCCGGCGCCGAGCGCGCGCCACCGGCCCGGTGTGCCGGCCTCGACCGGCGCGACCGGCGGCTCCTGCTCCGGCGACACCTCGTCGCCGCCGCGCTGGCGGGCCCGCTCCACCGCCTGGGCGAAGGAGGGCAGCGAGCCGGGCGCGAAGAGATCGCCGCCGCCGTGCCGGGCGAGGTGCTCGCGCGCCACCCGACTGTCGGCGGCGACCACCCGCAGCACGCCGTCCAGCGCCCGGTCGCCGGTGATCCCGCCGGCGTGCACCAGCAGCGGTGTGCCGGCGGGAAGTTCGCACAGTTCGCGTACCGAAGGGGTCTGCCAGGGCCGCGCGCCGGCGGCAGCCCGGCGGAGCGCGATGCGCCACCGCCGGGGAATCCGCCGTCGCACCGCGGAGACCGTCCGCCGCACCGGCGCCGGGCTCATCGCAGTGCCGGCTCCGCGTCGCTGCCGCTGGCCGCGACGGACACGACCTTGCCGTCGGCGGACGACTCCAGCAGAGCGGCGGCGACCTGCACGGTACGCAGACCCTGCCGCAGCGTGACGATGTCGCTCTGCTTGCCCTCCACCGCGTCCCGGAAGCGCTCGTGCTCCACCAGCAGCGGCTCCCGCTTCGGGATGGCGTAGCGGACCATGTCGCCCTCGGCCACGCCGCGGAACGCGCGCAGCGCCTCCCACTCGGTGTCGATGGCGGCGTTGGCGTAGAACGTCAGGTCGGCGGTGAGCGTGTCGGCCACGAAGCAGCCCTTGTCACCGGTGACGACTGTCGACCGCTCCTTGAGCGGGCTGAGCCAGTTCACCAGGTGGTTGACCATCGTGCCGTCGGCGAGCTGGCCGACCACGGCGACCATGTCCTCGTGCAGCCGGCCGCTGCGCGAGACCGTGCGGGCGGCGACCGAGCTGTACTGCTGGCCGGTCACCCAGGCGGTCAGGTCGATGTCGTGGGTGGCCAGGTCCATCACCACGCCGACGTCGGCGATCCGGTGCGGGAACGGGCCCTGGCGCCGGGTGACGACCTGGAACACCTCGCCCAGCTCGCCCGCCTCCAGGCGGGTACGCAGGCTCTGCAGCGCCGGGTTGTAGCGCTCGATGTGCCCGACGCCGGCGACCAGGCCGGCGTTCTCGAACGCCTCGACCAACCGGGTGGCCGCGTCGACGGACTGGGCCAGCGGCTTCTCGATGAGCGCGCAGACGCCGTTGGCGGCCAGCTCCATGCCGATCGGCTCGTGCAGCGCCGTCGGGCAGGCCACCACCGCGTAGTCGACGCCGAGGGCGAGCAGGTCGCTCAGCTCGGGTACGACGGGCGCGCGCAGCGTGCCGGTCACGTCGCCGGCCGGGTCGACCACGCCGACCAGCTCGACGCCGTCCAGGTTGGACAGCACGCGGGCGTGGTTGCGGCCCATCGCGCCGAGGCCGATCAGACCGGCCCGCAGCTTCCGTCCACTCACTGCGCTCTCCTTCGTTCGCGACTGCGGGGCTCGCGGACCCGGCTCACTCCTCGCGCTCACCGGGCACCGGCGGCCAGGTTCGCGCCCTCGGCGATCCGCTCCAGCTCGGCCTGGCTCAGCGACGGGTGCACCGGCAGCGAGACCACCTCGGCGGCGGCCCGCTCGGTCTCCGGCAGGTCCCACGGGCCCGGCTTGCCGTCGGCGGTGAGGTACGGCTTGAGCCGGTGGATCGGGGTCGGGTAGTAGACCGCGTTGCCGATGCCCAGCTCGGTGAGGCGCGCCTGGGCGGCGTCGCGGTCGCCCCGCACCCGCACGGTGTACTGGTGGTAGACGTGCTTGGCGCCGTCGGCGACCGGCGGGGTGACCATGCCGGTGATCGCCGAGTCGAGGAACTTGGCGTTGGCGCGGCGCTGCTCGGTCCACTCGGCGAGCTGGGTGAGCTGCACCCGGCCGATCGCGGCGGCCACGTCGGTCATCCGCATGTTGGCGCCGACGATCTCGTTGGCGTACCGCTGCTCCATGCCCTGGTTGCGCAGCAGCCGCAGGGTGCGGGCGAGGTCCGCGTCGGCGGTGGTGATCATGCCGCCCTCGAGGGAGTGCATGTTCTTCGTCGGGTAGAAGCTGAAGCAGCCGGCGGTGCCGAAGGCGCCGACCGGGGTGCCGTTGCGCTCGGCGCCGTGCGCCTGCGCGGCGTCCTCGACCACGGCGAGGCCGTGCTGCTGCGCGATCTCCATGATCCGGTCCATCGCGGCCGGGTGGCCGTAGAGGTGCACCGGCATGATCGCGACGGTCTTCGGCGTGACGGCGGCGGCGACGGCCTCCGGGTCGACGCAGAAGCTGCCCGGCTCGATGTCCACGAAGACCGGCTCGGCGCCGACCAGCCGGACCGCGTTGCCGCTGGCGGCGAAGGAGAACGACGGAACGATGACCTCGTCGCCCGGGCCGAAGCCGAGCGCCATCAGCGTCAGCTGCAGCGCGGAGGTGCCGGAGTTGACGGCGACGCAGTGCCGGCCGGCGACCAGGTCACCGAACTCCTCCTCGAACGCCGCGACCTCGGGGCCCTGCACGACCCGGCCGCTCCGCAGCACCCGGACGGCCGCCTCGATCTCGGCCTCGCCGATGATCGGCCGTGCGGGGGGAATGAACTCTGGATGCGGCCCGGCCATGGGGCTTCCTCCTGTCGACACGTGGTTCATGGGAGACATTTCGGGGGATGGTACCGCTCTGTCGGGAAAACCAGCCGTTCGCACTGATTGTCCGACGGGTTGTGACCTTCTGTTCATGATCGGCGACGGACCTCCGGGAGTGGCCCGGGGCTCACACTTCCACCTCGTCGCGCACAGGCCCCACGCATGCTACCCGCAGCGCGGCGACGATAGCGGCCGCCATCCGGGGCACCTCGGCGGGCTCCAGCGGGGCCCGGGAGATCGCCATCCGCCAGTAGACCGGGCCGACGATGAGATCGACGGCGGCGCGCCGGTCGGTGTCCGGGGACAGCTCACCGCGTTCGACCGCCCGGCCGATCAGGATCCGGCCCACGGCCTGCTGGTAGTCGTCCAGGGCGGCCTGCAGCTTCTCCGCGATCTGCGGGTTGCGGGCCGCCTCGGCCAGCAGGTCCGGGATGATCTGCGCGGCCAGCCGGTGACGCAACGCGCGCGCCATCACGTGCAACAGGATCTCCAGGTCGCCGAGGAGGCTGCCGGTGTCCAGCAGCGGGATGTTGCGCCCCGCCACCGCCGAGACCATGTCCAGCACCAGGTCGAGCTTCGAACGCCAGCGGCGGTAGATGGCGGTCTTGCTCACACCGGCCCGGCGGGCCACCGCCTCGATGGAGAGGCGACCGTAGCCCACCTCGGCCAGTTCCTGCATCACGGCGGCGCGGATGGCACTGGTGATCTCCCCGCGCAGCACCGCCGCACCGGCCGGGGCACGCCTCTTCTCGGTCGTCACGTGGAACAATGTAGCGCAACGACGGTACGGTTGCGTCCCGACGTTCGGTGGACTACCTTCCATGCAGCAGCGAGGCGGCTCCTCCCCGCCCGGCCACGCTGGATCTCACCGCACTGCTCCCCATCAGCACGAAAGATCGGAGCGCCTGAACATGGCCAACACCGCGGTGGCCGACCCCGAATCCGGACTGACCAGGGCCCAGCTGGCCCAGCGGTACGGGCTACGGGTGGCCGGCGAACGACCGGCTCTGGGTGAGTACGCCCGCCGGTTGTGGGCGTACCGGCACTTCATGACCGCGTACTCGCGGGCGAAGGTCGCCTCCTCGCTGAGCAACACCCAGCTCGGCCAGCTCTGGCAGGTGCTGACGCCGCTCACCAACGCGGCCGTCTACTTCCTGATCTTCGGCCTGATCCTGGCCCAGAGCCGGAGCGTGCCGAACTTCATCGCGTACCTGTGCACCGGCGTCTTCGTCTTCATCTTCACGCAGACGGCGGCGACGAACGGCGTGAGCGCGATCACCGGCAACCTGGGCCTGATCCGGGCGCTCCAGTTCCCCCGGGCCGCGCTGCCGATCACCGTCACGCTGGTCCAGCTCCAGCAGCTACTCATGTCGATGGTCGTGCTGGCCGCCATCGTGCTGATCACCGGCGAGCCGATCACCCTGCGCTGGGTCCTGATCGTCCCGATGCTGCTGCTCCAGACGATCTTCAACGTCGGGCTGAGCATGGTCATGGCCCGCCTCGGCTCCAAGGCCGCCGACCTCAAGCAGGTCATGCCGTTCGTGATGCGCACCTGGCTGTACGCCTCCGGCGTGCTCTACCCGGTGGCGCTCATCCGCGAGCACCTGCCGAGCTGGGCGGCCAACATCCTGGAGTGGAACCCGCCGCTGGTCTTCATCGAGCTGGCCCGCTACGCGCTGCTCGAATCGCACCAGGCGAACCTGATCAGCTCCCCGCTGAAGCTGTGGGCGATGGGCCTGCTCTGGGCGATCGTGATGGGCGTCGGCGGATTCGTCTACTTCTGGCGCGGAGAGAAGGAGTACGGCCGTGGCTGAGCAGACCCTGCCGCTGAACGCCGGCCCGGTTGTCGACTCGGGCCGCGTCCCCACCGTGGTGGTGGACGACGTGCACGTGATCTACCGGATCCACAAGGGCGCGAGCGGCGGCACCACCGCGGTCTCCGCGCTCAAGCGGATCGTCTCCCGCACCAAGGCGCCGAACATCCGCGAGGTGCACGCGGTCAAGGGCGTCAGCTTCACCGCGTACGAGGGTGAGGCGATCGGCCTGATCGGCAGCAACGGCTCCGGCAAGTCCACGCTGCTGCGCGCCATCGCCGGGCTGCTCCCGCCGGCCCGCGGCGCCGTCTACACCCAGGGCCAGCCGTCGCTGCTCGGCGTCAACGCCGCGCTGCTCAACGACCTGTCCGGCGAGCGCAACGTGGTGCTCGGCTGCCTCGCCATGGGCATGCACCCGGACGAGGTCAAGCGGATCGCCCCGGAGATCATCGAGTTCTCCGGAATCAACGAGCGCGGCGACTTCGCCTCGCTGCCGATGCGCACCTACTCCTCCGGCATGGGCGCGCGGCTGCGCTTCGCGATCTCCTCGGCGAAGAAGCACGACGTGCTGCTCATCGACGAGGCGCTGGCCACCGGCGACCGCAAGTTCCGGGTCCGCAGCGAGCAGCGGGTCCGCGAGCTGCGCGACAGCGCCGGCACCGTCTTCCTGGTCAGCCACTCGATCGGCTCGATCCGGGACACCTGCGAACGGACCATCTGGCTGGAGAGCGGCGTCCTGAAGATGGACGGCCCCACCAAGGAGGTCTGCGACGCGTACGAGAACCAGAAGTAGCGCCCCGGAGCGCACCGCACCGGGTTCCGCCCGGAGCGGTGCGCTCCCGCGTACGCGTTAAGGTTTTCGGACCCATCCCCTTTCACCCAGAGTGAGGTACGGCAATGACGCAGGACCACACCACCGCACCGGACGCCGCGCCGGCGAGCCCGGCACCCTGGCGCCCCGCGCGTACGGTGGCCGTGATCCTCGCCGGGGGGACCGGCACGCGCCTCGGGCTGGGCATCCCGAAGCAGCTCCTCAAGATCGCCGGCAAGCCGATCATCGAGCACACCCTGGCCGTCTTCGAGGCCGCACCCGAGATCGACGAGATCGTCGTGCTGATGGCCACCGGGCACGTGCCGGACGCGCAGCGCATCGTCGCCGACGCCGGCTTCCGCAAGGTCACCAAGGTGATCGAGGGCGGCGAGACCCGCAACGACACCACCCGGATCGCGCTCGACGCGGTCGGCGAGGGCGACGTCAACATCCTCTTCCACGACGCGGTCCGCCCGCTGGTCAGCGCCCGGATCGTGCGCGAGTGCGTGAACGCGCTCTGGACGTACTCGGCTGTCGACGTGGCCATCCCGTCCGCCGACACGATCATCCAGGTGGACGCGGACGACTGCATCACCGACATCCCGGTCCGCTCCCGGCTGCGCCGCGGCCAGACCCCGCAGGCGTTCCGCTCCGGCACCATCCGCGAGGCGTACCGCCGGGCCGAGGGCGACCCCGACTTCGCCGCCACCGACGACTGCGGCGTGGTGCTGCGCTACCTGCCCGGCACGCCGATCAAGGTGATCGACGGCTCGGACGAGAACATCAAGGTCACCCACCCGGTCGACGTGCACCTGGCCGACAAGCTGTTCCAGCTCGCCGCCGCCCAGGCGCCCCGCCTGACCGACCACCGCAGCTACGCCGAGGAGCTGACCGGCCGGACCATCGTGGTCTTCGGCGGCAGCTACGGCATCGGCCACGACCTGACCGAGCTGGCCCGCGGCTACGGCGCCCAGGTCTTCCCGTTCAGCCGCTCCACCACCGGCACGCACGTCGAGCGCGCCGAGGACGTGGCCGCCGCGCTGAAGACCGCGTTCGAGGCGACCGGCCGGATCGACCACGTCGTGGTCACCGCCGGCATCCTGGAGAAGGGTGCGCTGGCCGAGATGGACTCCGAGACGATGGACCGTCTCCTGCACGTCAACTTCGTCGGCCCGGTCACCATCGCGCGCCAGTCGTTGCCGTACCTCCAGCAGACAAAGGGTCAGCTGCTGCTCTACACGTCCAGCTCCTACACCCGGGGCCGGGCCCGCTACGCGCTGTACTCGGCCACCAAGGCCGCGCTGGTCAACCTGACGCAGGCGCTCGCCGACGAGTGGGCCGAGTTCGGCGTCCGGGTCAACTGCGTCAACCCGGAACGCACCGCCACCCCGATGCGGACGCGGGCGTTCGGCGAGGAGCCGGAGCACACGCTGCTCTCCTCCGAGGCGGTCGCGCAGGCGTCCCTGGACGTGCTGATCTCCGAATTGACCGGCCAGGTGGTCGACGTGCGCCGGGCCCCCGGCGAGCAGGTGGCCGCCGTACCGGCCCAGCCGGGCCCGGACCGGTCCGCGCTGTCCGCCGACGCCTGAATCCAACGGGACGTACCAGATGCGTGGTGACCTGGTCCGCAAGCTGCTCGCCCGGGTGCTGACCACCGGGCTGGCGGTGCTGGCCTTCCTCGTCGTGGCGCTCACCGGGGCCACCGGCTGGGGCCTGGCCCTGGCGGTGGCGGCGCTCGCCGCCACCGCCTGGGAGCGCCGGGTCCGGCCGTCGGCCGACGGGCTCGCCGAGACGGTGCTCGTCGCCGCCGGCATCCTGGTCGGCTACGCGCGTCGCCTCGACGACGGCTTCGACCCGGCGCTGGCCGCCACCGCGCTGGTCCTGCTCGGCCTGGTGCTGCTGGTCGGCCCGCTGCGGCAGGCCGGCGCGCTGGAGATCCGCGCGGCGAACCTCCCGGTCCGTACGTGGACACCCGTGGTCGCCGCCCGGCTCGGCGACGCGCTGCTGGTGCTGCTCGCCGTGGTGGCGCTCGCCGCCGCCCTGGCACTTCCCGCCTGGACGGCGCTCGCCGCCGCGCTGCTCGTCGGCGCCGGATGCGGTGCGGTCGCGCTGGACCTCGCCCGGCGCCGGTTCCGGCCGCCCGCCGGAGGTGGACCGGTCGGCCGGGCGCTGCGCCGCCACCAGCCCGAGTTCCTGCTGCACTTCTCCGCCCCGCCCGGCTCGGAGTACCAGGTCACCATGTGGCTGCCGTACCTGGAGCGGATCGGCCGCCCGTTCGTGGTGGTGCTGCGCGAGCCGGAGTTCCTGGCGACGGTGGCCGCCGCCACCAGCGCCCCGGTGGTCCTCTGCCCCACGCTGAAGGCGCTGGACGAGGCGCTGGTGCCGAGCCTGCGGGTGGCGTTCTACGTCAACCACGGCGCGAAGAACGCCCACGTGATCCGGTTCAACCAGCTCACCCACGTGCAGTTGCACCACGGCGACAGCGACAAGGCGCCAAGCGCCAACCCGGTCTCGGCCATCTTCGACAAGATCTTCGTGGCCGGGCAGGCGGCGATCGACAGGTACGCCCGCGCCGGCGTGGAGATCCCCGCCGACAAGTTCGTCGTGGTCGGCCGCCCCCAGGTCGAGGCCATCGAGGTACGCCGGGAGCCGGTCACCCCGCCGGCGCACCCGACGGTCCTCTACACCCCGACCTGGACCGGGCACCACGCCGACGCCAACTACTGCTCGCTGCCGGTGGCCGAGACGCTGATCCGCCGGCTGATCGACCGGGGCGCCGCGGTGATCCTGCGCGCCCACCCGTACACCGACAAGAACCCGGCCTCGGCCCGCCAGCTCGCCCGGCTCACCGAACTGCTCGCCGCCGACCGGGCGAAGACCGGCCGGCCGCACCTGTTCGGTGCCGCCGCGAGCCGCGCGCTGACGCTCACCGAGTGCGTCAACCGCGCCGACGCGCTGGTCTCCGACGTATCAGGGGTCATCTCCGACTGGCTCTACTCCGGCAAGCCGTACGCGGTCACCGACACCGGTGCCGACGGCGAGCACTTCGTCGAGCGGTTCCCGCTCGCGGCGTCCGGCTACGTGCTGCGGCGGGACATGTCCAACGTGGACGACGTGCTCACCGGCCTGCTCGACGCCGACCCGAAGGCGGCGCAACGCTGGGCGGCCCGGACGCGTTACCTGGGCGACTTCCCCGCCGACGGGTACGCCGAGGCGTTCCTCGCCGCCGCCCGCCGCGAGCTGGAACCCGACTGGGCGGTCCCGGCGCCGCGCGCCGAGGTGTAGGCCCGCTCAGAGGTACGGGTCGAGCAGGGCGAGTACCGCCTCCGGGTCCTCGACGTGCGCGTTGTGGCCCAGCCCGGGCAGCGTGGCCACCGGTGCGCCCAGTTCCTTGAGCTGCGCGTCGGTCACCATCGGGTCCAGCTCGCCCCGGGCCAGCAGGACGGGCACGTCGGTGGCGGCCAGCAGCACCGGCAACCGGGGCTCGCCGACCGCGAACGCGGCCGGGTCCATGGCGAGCCGCCAGCGGCCGTCCTCCCGCCGCAGCCCCGCCTCCACCACCGGGTGGTCCGGGGCGAACAGCCCGGCGAGCCCGGACACCCGCAGGTAGCGGCGAGCCGCCTCGTCCCGGGTGGCGAACCAGGTGACCTGCCGGGCGGCCAGCTCCTGCGACTTCGCCAGTTCGGCCGGGGACCAGACCGCCTTGATGCCGAGCCCCACGACCGCGTCGACCGGATGTCCCCGCTGCCGGGCCGCGAGCGCCAGTGCCACCACCCCGCCGAGCGAGTGCCCGAGCACCACCAGCCGGTCGTCGGGGCCGAGCCGGACCGGGCCGAGCCCGTCGGCGACGCGCTGGGCCAGGGCTTCGAACGAGTAGCCGGGCAGCGGCGGCGACCAGCCGTGACCCGCGAGGTCGGGGGCGAGCCAGCGGCCGGGCCAGCGGCGCTCCAGCAGCGGTGCCCAGGGCAGCCACACCTCGCCGGTGGCGCCCATGCCGTGCAGGAGAATCAGGTGCCGCTTCCCCGTCGTATCGCCCATTGGCGCAGTCTGCCACCGCCCGCACCGGTCAGGCGAGACCGAACCCGCCCGCCCCGCCCACGCTCCACCCTCACCATCGGCCTGTGAGTGGAGTTGTCAAGGGCTCCCGGCTCCGAGAGATCTTGGTACCAAACGGCCCGCATAGGGGCCCTTTTCCACCAAGATCTCCACCGATCCCATCTTGCGCCCAGGGCCGCCCCGAAACCTCTGCGATCTTGGAGTTGTGGCACCTTCCATCGCGGGCGAGCCGGACACACTGGGCGCCACAAGTCCAAGATCGGCGCGCAAGGGCGCGTGCGAGGGCCGCGCCGGCACCCCGGAACGGGGTGCCGGCCTCCGGCGTGTCAGGACGGTCAGGCGGAGTAGCCGCGGCTGGCGATCCAGTGCGCCAGGTCGATAGTGGTCACCCAGTACGACGGCAGCGACGGGTCGGCCGAGTCGGCGATCCGCACGGTCCGGCCGTCGTCCTTGTAGCCGACCACCGCGACGTAGTGGCCGCCCGGGAACGAGTGCCAGCCGCCGTTGGTGTCGGTGGCGGTACCGGCGACGTTCGCGACGATCCCGCGGCCGTCGTTGATCGCCTCGACCACGTCGGCCTGGAGGCGGTCCATCTGGGCCGGAGTGGCCGAGCCGGGAATCATCCGGGTCCGGTACGGGTTGCCATTGACCTGCTGGTTGAGCACCCGGGTGGTGTCCTCGGCCGAGTTGGTGCCCATCTCGGTGGTACCGAGCGGGCCGGCGAGCGCGTCCTGGGTGCGCTCGATGCCGGCGGCGCTGAGCGCGTTGCGCACGGCGGCCGGGCCGCAGTAGAAGTAGTTGATCTGCGCCTGGTAGTCGTAGTCGAGCGACTTGCTCGACGGCGGCTTCGGCTCGGCCTCGGGCGTGGTGTCCGGGTCGGCCGCGGCCTTGGCCGGCCGGGCGGTTGTCGGCGACGCGCTGGGCACGGCGGAGGCGCTGGGCGCGGCGGAGACGCTGGGCGACGCCTGCGGTACGGCGATGCGGGCCTCGCTGCGGGCGGCGGGCTGCTCGCCGAGGCGGGCGGCGCCGAGATCGGCGACCGCCGCGGTGTTCTCCTGGACCGGGGCGTCGTCACCGGCGGTGGCGACGGTGCCGGCGCCGGCGGCCAGCACCAGCGCGGCGGCCGATCCGGCGATGATCCGGTACGGACGTTCGGTGACGATCCGTCGCAGTTGACGCTTCAGGTGGTGCTTCACGAAATCCTCCACGGGGTGTGTGGCGCAGGCCGGCCCGGCACGCGGAGGAACTCACACGTGCTGAATGGGCCGGATGGCCGGGGGATCGGGAACGCCCGTGATGCCGGGCGCCCGAGGGGGCGGTTTTGCCGGTCGCGCGTCAGGCCGGCGCGGGCACCGCGTCGCCGTGGAGGCGGGGGGACGATCGAGGGATGGGCACGAGGGGTACTCCTTCCGTGGCCGCCGACCGGGTTAGCTGACGGATTCGGGCGGGAAGTACGCCCTACCGCGGGCCGTGGGCTCGCGGATTCACCCCGATGTTGCTCGTGGGTCCCCGGTTCGTGGAACACGATTAGGCGGGTCGGTGCGGCGTCGCCGTCGGCGATCGATTACCGCATCGGACCGCGCCGACACTACCGGTGGGTATGTCCGATGCCAAGCGCTCCCACCTGGGTAAACGTGATCTGCGGTAACGGATTTCGGAACACCCTGTTACTCACTTCACTCAATGGGACAAGCAGTTTCGACGGCACCGCGCGGCGAAAAGCGGACAGACCGCGACCACCGGGCCGGCAATTGCGCGACTCGATGACCCGTTCTGCGCCCGGCGCCCGTTTCGGTAACGCGGGTGACCGGGCTCACCACCTTCCGGGTAACGATTCGGTCGAGACGGCCGTCTCAGCCCACCCGGGCCGGGCGCCACCGGGCGTTGCGGACCGACGCGGGCACCGGCACGGGGCTCGTCGTCGCGCTCTCGTACGCCGGGGCGGGCCGCAGCGCCGCCGCGGCCGCGTACGCCTCGGCGGCGAGCGTCCGGGCGGCCTCGGCAGCCAGTTCCGCGTCCCGCCAGGCCGCCCGCTCCCGCGCGGCGGCGCTCTCCCATCCGGCCCGGCGCCCGTCCCTGATGGTCCGGGCCAGCACGATCTCCTGCTCGGCCGGGTGCCGGCGCGGATCCCACCCGTTGCGGCCCGCCAGCACGTCGGCGAGCTGGCGGGCGGTCAGGTCGCCCCGCCAGTGCGCGGTCATGGCGGCGTGGTGCAGCCAGCGTTCCCGGGCCGCGTACTCCGCCGGGGTGCGAGGCGTGCGCGGGGCGGCCAGCGCGGCGGCGCCGGCCAGGCGGCGGGCGGCGGCGTCCGCCTCGTCGTACGCGGTCCAGGCCCGGTCCGCCTCGTCCTGCTCGGCCAGCCACCGCTCCCGGCGGCGACCGGCCGTCTGGGCGGCCCCGGCGGCTGCCACCGCCACCTCCTCGGCGTACCGGACCAGGTCGTCGCGGCGGGCGGCGTCGGCGTCGGCCGGTTCGGCGACGGCATCCGGTACGGGGTCGCGTTCGGGGCGGGCGACGAGCGCGGCGAGCAGGCCGAGGGCGAGCAGCAGCAGGAAGGACCAGATGGCGGCGGCCTCGGGCACGGAGGTGAGGAAGTGGTACAGAGCGGTCTGCGACATGGTCGGCACCTCATCGGAAGGACCTGGCGGGAGGGCCCGCACGACCTCGCCGGGCGGCCGGTGCAAGGGCGCCGGGGGCGGGTGCGGAGATGAGTTCGGTGGGTGCGGGGAACGGGCGCGGCCCGTGGGCGGATCAGCGGGCGGGCGGGGCCCGTGGGCCGGCCGGCGCGGCGGTCCGGCCGGCCGGGACCGGCTCCGCGACGGCCGGGGCGGCGGCCCGGGGCGCGGGCCCCGGAACCCCGGCGGGACCGGCGTGCCGCTCGGCGACGCGGTCGACTTCCGGCCGCGCGGCGGTCGGGGCGTCCACGACCGGGTACGCCGACGCGGCGACCGCCGGAGCCGGGGCGGCAGCGGCGACACCGGCCGGCAGCGTGGCGGCGCCGGACGAACAGGCGACGACCACGGCGAGACTGGCGAGCATCCGGGCGGTCCAGCGCGCCACCCACCACACGGGGCAGGTGAGCGCGATCGGAAGCACGGGTACAAACTACCGCCGATCCCTCACGAGCACACCGCCGCACGGCGTGTCGCGGATCGACCGGCGGACGTGTGCGCGGGTCAGTCCGGGCGACGCCGCCCGGCGTACTCGATGCCCTCGGCCGGACCGGTGACGGGCCTCGCGCCGTCGTCGGCGGCCGGGCCGGCGGTTGCCTCGGCGGGCTCGCGCGGAGCCGGCACGGCCGGTGCGCGCGACGCCGCGCGGGCCCGGCGGGACGGGCCGAGCAGGCGCATCATCGGCACCTCCACCCAGCGGTGCAGCGCGGCGGCCAGCGCGAGCGTGACCACCAGGAAGCCGAGCACCGCGACCGGGCCGCGCCAGCCGGGCAGCCCGGTCCCCCAGTGCCCGGTCAGCCGCAGCACGGTGACCATGACCAGCACGTGCACCAGGTAGAAGGCGAACGAGACCTCACCGAGCCAGACCATCGCCCGGGACCGCCAGGGGGTGCGCCGGCCACGCACGTCGGCGTCCGCCGCGGCGGCGATGACCAGCAGGTACGCGACCGCGAGCAGCGCCGCCCAGAACTCGGCCGGGATCCACAGCGCGGCGACCACCCAGGTGGCGACGAAGATCCCGGTGGCGGCGGCGAGGTTCGGTCCGCGCCAGCGGTGCCGGCGCATCAGCTCGGCGGCGGCCACGCCCATCCAGAACTCCAGCGACCGGGTCACCGGGAAGATCTGGGTGAACCACCACCGCTGCTCCTCCGGCACGAGGTGCTGGCCGGGCCACAGCGCCAGGATGAGCAGCGGCGCCGCGACCAGCACGGTGCGCAGCACGCCGGTACGGGCCCGGCGCAGCCACGGCACCACGAGCGGCAGGCACAGGTAGAAGGCCAGCTCGCAGGAGAGCGACCAGCTCACGTTGTTGACGCTGTAGAAGTAGCCGCCCAGCGGGATCCACGCCTGGACCAGGAAGAAATTGGCGATCGCGGCCCACGGCACCACCGGGTCGGCGAACCAGGCCGCGACCGCCAGCGCCGCGACGAACGTCACCACGTGGTTCGGGTAGATCTTGGCGAACCGGCGGCGCAGGAACGTCCACGCGCGCTCCCCGTCCCGGTACGACCAGACCAGCACGAACCCGCTGAGGATGAAGAAGAACTCGACGCCGGACAGGCCCAGGCTGAACGCCTTGTCCACCACGGTCTTCAGGTGCGGCTCGGCGACGATCCCCATGGTGCCGGCGTGGAAGCCGAAGACCAGCAGCGCGGCGACCCACCGCAATCCGGTCAGCGACGGCAGTCGTGGGGCACGGGTGACGGTCGGCGCGCTGGTCATTCCGGGCACCCTACCCCGGGAGAACAGGGACGTTCCCGGCGAGCCGACGTCCGCTCGGCTCCGCCGGGGCGGCGGATAGGATTCCTGTTCCTGCACGCGCCGGAGCCCACCCGGCTCCCGCCCGCACACCGGGCCGTACGGAAGGTGAGCGAACCGGATGCACCAGCGGATCCTGCTCCGCGCCCGCAAGGGCCCGTTCGACGTCCTCACACCGGAGGAGACGTTCGCCGGCAACTGGATCGGGGACAACAGCGGCAACCTGGTCTTCAGCCACGCCGCGCACAAGCTGCTCGCCACCTCCACGGCCGAGATCACCGCGACCCGCAGCCCGGCCGGGCCGCGCCTCGCCGACGAGATCAACGAGCGGCACGACGTGTTCGTCGTACCGCTCGCCAACGCGTTCCGGCGCAGCTTCGTGCACCGCCTGACGCCGCTGACCAAACTGATCGAGCGGCTGAAGATCCCGGTGGTGGTGCTCGGCGTCGGCGTGCAGACGAACGTCGACGGCGACCGCGAGTACCTGCGGCCGATCGACGAGCCGGTCCGCGCGTTCTGCAAGGCCGTGCTGGACCGGTCGCACAGCATCGGCGTACGCGGCGAGGTGACCGAGAGCTACCTCAACGCGCTGGGCTTCTCCGCGGTGGAG
This sequence comes from Micromonospora sp. CNB394, assembly GCF_000374985.1. Lineage (NCBI taxonomy): Bacteria > Bacillati > Actinomycetota > Actinomycetes > Micromonosporales > Micromonosporaceae > Micromonospora > Micromonospora sp. CNB394. Next base: position 9,552 of record NZ_KB895827.1, on the reverse strand, counting down.
CAGATCGGCTGTCCGTCGATGTTCCTGCACGGCGAGGAGTTCCGCCTGGAGAAGACCCGGCCGGAGCTGACCGCCGACTCGAAGGTCGCGCTCACCATCTCCCCGTACGTCCGCTCGATGGCCTCGGTGGTCCGCCACCACCAGGAGCGCTACCCGAACCTCTGCTACATCCCGCAGGACCTGCGGACGCTCGGCACCCTGCTCTACGGCGACGCGCCCGAGCACCGGGGCCAGAGCAGCGACATCCCGCTGCACACCTCGCACCCGCTGTTCGCCGAGGACAAGGTGCGCATGTTCGTCGACCCGTGGACCTGGATGTCGCACCTGTCCGGGTACGACTTCGCGTTCGGCACCCGCATCCACGGCACCATCACGGCGCTCGTCGCCGGCACGCCCGGCTATCTGTTCGCCCACGACTCGCGCACGTTGGAACTGGCCCGCTACTTCGGCATCCCGCACCGGATCATGCGGGACGTGCCGGCCGACGTCGACGCCGCCGACCTCTACGCGGAGGCCGACTACACCGCGCTCAACGACGGCCACAAGGCCCGCTTCGAGACCATCACCGCGTTCCTGGCCAAGCACGACCTCGGCACCTCGTTCGGCGACGGCGACAGCGCCGCGCGTTTCGACCGCCGGGTGGCCGAGACGGTGTTCCCGCCGGCCGTCCGGCCCGCCGCCGCCACCCCGCCGGCCGAGCTGCTGACCCGCATCGAGCGGCTGCGCGACGAGAACGCCAAGCTCACCGCCACCGTCGACGCGGTCCGCTCGCAGCAGCTCCGGGAGCGGATCAAGCAGGCCGTCCCGGGCACGGTCCGCCGGATGCTGCGACGCTGATCGTCGTACGCCTGTTCGAGGGCACGGTACGATCGGCTGCGTGTCCGACGCGTACCAGCCCTCGATGCTCGACCTGGCCGAGCAGGGCCCGGCCCTGGGCCCGCTCGCCGGGGCGCTGCGCCGGCACGAGCTGAGCCGGGGCGCCTGGGTCGACCACCTGCCCGGCTGGGTACGCGGCTCCGACGAGGTGCTCGACACGCTGCGCCACGACGTGCCGTGGCGGGCCGAACGCCGGACCATGTACGACACCGAGGTCGACGTGCCCCGGCTGCTCTGCTGGTACGCCGCCGGCCGCCCGCTGCCGCACCCGGTGCTCACCGCGGCCCGGGAGGCGCTCACCCGCCACTACGCGCCCGAGCTGGGCGAACCGTTCGTGACCGCCGGCATGTGCCTCTACCGCGACGGCCGCGACAGCGTGGCCTGGCACGGCGACACCCACGGCCGCTCCGCGCACACCGACACCATGGTGGCGATCGTCTCGTTCGGTTCCCCGCGCGCGCTGCTGCTGCGACCTCGTGACGGAGGCGGCGGCCTGCGGTTCCCGCTCGGCCACGGCGACCTCGTGGTGATGGGCGGCTCCTGCCAGCGCACCTGGGAGCACGCCGTGCCGAAGACCACCCGGCCGGTCGGCCCCCGGGTCAGTGTCCAGTTCCGTCCCACCGGCGTCGCCTGAGCCCGGGGCGGGCCCACATCCGGGCAGGGTACGTGCTAGAAACAACTCCCAGGGTCGATCACGCCCCCGTCACCCGATGACGCGAAGGGCGACCGATGACCCAGTCCCCCACCCCCCGCTGGTCCCCGTGGACCCTGCACGGCGACGGCCGCCAGGTACGCCCCGGCGACGTGGTCGCGCCCGACGAACGGCTCTCCTGGCCGCGCACCATCGGCGTGGGCGTGCAGCACGTGGTCGCCATGTTCGGCGCCACCTTCACCGTCCCGCTGATCACCGGGTTCCCGCCCGCCACCACACTGCTGTTCTCCGGGCTCGGCACGCTGCTGTTCCTGCTGATCACCGGCAACCGGCTGCCCTCGTACCTCGGCTCGTCGTTCGCGTTCATCGCGCCGGTGCTGGCGGCGAAGACCGACGGCGGCATCGGCGCGGCCCTCGGCGGCATCGTCGTCGCGGGCGTCGCGCTGGCGATCGTCGGCGTGGTGGTGCAGGTGGCCGGTTCCCGCTGGATCGACGCGCTGATGCCGCCAGTGGTCACCGGCGCGATCGTCATGCTGATCGGCCTCAACCTCGCGCCGGTCGCCTGGGACGGCGACGGCTCCGGCACCGGCGTGAAGGCCCAGCCGCTGATCGCCGTGATCACCCTCGCCGCGATCCTGCTCACCACTGTGCTGTTCCGCGGCTTCGCGGCGCGGCTGTCGATCCTCGTCGGCGTGGTGGTCGGCTGGGTGGTCGCCGCGTTCACCGGCAACCTCGACCAGCAGGCCGTCAGCGGGCTGCGCCAGGCGGACTGGATCGGATTCCCCGAGTTCCACACGCCGAGCTTCGACGCGCGCGCCGTCGTACTGGTCATCCCGGTGATCCTGGTGCTGATCGCGGAGAACGCCGGGCACGTCAAGGCGGTCGCCGCGATGACCGGCCGCAACCTGGACCGCGACATGGGCCGGGCGCTGCTCGGCGACGGCGTCGCCACGGTGCTGGCCGGGTCCGGCGGCGGTTCCGGCACCACCACGTACGCGGAGAACATCGGCGTGATGGCGGCGACCCGCGTCTACTCCACCGCCGCGTACTGGGTGGCCGGCGGCACCGCGATCCTGCTCGGGCTCTGCCCGAAGTTCGGCGCGCTGATCCTGACCGTGCCGGCCGGTGTGCTCGGGGGCGCCACCACCGCCCTGTACGGCCTGATCGCCATCCTGGGCGCCCGCATCTGGATCGAGAGCCGGGTCGACTTCCACGACCCGATCAACCTGTTCACCGCCGCGGTGGCGGTGATCATCGGCGCCGCCAACTACACGCTTGCCGCCGGTGACCTGTCGTTCAACGGCATCGCGCTGGGTACCGCCGCCGCCCTGGTCATCTACCACGGGATGCGCTTGATCGCCCGCCTGCGCGGCACCACCCCCGAGTCCCGCCAGTCCCCCGCCCCCGAACTCTGACCCCTCACCCCGCACCCGCACCCGCACCCGCACCCGCTGCGGTGATCAAGGAGTTTGTGGTCGGCGGGAGCCGGGAAAGGGCCGCAAACTCCTTGATCAACCGGGTCGGGCAGGGCCGAGACGGGTGGGGTCGGGTCAGGAGGGCAGGCCGGCAGGTCGGGGCCGGAGGCTGGGCCGCCGGGCCGGGTGCGCGGGCGAGGGCGAAAGACGAGCGGGCGCGACTGCGCGGTGGGGCGGGGGCCAGGCGCCCCGCCCCCACCTCGTCAGTCGCGGTCGATGTGGTGGCCCACCACGGTGGGGCCCAGCATCACGGCGAAACCGGAGCCGTCACGGCGCGGGTCGGCCGGGGGCAGCTCCACCGGGTCGCCGGTGGCCGTCGCACCCACCGGCCGCGGGCCGATCCACGCCACCGACAGCTCCATCTCACCCTTGAGGAACCGCTGCGCGCGTACGCCGCCGGTCGCCCTCCCCTTCGCCGGATACGCCTTGAACGGCGTCACCTTCACCGTGGCGCCGGTCGACGTGACCACCATCGGCTCACCGTGCTTCGTGTCGTCGGTGCGGATCGCGCCGAAGAAGACCACCCGGGCGTCGCCTGGCAGGTTGATGCCGGCCATGCCGCCGCCCTTGAGCCCCTGCGGGCGTACCACGGAGGCGGCGAAGCGCAGCAGCGACGCCTCCGAGGAGACGAACGCCAACGTCTCGGCGCCGTCGGTCAGCCACGTCGCGCCGACCACCTCGTCGCCGTCGCGCAGCGAGATCACCTCGAACTCGTCGGAGCGGACCGGCCAGTCCGGGGCGCACACCTTCACCACGCCCGCCCGGGTGCCGAGCGCCAGGCCGGGCGACCCCTGCGCGGACGGACCCAGTGGGGCGAGCCCGACCACCGTCTCGCCCGGCTCCAGCGGCGCCAGTTCCGCCGCCGACATGCCGCCACGCAGCGACACCGTGCCGGACTGCTCCGGCAGCACCGGCAACGGCAGCACGTCGATCTTGAACGCGCGGCCGGCACTGGTCACCAGCAGCACCCGGCCGCGGGCGGTGGAGTGCACGATCGCGCGTACCGCGTCGTGCTTGACCCGGCCGCTGCGCCGCCGCGCCTCGGCGGCCTCCTCCGACTCGGCCGCGGTGCGTGCCACCAACCCGGTGGCGGAGAGGATGACCTGGCACGGGTCGTCGGCGACCTCCAGCGGACCGGCGGGCACCGAGGCGGCCAGCACCTCCTTGAGGTCACCGTCGACGAGCGTGGTGCGCCGCGGCGCGCCGAACTGCTTGACCACCGCGGCCAGCTCGTCGGAGACCACCTTCCGCAGCACCCTGTCGTCGTCCAGGATCTTCGACAGCTCGGCGATCTCGCCGCGCAGCTTCTCCTGCTCGGCCTCCAGTTCCAGCCGGTCGTACCTGGTCAGCCGGCGCAGCGGAGTATCCAGAATGTAGCTCGCCTGGATTTCGGAGAGCTTGAACTTCTGCATCAGGCCGTCCTTGGCGGCCTGCGCGTCCTCGCTGGCGCGGATCAGCTTCACCACCCGGTCGATGTCGAGCAGGGCGATCAGCAGACCGTCGACCAGGTGCAGGCGCTCCTCCCGCTTGCGCTTGCGATACGCGCTGCGCCGGGTCACCACCTCGTAGCGGTGCGCCAGGAACACGTCGAGCAGTTCCTTGAGCCCCAGCGTGCGGGGCTGGCCGTCGACGAGCACCAGGTTGTTCACGCCGAAGGACTGCTCCAGCGGGGTGAGCCGGTAGAGGTCGGCCAGCAGGGCCTGCGGGTTCACGCCGACCTTGCACTCCACCACCAGCCGGGTGCCGTTCTCCCGGTCGGTGAGGTCCTTGACGTCGGCGATTCCGGTGAGCCGCTTGGTCTTGTTCACCTCGTTGGTGATGGCCGCGATGACCTTCTCGGCGCCGACGCCGTACGGCAACTCGGTGACCGTGATGGCCTGCCGGCCGCGGCTGCCCTCCAGCGGGCCGATCTCCACCCGGCCGCGCATGCGCACCACGCCGCGCCCGGTCTCGTACGCGCGGCGCACCTCGTCCAGGCCGAGCAGCAACCCGCCGGTGGGCAGGTCGGGGCCGGGCACGAACTCCATGATCTTGTCCAGCGTGGCGTCCGGGTGGTTGATCAGCCAGCGGGCGGCCTGGACCACCTCACCGAGGTTGTGCGGGATCATGTTTGTGGCCATGCCGACCGCGATGCCTGACGCGCCGTTGACGAGCAGGTTCGGGAACGCCGCCGGCAGCACCGTGGGCTGGGTCAGCGAGCCGTCGTAGTTCGGCTCGACGTCGACAGTGTCCTCACCCAGCTCGCCGACGAGCAGCATCGCCTCCCGGGACATCCGGGCCTCGGTGTTGTGGTTGACGAAACCACCGGCCAGGAAGGAATGGTCGGCGGATTCGACTCGAACGGAATAGACCTCCGCCGGCTCGTCGGAAGAGACCGCGGCGACCTTCTCGTACCGATAGCCCGCATCCATGACGGGCAGGATCGTGGCAAGGATCTCGGTGTCCTTGATGCGATCGATGATGCGGAGTCGTTCGGTCTCCCACCGCTCGACACGATCGAAGTTGTGGCTGGTGAGCCACTTACGTCCGCTGCCCCGACGATCGAAGTCGATGCTGCTGCGTACGTACTCGGCCACAAAGGGGACATGGTCCTGACTGAGCCGATGCGGGCGCAGCGGCGCGTGCCGCAGCATCTTGGCCAGCACCGCCTGCTTGGTACGGAGAAAGCCGACACGAGTTGCGAACGCCCCGATGTTTCGCGTCCCGGATATCACCAAGCGGTGCTCCACCGAGCCACTGGGCCGGGTGTAGTGGCGCCGACAGGCGATCACACCGAACTCCGCGAGCAGTTCTTGAACCTCCCGAGTCAGACGCTCGCTATAGCTCGTGTACTGGATGGTGAAGCTGTTGTTGGCGACGCGGACTCCGCCGTCACCTTCGAAGAGGGCCATCAGGAAGGCCCGCTTGATGCCCCAACCCCCTGCCCAGACGAACTCGGGCACGAACTTGTCCCTCGCCTGGTGACCGATGAGCTCGGCGAGTGGACTCGCTCGGAAGGCCTCCATCCCGCCGGCGACGTCCTGGACGTCGAGTTCGTATATGCGGCGACGGTCTCGGCGCGTGTGCCGGTCGCTGACGTAGCGTCGTCCAGCCACGACATGGTCGTAGGCATGCAGGACCTCGCCGAAGAAGTGCTCGTCGGTATTGCTGAATCCTGCCCGCGACTCGCTCGCGAAGCCTTCAGAGACCCAGGCACCACCGAGCACGCCGAGCATGTACTCACGGGCGGCGGGGACGACCTGGTTCCATGCGTTCCGAGCGATACAGACCACCGAGCCCGGCGTCACCTCGTCGAGCCGACGCCACTGGAAGACAGGGACGCCCACCGGAGCTTCGAGGCAGAGAACCAGATGATTCTCACTACCACGCAGGGAGAATCCGGTCTCAGTCGTGATGCGGAGCGTCGGGTGGACGCCCGAGTTGAAGACCTTGTTGACCCGGACCGCTTTGCCGTCCTTGTCAAGGACTTCGAAATCGGCCTCCGCCTCGCTGTTCGGCGGCAGGTCGACCACATCCCCGATCCGTGGGCTGCTGCCGTCGGCCAAGCGGATCCGGGTGTCACCCACGACGCAGTAGCGCGCCGCGGCCGGGCCGTCATCCGGGCTGCCGAAGTTGCCGTGCCCGTCGATGAGCGGGACGTTGAGCGAGAAGTCCTGGGCCAGCCGCACCATCGCGTCGTAGATGGCGGTGTCGCCGTGGGGATGGTACTTGCCCATTGCGTCGCCGACGATGCGGGCGCTCTTGACGTGACTGCGATCCGGGCGGTGGCCCTGCTCGTACATCGACCACAGGATGCGCCGGTGCACCGGCTTGAGCCCGTCGCGCGCGTCGGGCAGGGCGCGGGAGTGGATGACCGAGAACGCGTACTCCAGGTAGGAGTCCGAGACCTCGGTGACCAGCGGGTTGTCGAAGACGCGGGCGCCGGCCTGGTCGAAGGCGGCCAGGTCCGCCTTCGTGCGGTCGTCCTTGCGGCGTGCCATGGTGTGCGTTTCCTTCCAGACGAACCCGTTGGTCAGGCGTCGATGGCGTCGCGGTCGACCCGGTCGGCGGAGTCGATCAGCCAGTTGCGGCGGGGCTCGACCTTCTCCCCCATGAGCAGTTCGAGGATCCGTTCGGCGGCCTCGACGTCGTCGAGCGTGATCCGGCGGACCGCCCGGGTGGCCGGGTTCATGGTGGTCTCCCACAGCTCGTCGGCGTCCATCTCACCGAGGCCCTTGAAGCGCGGGATCGGCGTGACGATCTGCTTGCCGACCTTCTCCAGCTTGCGGACAGTCGCCTCCATCTCGGCCTGGGTGTAGGTGTAGACGGTCTGCGGGCTGCGCCCCTTCGTGGTGATCTTGTGCAGGGGCGGCATCGCCGCGTAGAGCCGCCCGGCCTCGATCAGCGGCCGCATGTAGCGGGCGAACAGCGTGATCAGCAGGGTACGGATGTGGGCGCCGTCGACGTCCGCGTCGGCCATGATGAGCACCCGGCCGTAGCGCAGGGCGGACAGGTCGAACGTGCGGCCCGAGCCGGCGCCGAGCACCTGCACGATCGCGGCGCACTCGGCGTTGTCCAGCACCTGCTGGAGGTTGGCCTTCTGCACGTTGAGGATCTTGCCGCGGATCGGCAGCAGCGCCTGGTATTCGGAGGACCGCGCGAGGCGCCCCGTCCCGAGGGCGCTGTCCCCCTCCACGATGAACAGCTCACTTCTCTCGATGCCCGCGGCCCGGCAGTCGACGAGCTTGGCCGGCATGGCCGCGCCCTCCAGCGCGGTCTTGCGGCGGGCGGCGTCCTTCTGCTGCTTCTGGGTGAGCCGGACCCGGGCCGCGTCGACGATCTTCTGCAGCACCGTACGGGCCTCGGCCTTGGTCCGGCGGTCGTCCAGCCAGCTCTTGAGGTGCGCCTCGACGAGCCCTTGGAGCACCTTGGTGATGCCGGCGGTGGACAGTTCGTCCTTGGTCTGCGAGGTGAACTGCGGCTCGGGGATGCGCACGTGCACCACCGCCGTCATGCCCTCCAGGACGTCGTCCAGCGTGGGCGCGTCCTCCTTGGGCTTGAGCAGGCCGCGGGCGTTGCGGGCGGCCTCGGCGAGAGTACGGGCCAGCGCCCGTTCGAAGCCCTTGCGGTGGGTGCCGCCGTGGGCGTTGCGGATGGTGTTGGTGAAGCACTCGACGGTGCGTTCGTAGCCGGTGCCCCAGCGGAACGCCACCTCGACCTCGGCGCGGCGCTGCACGTTGGACTGCATCACGCCGTTGGCGTCGGCGGCGTTCTCCCGGTAGGTGCCCTCGCCGGTGACCAGCAGCGTGCCGGAGACCGGCCGGTCGCCGGCCGGGGCGAGGAACTCCACCATGTCGGTGAGCCCGGCGGGGAAGTGGAAGCGCTCCTCGACGGCTTCCTCGCCGGTCTCGTCGCGCAGCCGGTAGGCCACGCCGGGGACGAGGAACGCGGTGTTGCGCAGCTTGAGCCGGACGGCCTCGGTGTCGAGCGCGGCGCCGGTCTCGAAGTAGCGCGGGTCGTGCCACCAGCGGATCGAGGTGCCGGTGCGCTGTCCGCGCTTCATCGCGCCGACGATCTGGAGGCCGGGGCCGGGGGTGAACGGCGCGTCCGGCCCGTCGCCGTCGAAGACGCCCGGCACGCCGTGGCGGAACGACATGGCGTGGACCTTGCCGCCGCGCCGGACGGTGACGTCGAAGCGGCGGGACAGTGCGTTGACCGCTGACGCGCCGACGCCGTGCAGGCCGCCGGAGGTCTTGTAGCCGGAGCCGCCGAACTTGCCGCCGGCGTGCAGGCGGGTCAGCACCAGCTCGACGCCGGAGATGCCGGACTTGGCGTGCACGTCGGTGGGGATGCCCCGGCCGTCGTCGTCGACCTGGACCGACCCGTCGGCGTGCAGGATCACGTCGACGGTCGTGGCGTGACCGGCGACACCCTCGTCGGTCGAGTTGTCGAGGATCTCATTGACGAGGTGACCCACGCCACGGCTGTCGGTCGAGCCGATGTACATGCCCGGGCGCTTGCGGACGGCGTCGAGGCCCTCCAGATGCGTCAGGTCGTCGGCCCCGTAGAGGGTCTCAGGCTGTGCGGTCAACTGGTCGTACTCCCAGGTCTCGGCGGTGTGGTGCCGTTCACCGTGTGATCCCCTAACGATGATCGCCGGGCGCGGCGCGCCGGAGCGAGCCTAGCCGGGCGCCCCGACAGGTCGGCGGCACCGGGGCGGTGCGTTGCGCGATCGGCCTGCCGGCCGTGACCGCGCCGGGGGCCGTGTACGGCGGCCGGTGGGACGGGTTGGGGGTCCGGGCAGGGCCCCGGCAAAGTCGTGAGGGTGTCCGGCTTGATCCGCTTGGTGTAGACGCGCCCGTGCTGGTGGTAGCAGGGCGGGCATGACTCGTTTAAATGATCATCGAGGTTCTCTACGCCTTGTTGATCGTCCGAAGTGAGTCATGCCCGCCCTGCCATCATCGCTGATATCGTCTGTGTCCAGCGCACCGGATGTCACCGTGCCCGAAACCGCTGCTGGACTGCCCGCAGCGCTGGCCGACCTGCCGGATCCCCGTGCCCGCCGCGGTG